>JBFYKC010000198.1:0-10573 GCA_041311135.1 Comamonadaceae bacterium | reverse complement strand
TGAACCAAGACAGCCCTAACAACACCACGAACGCGAACACCAACATCACCCCCGCCAAGCCGTGTGCCTGCGAATATTCCATCGCTTCCACGTGGCCGTAAATTTGGGTGGACACGACGCGCGTTTTGTCAGGGATGTTGCCGCCAATCATCAGCACCACGCCAAACTCACCCACGGTGTGCGCGAAGCTCAGCATGGCGGCCATGACGAAACCGGGCTTGGCCAGCGGCACGGCCACAGTGAAAAACGCATCCCATGGGCTGGCCCGCAAAGTGGCGGCGACCTCCATGGGGCGCGAGCCCATGGCTTCAAATGCATTCACCAAAGGCTGCACCGCGAACGGCAAAGAGTAAACGATGGAGCCCAGCACCAAACCCCAAAAACCAAACGCCAGTGTGCCCCACCCTGCCCACTGTGTGAAATAACCAATGGGTCCGTTGGGGCCCAAGGCCACCAACAAATAAAAACCCAACACGGTGGGTGGCAACACCAACGGCAGTGCCACCACTGCGGCCACAGGCGCACGCCAAGCCGAACGGGTATGCGCCAGCCACCACGCCACGGGCGTAGCCAGCAACAGCAGCAACACGGTGGTGACGCTGGCCAACTGCAACGTCAGCGTGATGGCTTGGAAATCTTCGACGCTTAAATGCATGCCCACACTTTACAAGGCATAGCCGTAGCGGGTGATGATGGCTTTGGCTTTGTCGCCTTGCAGGTATTTCAGCAGTGCGTGTGCAGCTGCGTTGTCTTTGCCCGCATTCAGCAGCACGGCATCTTGTTTGAGCGGTGTGTGCAAGTTTTGCGGCACAACCCATGCCGAGCCTTGGGTGATGCGGCCGTCCACCGAGATTTGCGACAAGGCCACAAAACCGAGCTGGGCATTTTCGGTACTGACGAACTGGTAAGTCTGGCCGATGCTTTCGCCTTGAACCAACTTTGGCGCAACCGTGCCGTGCACGCCCAACTTGTGGATCACCTCCATCGCTGCTGCGCCGTAGGGCGCGAGCTTGGGGTCGGCGATGGCTAACTTTTCAAAACGGTTGCTGCGTAGCACTTCGCCTTTGTCATCCACCACGTTGGGTTGTTTGCTCCATAAGGCCAAACGCCCTGTGGCATAGGTGAAGCGCGTCCCCGCCACGGCGAGGCCTTCTTGTTCTAAGCGTGCGGGGGTTTCGTCATCGGCGGCCAACAACACGGCAAACGGTGCACCGTTCTTCATTTGCGCGTAGAACTTACCCGTGGCGCCAAACGCGAGCTGCGCTTTGTGCCCGGTGTCTTGCTCAAATGCTTGCGCGATTTTCTGCATGGGCGCGGTGAAGTTGGCCGCCACCGCCACGGGCACCTCGCCTGCTTGCGCAGTCACGGCGAACACGGCGCCAGCCATTGCCAACCATTCACGCAATTTCATACAAAGCCTATGCAATCAATCAAAGTCGCGGCAGTATAGCCAGCGACTTTGTCACCAGGCCCGTTAAGGCAGCGCTGCGCCAGCTTCGTACCAACGCTTGATCAGCGTACGCTCCGCCTCGGTGATGCCAGTGGCGTTGTTCATTGGCATTTGCTTGGTCACCACCGCTTGTTGGTAGATGCCCAAGGCATGCTGCTTCACGCCCTCCACCGTATCAAAGCGCACGTTTTTCATTTGCACTTGTGCGCCGTGGCAGCTGTGGCAACGCTGCGCGAACACCGCATTCACTTCAGCAAAGGTCGCGGGCGTGTTGCTGGTGGTAGGCGTTGCAGAAGGCGCCGGACGCATCCACACAATCACGCTCAGCAACATCACCACGCCTGCAATGGCAAATGGCAGCGGGTTTTTGGCGCGCCCCAAGTGGTAGCCGTGGCGTTGCACAAAGAACTGGCGAATCAAGGCACCCGCCAACATCATCATCACCAAAATGACCCAGTGGTTTTCGTGCGTGTAGAGAAAGCTGTAGTGGTTGCTCAGCATCGCAAAGATGACGGGCAAGGTGAAGTAAGTGTTGTGCACACTGCGTTGCTTGCCGCGCTTGCCATGCATGGCCAATTCTTTGGGATCCATGGCCACACCCGAGGTCATGGCCGCCACCACTTTGCGTTGGCCCGGGATGATCCAGAAGAACACGTTGGCACTCATGGCGGTGGCGATCATCGCCCCCACCAACAAGAAGGCGGCGCGACCGGCGAACAAATGGCATGACAGCCACGAGGCAAAAGCCACCACCACGATCATGGTGAGCGCGACGATGCGTTCACCGTTTTCACGGAAACCAAACACGCGGCACACCGCGTCGTAGATCAACCAAAACGCTACCAAGAAACCCAGTGCCGCGCTGATGGCAGCAGCGGGCGACCAGTCCATCAACGACTTGTCGATCAAGAATGTGCCGGCGTTCCACAGGTACAGCACGGTGAACAAACCAAAGCCCGTGAGCCAAGTGGAATAGCTTTCCCAATAGAACCAGTGCAACTTGGTGTGGATCTTCTTGGGTGCCACCATGTATTTTTGGGGGTTGTAGAAACCACCACCGTGCACCGCCCACATAGCACCGTCCACGCCTTTTTCCAGCAGGTCGGGTGAATTGGGTTTGATGAGGTTGTTGTCTAAGAAGACAAAGTAGAACGATGAGCCAATCCACGCAATGGCGGTGATGACGTGCACCCAGCGCAGCAGCAGGTTGGCCCAGTCTAAAAAGTATGCGTCCATGTCGAGACCTCAGTCACTTGGTTCAGAGCTGCCATTCACCACTGCGGGCGCTGTGAATGACACGAGGGTCGCGAACAAGGCCTAGGTTTGACAAGGTCTGCTCCGCTGCGACAGGTGACACGAAGTGTATACAAAATTTGTCGCCAAGAACAGCCGGCAGATCTCGGAGAAACCCTAGCAAGCCCCACACCGAGGCGGGGCTTGTCAGGAGGCATCTAGCCCATCACGCCGTCTGCAAGGTACCGGCGACGTGCACCGTTTGCGACGACTCGGCCACCACATGGCCCACCATGTCGGCAGTGATGGCGGACAAGGTCCAGCCCAAGTGGCCATGGCCGGTGTTGTAGAACACGTTGGCCGCTTTGCCACGGCCCACGCGCGGCATCATGTTGGGCATCATGGGGCGCAAGCCAGCCCAGGGAACCACCGAGCGGGTATTGATGCGCGGGAAGCATTGCTCCACCCATGCAATCAGCGGGCGAATGCGGTCGGCCCGAATGTCGCGGTCCACGCCGTTGAACTCGGCTGTGCCGGCCACACGAAAACGGTCCACACCCAAACGGCTGGTGACAAGCTTCGTTTCGTCGTCCAACAAACTCACCGTGGGCGCCCCCATTTGGCTGTCGGCATCGGTCAAGTTGACGGTGATGGAATAGCCCTTGACGGGATAGATGTTGACGCGGTCGCCCAGCTGCGCCGCAAAGTCGCGACTGGCCACACCGGCGCACACCACCACGCCATCGAAGGTGTGCACGCAAGGCGACGCATCTTCTTGCGCAACGGTGATCACGGCTTGGTGACCATTGGTTTGGACCGAGGTCACATTTTGGCCGTACAAGGTGCGCACGCCCAAACGTGACGCTGCCGCTGCCAAGCCGTTGGTGAATTTATGGATGTCACCCGTGGAATCGCTCTCGGTGAAGTAGCCACCGTAGTAAGTGCCTGCCAACGTGGGCTCGATGGCTTTCATTTCCTCAGGCGTCACAGCGCGACGGGGCAAGCCGCCTTTGGCCAACAACGCTGACACTTTGCCAGCGTGGTCAAAGCCTTTTTTGTCACGGTAGATGTGCAGGATGCCTTCCTTCTTCAGGTCAAAGTCAATGCCCTCTTCTTGCGCCCACGCAAACAAGTGTTGACGCGCGGCCACGGCCAAGCGCGCGGTCTCAACGGTGTTGCGTTCGTAATGGGGCATGGCCGCGATGAATTCGGCAAACCACGACAACTTGTGCCAAGTCGGTGCTGGGTTGACCAACAACGGGGCATCGCTTTTGAGCATCCACTTCAAGCCTTTGAGGATGGTGGACCAATGGGTCCAAACCTCGGCATTGGAAGCCGAGAGCTGACCGCCGTTGGCAAACGAAGTTTCCATGGCGGCGTAGCGATGGCGTTCAAACAGGGTCACGGCAAAGCCGCGTTTGACCAAGGCGTAGGCGGTGGTCACGCCGGTGATACCGCCACCAATGACTGCGATTGTTTTCATAGGAACAGAACTTTCAAAAACGTCGAGGGGTTGAGCGCCAAACACGCAAGCCGCGTGTCTAGAGCGCCCCCTCTGTTTTTGGACCTGAGAGATTCACAGTGCCGCTGGGCGCGGACCGTTTGCTCCTTCGGTGCACTGGCGGACGAATGCGCCAGCAGCTCTTCAGAGATAAATGCGTGTGACCGGTCCCTTTGCCTGAGAGTTTCCGGGGCGGTTGCTCCTTCGGCGCTGCCCACACGACGCATCGCTGGCAGTCTCTCCCGATCACACGTCGACACGAAGTCGATGGAATGTCAGTTCATTCTAATGAGCAAAAAACCTCTCTACCAGTGCGGTCCAATAAGCCGCGCCGGTGGCGATGTTGTCGTCATTGAAGTCGTAGCCAGGGTTGTGCACCATGCACGCGCCCGCTGAATCACCGTCGCCATTGCCAATCAGCAAATAGCTGCCAGGAATTTGCTCGAGCATGAAGGCAAAGTCTTCACTTCCCGTCAACGCCGGACCATGCAAAGTGACGCGATCAGGCCCCACCAAATCGAGGGCCACTTGGCGCGCAAAGTCGGTCTCGGCGACGGTGTTCACCAACACACAATAACCAGGGCGCCAATCGACCTCGGCGGTCACGCCAAAACTCTCAGCCTGCGCAGCAACCAAAGCTTTGATGCGTTGTTCCAACAAACGACGCACCGCCGGATCGAGCGAACGCACGCTCAGCTCCATCGTGGCCAAGGCCGGAATCACGTTGTTGGCTTGTCCTGCATGCAGCGCCCCTACGGTGACCACCGCCGTGTGCAGGGGATCGACATTGCGCGACACCACGGTTTGCAAGGCCATCACGATGGAGGCGGCCGCCACCAAGGGATCGGCCGCACGATGCGGCATGGCGCCATGGCCACCCGTGCCATGGACACGGATGGTGACGTAGTCGCTCGAGGCCATGGCCGCGCCATCGCGAAACACGAAGTGCCCCGCCGGCATGCCGGGCATGTTGTGCATGGCAAACACGGCATCACATGGGTGTTGCTCAAACAAGCCATCGGCCATCATGCGCAACGCACCACCGCCACCTTCTTCGGCAGGTTGGAAAATCAGGTTCAAGGTGCCATCAAACGTCACATCTTGTGCAATGGCTTTGGCCGCAGCCAACAGCATGGCCGTGTGCCCGTCGTGGCCGCAGGCATGCATCAGGCCGGGCTTGCTGCTGGCCCATTCAGCGCCCGTGGCTTCTTGAATGGGCAACGCATCCATGTCCGCACGCAGGCCCAAACGGCGTGGGCTGGTACCTCGCCTCAAGGTGCCCACCACGCCCGTGCCACCCAAACCACGGTGCACGGCGTAGCCCCAGCTCTCTAGCTTGGCGGCCACCAACTCTGAGGTGCGGTGCTCTTCAAACGCCAGTTCAGGGTGGCGGTGAATGTCACGGCGCAGTTGGATGAACTCCCCCACCCGCTCGGTGAGGGCCTCGCGCAAATACGTCATGTCACTGAGGTTGTAAGTTGATCGACTTGGCAATCGCACGGAACTGCGCCGTGCCATCCGTGTAGGCTTTGCCCACAGCTTGCAAAGACAAGGGCTTGGCCACCAATTGGCTGTTGGCTTCCAAGCCACTGCGCACGGCAGGGTCGGTCAACGAATCGGTGATGGCTTTGTGAATCGCTTGCACCACAGGCTCGGGCGTTTCTTTCTTGACGAAATACCCGGTCCAAATATTGAAGGTGAAGGTCTTCAACGATTTGCTCTCGCTGATGGCGGGATAGTCTTTGACCGATTCCAAACGCTCGCTGTTGAGCATGGCCAAGACTTTGAGCTTGCCTTGTTTGTGCAGCTCGTCATAGGCCTTGCCATACGGCGCCAAGAAAATATCCACTTGACCGCCCAACAAATCTTGGTTGGCAGGGGCTGCACCTTTGTACGGCACATGCGTCATGGGAATGTCGGTCACTTTAGACAAATGCTCGCCCAACAGGTGATAGAACGAGCCAGGGCCCACACTGGCGTAGGTAATGGGGCGGCCCGCTTTGGCCTCTTTGCGGGCGTACTCCAAAAATTCATCCACGTTGTGGACGGGCAAATCTTTGCGTGCCAAGAAGCCGATTTGTGCCGTGGCAATCATTTGCACCAAGCGGAAGTCTTCGCTTTTGAATTTCACGGCCGAGATGGCCAACGGTGCCAAGATCAATTCGTTGGGCGAGCCTTGAAAAATAATTTGGCCATCGGCAGGTGCGCTCAACACTTTTTGCGCGGCGATGGAACCGCTGGCACCTCCCAAGTTCTCAACGATCACAGGTTGACCGAAGTTTTTCGACAAGGTGTTGTTCACGGTACGTGCGATCACGTCCGACAAACCGCCAGCGGGGTACGGCACCATCAGGGTGACGGGTTTGCTGGGATAGGTCTGTGCACTGACGGCACCGGCCAAAAGCAAACCGCTCAACAAAGCGGCCCAGCGGTTGAAATGATTGGTCATGTCTCGACTCCAAAGTGGTTGTTATGGCTGCATCGTAAGAAGCTGTATTTATAATGTCCAATGCATTTTTATGTCAATATCCATAACTTCAATGCATAGATTGGACACCCCATGACCTTGGTGCAACTCCGGCATTTGATCGAATTGGCCAGCAATGGCTCGTTCAGCCAATCGGCGCACAAGCTCCATCTGACGCAACCGGCCTTGAGCCGCAGCATCAAAGCGCTCGAAGACGAGTTGGGCCAACCCCTGTTTGATCGCCTCGGGCGCAAATGCGAACTCACCGTGTTTGGGCACCACATCGTGCAGCGCGCGCGCATCTTGGTGGACGAAGCCAAAGAGTTGCAGCAAACCAGCCTGCAACTGAAGAAGGGCGAGATTGGCCAATTCCGCATTGGCATGGGATCAGGCCCCGGCGCGATGCTGATGACGCCTCTGCTGATGTTGATGGCCACCGAACACCCCCAGGCCCACATCGACATTTCGCGCGGCAGCACCACGCTGTTGGTGCAGGCCTTGCGCGAACGCGTGCTCGATGCCTTGGTGCTGGACATCCGATCGCTCCAACCCTCGGCCGATTTGAAGGTAGAAGCTTTGCAAGAAATGCACGGCGCGTTCATGTGCCGCCCCGGTCACCCCTTGGCCAAAAAACGCAGTGTGTCGTTCGCACAATTGCGCGCCTACCCCATTGCATCGACGCCGCTGAGCGACGAAGTGGCGCGCATTTTGATGGAGCGTTTTGGTCCCAGTGCCCACCCCGATCAACTGGTGAATTTGCGCTGCGAAGAAATCTCGAGCTTGTTGGACGTAGCCCGCACCAGCGACGCCGTGGTGCTGGCCATTCGCGCGTCAGCTCCCGATTTGGTGGAGCTGCCGCTCTCCCCTGCTTTGCAAGCCAACGCGCGGTTTGGTTTGGTCACCATTGCGTCGCGCACGGAGCCGCCGTTTTTAGAGAAAGTGCGCGCCCTGATGCGCCAGATCATGAAAGATTGAGGCTCAGCGCTGTTGCAGCAACTGCGCGGCCACTGACACCGCAATCACCTCGGGCTCTTTGCCGGTGATGCCGCTCACCCCAATCGGGCACGTGATGAACGCCAGTTCGTCGGCGGTGAACCCCTTGGCTTCTAGGCGATGCTGAAACGTGGCCCACTTGGTTTTGCTGCCAATGAGGCCGACAAATTTCAAATCCCCGTGCACGCGTTGACGCTTGAGGCAAGCCGCCACCACGTCCAAGTCCTCGGCATGGCTGAAGCTCATGATCAGCACCGACGCCCCGCTGGGCAAATCCGCCACCGCGGCCTGCACGGGGTCTGAGTGCTCACACACCACGTTGGGCGGCAACTGTGCGGGGAAGATTTCGTCGCGGCTGTCGATCCACTGCACACGGTAGGGCAAGGCGCTGAGCACGTTCACCAACGCGTGGCCCACGTGACCGCCACCAAACAAGGCCAACGGCTGGCCATTGGCCAACAAGCGTTGTTGCAGAGCCGGTGCATCGGCGGCACGGATGCGCTCAAATTTCAAATGCACCACCCCACCACAGCATTGACCCAAGGCAGGGCCTAAGGCGTAGCGGGTGGTCAGGCTGTTGTCTTCGTGGGTGGCGTGGGTTGTGACGGGCTGAGCCAACAACGCACGCGCCTCGGTGATGGCCTGAAACTCCAAGTGCCCACCACCAATGGTGTTGACCAAGGTCTGTGGGAACACCGCCATCCAAGCCCCCACCTCACGCGGACCGGAACCCTGCACGCTGTCGACTGACACCAACACGCCGTCGGCATGTTGGAGTTGGCTGAGTAACGCAGCGGTGTGACGGGGCACGCGAACTTCAAGTACGCATCAAGCGGCGGCTTGGGCTTTGACGGCTTCGCAGGCCATCAAGATGCGTTCGGGCGTGGCAGGCGCATCCATGTGCACCACCACTTTGTGGTCGGCGCTGGCAGCCACTGCATCGCGCAAAGCGAAGAAGGCAGACAAGCCCAACATCAAGGGCGGCTCGCCGGTGGCTTTGCTGTTGAACGGCGTGGGCTTCAAGTTGGCGTTGTCGAACAACGACACCTTGAAATGCTCAGGCACATCGCCCGCCACGGGAATTTTGTAGGTGCTGGGGCCATGCGTGAGCAGCTTGCCCTTTTTGTCCCAAATGCACTCTTCCATGGTGAGCCAACCCATGCCTTGGATGTAAGCGCCTTCAATCTGGCCTTTGTCCAACGCGGGGTTGATGCTGCGGCCCACGTCGTGTACGATGTCCACGGCCTTGAGCCACCACTCGCCGGTGCGCGTGTCGATCTCGACTTCACTCACGGCCGCGCCGTAGCAGTAGTAGTAGAAGGCACGGCCATTCAAGGTGGTGAAGTCGTATTTGATTTCAGGCGTCATGTAGAAGCCGGTCACGCTCAAGCCCACGCGGTCGAGCCAGGCTTGCTTGGTCACGTCGGCCCACTTGACGGACTTGCCGCCACCGTGCGCTTCGTTGTTCGCAAACGTCACATCACCTTCAGCACAACCCAACATACGGGCCGCCACAGGCTTCAAGCGCTCGCGCATTTGCGCGGTCGCGTTCATGATGGCTGCGCCGTTGATGTCAGCACCGCTCGATGCCGAAGTGGCTGAAGCGTTGGGCACTTTTTGCGAGTCGGTGGCAGTGATGCGCACATGGTCCACGCTGATGCCTAAACCATCGGCACAGACCTGCGCCATCTTGGTGTTCAGGCCCTGGCCCATTTCGGTGCCGCCGTGGTTGCAGCTCACCGAGCCGTCCATGTAAACCACCAGCAGCGCGCCGCCTTGGTTCAAGTGCGTGGCGGTGAAGCTGATACCAAACTTCAACGGCACCAAAGCCAAACCGCGCTTGCGGGTTTTGCTCTTGGCATTGAAGGCTTGCACCGCGGCGCGGCGCTCGGCGTACTTCGACTCTTGTTCCACTTGCGCGATCACCTTGTCACCCACCCAGTCTTCGATGAGCTGGTTGTATTGGGTGGTCATGGTGTCGGGCGTGCCGCTGATGGCGGGGTCTTTGTAGAGGTTGAGCTTGCGCACGTCCAGTGGGTCTTTGCCCAAAGTCATCGCAATTTCGTCCATCACGGTTTCGATGCCGAACATGCCTTGTGGGCCGCCAAAACCACGGAAAGCCGTGGCGCTTTGTGTGTTGGTTTTGCAGCGGTGGCTCACCAACTTCAAAGCGGGGATGTGGTAACTGTTGTCGATGTGCAAACAGGCACGGTCGTTCACAGGGCCAGAGTAGTCGGTGCTGTAACCGCAGCGTGACATGAGCGTGATGTCAGCACCCAAGACGCGACCGTTGTCGTCAAAGCCCACTTCGTAGTCGATGCGGAAATCGTGGCGCTTGCCGGTGATGGTCATGTCGTCGTCGCGGTTCACGCGCAGCTTGACCGGCTTGCCCAGCTTGTGCGCAGCGAGTGCCGCGCTTTGGCTGAAGATGCTGGCGTTGCCTTCTTTGCCACCAAAGCCGCCACCCATGCGACGGCAAATCACTTCCACGTCGTTGGTGTGCAGGTTCAAGGCGTGTGCGGCTTCGCGTTGGTTGCCGTCAGGGTGCTGTGTCGACACGTACAGCGTAAGCTGGCCGTCTTCCTTGGGCACCGCGTAAGTGATCTGACCTTCGAGGTAAAACTGTTCTTGCTGACCGGTGCGAGTCGTGCCCTTGATCTTGTGGGGTGCACTGGCAATGGCTGCTGCCGCATCGCCACGGGTGATGCCCTTGGCCGGCATGATGAAGCTGTTGGCTTCCATCGCCTCTTCCACCGTCAGGATGGGCTTGAGTTCTTTCACCAAGACCTTGGCTTTTTTGGCGGCTTCGCGGGCATAGAGCATGTCACGCGCCACGACCACGGCCACGGCTTGGCCCACAAACTCAACCTTGCCTGCGGCAAGGAACGGATCGTCATGGACGATGGGGCCGCAGTTGTTTTCGCCGGGA
>JBFYKC010000196.1:0-4153 GCA_041311135.1 Comamonadaceae bacterium | reverse complement strand
CCAAAATAGGTGTGCCGGTGTTCATGGCCGACGTGAAAGGCGATTTGAGCGGCATCAGCCAAGCTGGCAGTCTGCCCCCCAAGCTAGCTGCGGCGCTACAAGAACGCGGCCTGCCCGAGCCCACGCCTCTGGCCTGCCCCACCACGCTGTGGGACGTGTTTGGCAAGTCGGGCCACCCTGTGCGCGCCACCATCTCCGACATGGGGCCTTTGCTGTTGGGGCGCATGTTGAACCTGAACGACACCCAAGCCGGTGTGCTCAACCTGGTCTTCAAAATCGCCGACGACCAAGGCTTGTTGCTGCTCGACCTGAAGGACCTGCGCGCCATGCTGCAGCATGTGGGCGAGCACGCGCGCGAGTTCACCACGCAATACGGCAACGTCAGCGCCGCCAGCATTGGCGCCATCCAGCGGGCCTTGCTGGAGATTGAGTCTCAGGGCGGCGATGCCTTTTTTGGCGAGCCCATGCTCAACATCCAAGACTTCATGCAAACCGATGCCAAAGGGCTTGGCGTCATCAACCTGCTGGCGGCAGACAAGCTGATGAACGCACCGCGCCTGTACGGCACGTTTTTGCTGTGGATGTTGTCGGAGTTGTTCGAGCAACTGCCTGAAATCGGCGACCCCGAAAAACCCAAGATGGTGTTTTTCTTCGACGAAGCACATTTGCTGTTCAACGAAGCACCCAAGGTACTGATTGAGCGCATCGAGTTGCTGGTGCGCCTGATTCGCTCCAAAGGTGTAGGCGTGTACTTTGTCACGCAAAACCCGCTGGATGTTCCTGAAACCGTGCTGGGCCAGCTCGGCAACCGCGTGCAACACGCCTTGCGCGCCTTCACACCGCGTGATCAAAAAGCGGTGAAGGCCACCGCCCAAACCATGCGTGGCAAGGCGGGGCTCGACATAGAAAGGGCCATCACCGAACTGGGCGTGGGCGAAGCCTTGGTCAGTTTGCTGGACGCCAAAGGTCGCCCTTCTGAAACCGAACAGGTGTACGTGCTACTGCCCGGCAGCCAGCTGGGACCCATCACGCCTGAACAGCGCCAGGCTTTGTTGGCCAATTCGTTGGTGGCGGGCGTGTATGAGCAAGTGGTGGACCGTGAGTCGGCCTACGAGCGCCTCAAAGGCGTGGCGCCTTCGACAGCTGCGGGCGACGCCGTTGGAGCCTCTCCAGTCAACACAGGAACGCAAGCGCCGGCTCAACCTTCGGTGACAGACCAAGTGCTATCAGGCTTGGGCGAAGCCCTGTTCGGCTCGACCGGCCCGCGCGGCGGACAACACCAAGGACTGGCCCAAGTGATGGTGAAATCTGCCGTGCGCAACATCGGCTCCGCAGTGGGGCGAGAAATTGTGCGCGGGGTGATGGGCAGTATTTTGGGCGGACGTAAACGCTAAACCCGCGTCGACATCAGCTCGTCGCGGGCTCTTCCGAGTGGCTGGCCTCGCCCTTGGCACCTTTGTCTTTCTTTGGCAAAGGTTGGATGTCGAGCTGTACTTCCTCTTTGTCGTCGATGTCCACCGTAAGACGGCCACCTTCGGTCAAGCGCCCGAACAACAACTCGTCGGCCAAGGCCTTGCGAATCGTGTCTTGAATCAGGCGCTGCATGGGGCGTGCGCCCATGAGCGGGTCGAAACCCTTCTTGGCCAAGTGCTTGCGCAGCGCATCGGTGAACGTGACATCCACTTTCTTCTCTGCCAACTGGGTTTCCAGTTGCAACAAGAACTTGTCGACCACGCGCATGATGACGTTTTCGTCCAAAGCTTTGAAGCCCACGATGGCATCTAAGCGGTTGCGGAACTCAGGCGTGAACAAGCGTTTGATGTCGCCCATTTCATCACCCGCCGCGCGTGGGTTGGTGAAGCCGATGGTGGCCTTGTTCATGGTTTCAGCACCGGCGTTGGTCGTCATGATCAACACCACGTTGCGGAAGTCAGCCTTGCGTCCGTTGTTGTCGGTCAAGGTGCCATGGTCCATCACCTGCAACAGCACGTTGAAGATGTCGGGGTGGGCTTTTTCAATCTCGTCGAGCAACAGCACGCAGTGCGGTTTCTTGGTCACCGCTTCGGTCAGCAAGCCACCTTGGTCAAAGCCAACATAGCCGGGAGGCGCGCCAATCAAGCGGCTCACCGCATGGCGCTCCATGTACTCGGACATGTCAAAGCGAATCAAGTCGATGCCCATGATGTAGGCCAACTGCTTGGCCGCCTCGGTCTTGCCCACGCCCGTAGGGCCGCTGAACAAGAACGCACCAATCGGTTTGTCGGCTTTGCCGAGACCAGAGCGGGCCATCTTGACGGAGGACGCCAGCACTTCCAGGGCTTTGTCTTGGCCGAACACCACACTCTTCAAATCGCGCTCGATGGTTTGCAGCTTGCTGCGGTCGTCGTTGGACACATTGGCGGGTGGAATGCGCGCAATTTTGGCCACGATGTCTTCGATCTCGGCCTTGCCAATGGTTTTCTTGCGCTTGGAGGCCACCAAGATGCGTTGCGCCGCACCGGCTTCGTCGATCACGTCAATCGCCTTATCGGGCAAGTGACGGTCGTTGATGTACTTGGCACTCAACTCGGCCGCCGCTTGCAGCGCAGCCACGGCGTACTTGACGTTGTGGTGCTCTTCAAAACGTGACTTCAAGCCTTTGAGAATGTCCACGGTTTCAGGCACGGTGGGCTCGACCACATCGACCTTTTGGAAACGGCGGCTCAAGGCGGCGTCTTTTTCAAAGATGCCACGGTACTCGGTGAACGTAGTGGCACCGATGCACTTGAGCTGACCGCTTGAGAGCGCGGGTTTGAGCAAGTTCGACGCATCCAGCGTGCCGCCAGAAGCCGCACCCGCACCAATCAGCGTGTGAATTTCGTCGATGAACAAAATCGCGTTGGGCTTGCCCTGCAAGCTTTTGATCACGCCTTTCAAGCGTTGCTCAAAGTCGCCCCGGTATTTGGTGCCCGCCAACAAGGCGCCCATGTCGAGCGAATACACGATGGACTCGGCCAAGATTTCGGGCACATCTTTTTGCGTGATGCGCCAGGCCAAGCCCTCGGCAATCGCGGTCTTGCCCACGCCAGCTTCACCCACCAACAGCGGGTTGTTTTTGCGGCGGCGGCACAAGATTTGGATGGTGCGCTCCACCTCGTAATCACGACCGATCAAGGGGTCGATCTTGCCGTCCTTAGCCATTTGGTTCAGGTTTTGGGTGAACTGCTCGAGTGGAGAAGCTTTCTCGTTCTTCTCGTTGCTGGCGCCCTCTTCCTGTTCGGGCTGTGCTGACTCGTTGCCTTTGACAGCCTCTGGCGGATCGCTCTTTTTGATGCCGTGGGCAATGAAGTTCACCACGTCCAAACGGGTCACGCCTTGCTGGTGGAGGTAGTACACCGCGTGCGAGTCTTTCTCGCCAAAGATAGCGACCAACACATTGGCACCGGTCACTTCTTTTTTGCCGTTGCCCGTGGACTGCACATGCATGATGGCGCGCTGAATCACGCGTTGAAAACCCAGGGTGGGCTGTGTGTCCACCTCTTCGGTGCCAGACACTTGGGGGGTGTTGTCGGCGATGAAGTTGGAGAGCGACTTGCGCAAGTCGTCAATGTTGGCAGAACAAGCGCGCAGCACCTCGGCGGCGCTGGGGTTGTCGAGCAAAGCGAGCAACAAGTGCTCGACGGTGATGAATTCGTGTCGTTGTTGACGGGCCTCCACAAAGGCCATGTGCAAGCTGACTTCAAGTTCTTGGGCGATCATGTGTTTTCCTTCGTGCTTGCAACTGAGACTCGAATATATATGGAAACGAAAGCCATTTATTCAATAGGCTCAGCCACACATTGCAGGGGGTGACCAGCTTTACGGGCGGCGTCGAGCACTTGGTCGACTTTGGTGGCCGCAATGTCCTTGCTGTAAACCCCGCATACCCCTTTGCCATCGAGGTGAATTTGCAACATGATTTGGGTGGCAGCTTCGCGGTCTTTGTTGAAAAACTCCTGCAACACCACCACCACAAATTCCATGGGTGTGAAGTCGTCGTTGAGCATCAGCACCTGAAACATTTGCGGCGGCTTGGTGCGCTGCGTCAGGCGCTCTAAAACCACCGAGCCGCCGTCATCGCGGTCAGGTACTTGGACTTTGGGGGTTGGTTTTTTAGTGGGCATGGAATCAATCG
>JBFYKC010000194.1:0-5924 GCA_041311135.1 Comamonadaceae bacterium | reverse complement strand
CATCTACACCACCGACCGACTCGATCTGCAGCGTGACGCCGGTTTGGGCTAGGTAAGCCTGCGTCAAATCAGCCAACAGCGCCTTGGTGGCCATGGACGAAATGCCGCGTAACACAAGAGGTGAAGAATGGGTTTGCATGCCAAGGATTCTAGAGATTTACCCCCGAAACAGTCCTCAAATGACGAACTAGCTGCTATAACGTTTTTAAATAACGGACAATTGGTTATTCAAAAACAGAGATCGCTATGGAACTCAAGCAAATTGAATCATTTGTGCGCGTCGCCGAGTTGGGCAGCTTCACCAAAGCGGCGCAGGCTTTGAACATTCCCCAACCGCTGTTGAGCCGCCATGTGCGCCAACTCGAAGTTGAGCTGCATCAGAACTTGCTGATGCGCAACGGCCGTGGCGTGACGGTAACCGAAGCCGGTTTGGTGATGTTGGAACACGGGCGTGGCATCTTGCACCAAGTGGCGGTGGCACAAGAAGAACTGGGTTCGGTGCGCGGCGCATTGGCGGGACGGGTGTCGGTTGGTTTGCCACCGAGTCTGTCGAAACTGGTCACCGTGCCGTTGACGATGGCTTTTCGCAAAACCTTGCCACATGCCCAGTTGTCATTGACCGAAGGCTTCTCGGTGTTGATGGTAGAGAGCTTGCGAGCGGGCCGCCTCGACATGGCCGTGCTCTACAACCCCGCCCCCTCCCCCGATTTGGAAATGACGGTGTTGCACCAAGACACCTTGGTGTTGATTGCGGGCAAAAAAAGCCCTCCTCTCGCCGGTCAAACGCCGTTGAAAAACGTGGTGCCACTGGCCGACTTGGCCAAGCTCCCCCTGATCGTACCGAGCCGCCCAAATGCGTTTCGCTTGCTGATCGACACCGAAATGCTGCGCATCAACTGCAAGCCCCACATCGTGCTGGAGATCGACGGTTTGAATGCGATTTTGGAATTGGTGAAAGAAGGCTTGGGCTACGCCGTGTTGCCTGCCTACACCTTGGGCAACTTTGCACGACTCGAGGACTTCACCACGCACCGTGTGGAAAAGCCCAAGCTCATGAGCCAATTGATGCTGGTGTGGTCAGCGCGCCGCCCGATGACAGCGACACACAAAGCCGCCATGCAACTGACCCAAGACGTGGTGTCTCAAGCGCTGCAAGCGAACCGCACCACTTAGCGAACGGCCTCGCGTCGCTTTACCAGCTGTCGTCGCTGCCGCCCCCGGCATCGGTGCTGTCCCAATCGCTGCCAGAGCCAGCATCAAACCCGCCCAAGTCGGGCTGTGCGGGGGCATCAAACGGCACGTAGCCACCATTGCCAGAAGCCGTTGCGTGGCTAGGCGCAGAGGCGGCACCTGACGAGGTGTGATCCCCCTCCAAGGCTTTGGACAGCGCATAGCCCGCCGCCATGCCAGCCAAGCCGCCAACCACAGCGCCCGCCATGGTGGACCCACCCGTGTTGGACTGTGCGTAGCCTTGAGGGGCATAGCCTTGTGGGCCATAAGTGGGCGCAGCGTTGGGCGTGTACTGCGCACCGAAGCCGCGCTGCACAGGGGTTTCGGCTGCAGGAGTTGCAAGCGGGGCAGATGTGGCAGAACGACGCAGCCAAAGCCCCAACACCACCAAACCCGCAATGGCCAGCCACACGTAGGTCAATGAAAAACCACCGCCGCTTGCCGCAGGGGCAGATGTGGCAGCAGGCACAACCTGCGTCCCCGCATGTGTCCCTGGCGCCGCCGAAGGCGCCATCACCACCGAGGATGATGGCGCAGACGCCAAGTCATTGACTTTGGCCCACACAGCATTGAATTTTTCGGGGCTAGTGGCGAACTTCAGCGAAGGATCGATGTCTTTGGCTTTTTGCAATTCGGTTTGCGCTTCTTTGTAACGTTGCGCATGCGCCAACACTTGGCCCAGCTCGTAGTGCGCTTTGGCACTTTGCGGTTTTTCTTGCAACACCTCACGCAGCATGGATTCCGCTTGCGTGTAGTGGCCCGCGTTGACGGCCGATTCGATCTCTTTGGGGGTGGGCAATGCCAGCGCCAACGTGGCACTCAACACCCATGCCCCTGCGATACATACCTTCGACAAATGAGAATACAGCGTCATGAACGACCTTTCGAGAAAACCTGTGCACACAAGCGTGCGGCATTGCGCCTCTCGCCTACATGGGCGCGATGCACAGAAAAACAAGGGGACGCAAAAGAGAAGGCGGAAAACAAAAAAGGTTCCTTGCGGAACCTTTGACTGTGGGCTGCAACGCAGCGCGGGTTTGGCAAAAATGGTGGGCGATGCAAGTTTCGAACTTGCGACCCCCACAGTGTGAATGTGGTGCTCTACCCCTGAGCTAATCGCCCATTTTTACCGTCTTTCCATCTCTGGAAAGACCAAGATTATGCCACAGAATTTACAGCATTTCTCCAAACAGTTTTGCCTTGACTGGATTTATCCAGTTGACCCAGCACTTCTTCATGCTGCGCCACTTCTTGTTCCGATGCGGCAAGGATGGGCAACTGAAAACGACTCAGGTCCACTTGCTCGGCTGTGCCTGATTGTTCGTCACCGCTGTCCACCTCCATCAGCAAGGCATCTTGGCCACGCGTCATGTTGATGTAGACGTCGGCCAACAATTCCGCATCCAGCAACGCGCCGTGCAAGGTGCGGCCGGAGTTGTCGACTTCTAAGCGGTCGCACAAGGCATCCAATGAGTTGCGCTTGCCTGGGAACATCTCTTTGGCCATCGCCATGCTGTCGGTGATGCTGTCGACATACGTGGTGAACTTGGGACGACCCTGCAGTTCCAATTCTTTGTTCAAAAAGCCCACGTCAAAGGGCGCGTTGTGAATGATGATTTCGGCGCCCGCGACGTAATCGAGCAACTGCGCCATCACTTCAGGGAACTTAGGCTTGTCGCTCAAAAACTCAGAGGTCAAGCCGTGAACACGCAAGGCTTCTTCATGGCTGTCGCGCTCAGGGTTCAAATAGAAATGCAGGTTGTTGCCGGTGAGCTTGCGGTTGAGCAGCTCGACACAACCAATTTCAACGATCCGGTCACCTTCGTCTGGCGACAAGCCCGTGGTTTCGGTGTCTAGAAAAATCTGGCGCATGTCAGTGATTTTCTTTGGCGTGGTTGATGGTGTACTTCGGAATTTCCACCACTAAGTTTTGCTGCGCCACGATGGCTTGGCAGCTCAGGCGTGAATGAGGTTCCAAGCCCCAAGCGCGGTCGAGCAAATCGTCTTCGTTTTCATCAGCCTCGTTGAGCGAGTTGAACCCCTCACGCACGATGACGTGGCAAGTGGTGCACGCGCAGCTCATGTCGCACGCGTGCTCGATGTGGATGTGGTTTTCCAACAGCACTTCGCAAATGGTGCTGCCTGCAGCAGCTTGCAGTTCAACGCCTTGAGGGCAGAGTTCGGCATGGGGCAAGATTTTGATGACAGGCATTTAGATGTTCTCGATGTTTTGTCCAGCCAAGGCATGTTGAATGCCTCGGTTCATGCGTTGTGCGGCAAAGGCTTCGGTGCCTTTGGCCAGTGCTTCGGTGGCGGCTTCGATGGCAACCGCGTCTTCGAGTTTTTTAGCTTCCAGCGTGGCGACCATCAGCGCATCAATGCGTGCACGGTCTTCGGCTGACAGCAAATCGCCATCGGCTTGCAACGCGCTTTGCGTGGCCAGCCACATGCGGTCTGCGTCCACGCGGGCTTCCACCAACGCACGGGCTTTGATGTCTTGCTCTGCCGTCTTGAAACTGTCTTGCAACATGGCCGCAATTTGGTCGTCCGACAAACCGTACGACGGCTTGACCGTGATCTGGGCAGTAACACCGCTCATTTGTTCCACCGCACTGACGCTGACCATGCCATCGGCATCGACGGTAAACGTCACGCGAATGCGCGCCGCTCCTGCCGCCATAGGCGGGATGCCACGCAACTCAAAGCGGGCCAAGCTGCGGCAGTCGGCCACCAAGTCGCGCTCACCTTGCACCACATGCAAGGCCAAGGCGGTTTGACCATCTTGGTAGGTGGTGAAGTCTTGCGCCATCGCGGTGGGAATGGTTTGGTTGCGCGGCACGATGCGCTCCACCAAACCACCCATGGTTTCAATGCCCAACGACAACGGAATCACATCGAGCAACAGCAACTCGCCATCCGGGTTGTTGCCGGCGAGCTGGTTGGCTTGAATGGCGGCACCAAGGGCCACCACTTCGTCGGGATTCAAGTTGTTCAGCGGTGCGCAGCCCAACAAGTCGGCCACGGCCTGTTGCACTTGTGGCATGCGGGTGGAGCCACCCACCATGACGACGCCTTGAATGTCGTCCTTGCTGAGCTTGGCATCGCGCAAGGCTTTGCGCACCGCAGATAAGGTGCGTTGGGTCAACGCTGCCGTGGCAGCTTCAAACTCAGCACGTGTGACGGTGTGGCGGATTGCACCGCCTGACAACACCACCTCAAACTGCGCAGACGTTGCCGACGACAAGGCTTCTTTGCATGCGCGTGCCGCCACCAACACATTCGATTTATCAGCCGGCGTGGCAATGGCGCAACCGGTTTGTGCCTGCACCCACTCAACCAACGCGCGGTCGTAGTCGTCGCCGCCCAAGGCAGAGTCGCCGCCAGTGGCCAGCACTTCAAACACGCCGCGCGTCAAACGCAGAATCGAAATATCAAAGGTGCCGCCCCCCAAGTCGTACACCGCATACACGCCTTCGCTGGCTTGATCCAAACCGTAGGCGATTGCAGCAGCGGTGGGTTCGTTGATGAGACGTAACACGTGGATGCCTGCGAGTTGTGCCGCGTCTTTGGTGGCTTGGCGCTGCGCATCGTCAAAGTACGCAGGCACGGTGATGACCGCGCCGTACAAATCGTCGTTGAACGTGTCTTCGGCACGGAAGCGCAAGGTGGCCAAGATTTCCGCACTCACCTCGACCGGCGATTTTTCGCCCACACGGGTTTGAATCGCCAACATGCCGGGCTTGTTGACAAACACATAGGGCAGTTTGTCGCGGTTGGCAATGTCGTCAACGCCACGGCCCATGAAACGCTTGACAGACACCAAGGTGTTTTGCGGATCTTCGGCTTGCGACGCCAACGCCGCACGGCCAATTTGACGGCCATCATTCTCTAGGTAACGCACCGCCGACGGCAAGATGACATGCCCTTCGGCATCGGGCAAACATTCGGCCACGCCATTTCGCATGGCCGCCACCAGAGAATGGGTGGTGCCCAAATCAATGCCTACCGCAATGCGTCGCTGATGCGGATCGGGGGCTTGACCAGGTTCGGAAATTTGTAACAACGCCATAGGTGTGTATTGTCTCAGTCGATGCGGGCTTCAATGTCGTGCATGAATTTCTCAATGAACATCAGCGCCCTCACCTGTTGTGCAGCGCCCGCCAAGTCATACGCGCTGTCGATCAGTTGCGCGCAGTATTGCAAGGCTGCTTGGTGGGCTTGCTGCACATCGTCGTGCAGGGCTTCTAGTGCGGCCACATCGGTGGCTTCGTCCATTGCCTCGCGCCATTCCATTTGCTGCATCAAAAATGCAGCGGGCATGGCGGTGTTGTTTTCAGCTTGGATCGGTGCGCCGCCCAGTTCGCACAGGTAGGCAGCGCGGCGCATCGGGTCTTTCAGGCGTTGGTAGGCCTCATTGATGCGCACCGACCATTGCATGGCCACGCGCTGCGCAGCTGTGCCTTGAGCGGCAAATTTATCGGGGTGGGCTTCTCGTTGCAGGTCTTTCCAACGTGTATCGAGTTGCGCACGGTCGAGTGCAAACTGCACGGGCAAGCCAAAGAGCTCAAAGTCGCTGACCGCGAGCTGGGCCGACAACGGCTTGGCCGGTTCGCTCACGTCGCCCTCGATTTAGATATGGAACGATTCGCCACAACCGCAACGGTCGCGTTCGTTCGGGTTGTGGAATTTGAAAC
>JBFYKC010000140.1:0-9775 GCA_041311135.1 Comamonadaceae bacterium | reverse complement strand
GCCGGTATCTCGATTGCCATCGACGACATGTTGGTGCCTTCCGAGAAGCACGCCATCATTGAAGCCTCAGAAAAAGAAGTCAAAGACATCGAACAACAATACGTGTCCGGTTTGGTGACTTCTGGCGAGCGCTACAACAAGGTGGTGGACATCTGGGGCAAGGCCGGCGACGCCGTGTCCAAGGTGATGATGGACCAACTCCGCAAAGAGAAGACCATCGACCGGCACGGCAAAGAAGTCGAACAAGAATCCTTCAACTCCATCTACATGATGGCCGACTCAGGCGCTCGCGGCTCTGCTGCGCAGATTCGTCAGTTGGCCGGTATGCGTGGTCTGATGGCCAAGCCTGACGGCTCCATCATTGAGACCCCCATCACGGCGAACTTCCGTGAAGGTCTGAACGTGTTGCAGTACTTTATTTCCACCCACGGTGCACGTAAAGGTTTGGCTGACACCGCGTTGAAGACAGCGAACTCGGGCTACTTGACACGTCGTTTGGTTGACGTGACGCAAGACTTGGTCGTCACCGAAAACGATTGCGGCACAAGCAATGGCACGCTCATGCGCGCGATTGTGGAAGGCGGTGAGGTCATTGAATCTCTGCGCGAACGTATCTTGGGTCGCGTCGCGGCTGAAGATGTGATGAACCCTGAAACACGTGCCGTGCTGGTCAAGGCTGGTGTGATGCTGGACGAAGACGCCATTGACGACATCGAAGCTGCTGGCGTCGACGAAGTCAAAGTACGCACCTCGCTCAACTGCGAAACACGCTTCGGCTTGTGCGCCATGTGCTACGGCCGTGACTTGGGTCGCGGCGGCTTGGTCAACAACGGTGAAGCTGTCGGCGTGATCGCTGCGCAGTCCATCGGTGAACCTGGTACGCAGCTGACCATGCGTACGTTCCACATCGGTGGTGCGGCGTCGCGTGCGGCTGTGGCCTCTAGCGTGGAAGCCAAGTCCAATGGTGTGATTGGTTTCAACTCCACCATGCGCTATGTGTCCAACACCAAGAACGAGTTGGTGGTGATTTCTCGTTCAGGCGAAATCATCATCCACGACGAGCACGGCCGTGAGCGCGAGCGTCACAAAGTGCCGTACGGTGCCATTCTGTCGGTCAAGCCTGACCAAGCCATCAAGGCCGGCGTCATCTTGGCGAACTGGGATCCATTGACGCGACCCATCATCACGGAATTCGCCGGTAAGGTGCATTTCGAGAACATCGAAGAAGGCCTCACCGTGGCCAAGCAAGTGGACGAAGTCACCGGCTTGTCTACCTTGGTGGTGATTGACCCCAAGCGTCGCGGCTCGACCAAAGTGGTTCGCCCACAGGTCAAGTTGATCGATGCCTCGGGCAAAGAAGTCAAGATCCCTGGCACCGACCATGCGGTGACGATCGGTTTCCAAATCGGCGCGTTGATTCAAGTGCGCGATGGCCAAGATGTGGGCCCAGGCGAAGTCTTGGCACGTATCCCTGTGGAAGGTCAAAAGACCCGCGACATTACCGGCGGTTTGCCACGCGTGGCCGAACTGTTCGAAGCCCGCTCGCCCAAAGACAAGGGCATGTTGGCCGAGATGACGGGTACCGTGTCGTTTGGTAAAGAAACCAAAGGCAAGGTGCGTTTGCAGATCACCGACCCAGAAGGCAAAGTGTGGGACGAACTCATTCCTAAAGAGAAGAACATCTTGGTCCACGAAGGCCAAGTGGTCAACAAAGGTGAGAGCGTGGTGGACGGCCCAGCCGATCCACAAGACATCTTGCGTTTGCTCGGAATGGAAGAGCTGGCTCGCTACATCGTCGACGAAGTGCAAGACGTTTACCGCTTGCAAGGCGTGAAGATCAACGACAAACACATTGAAGTCATCGTGCGTCAAATGTTGCGTCGCGTGGTCGTGGAAAGCGTGGGCGACTCCAACTACATCGCTGGCGAACAAGTGGAGCGTTCTGAGATCCTCAACACCAACGAAGCCTTGCTCAAGGATGGCAAAGTGCCTGCCACGTACACCAACTTGTTGTTGGGTATCACGAAGGCTTCTTTGTCGACCGACTCGTTCATCTCTGCGGCTTCTTTCCAAGAAACCACGCGTGTGTTGACCGAAGCGGCCATCATGGGCAAGCGCGACGAGTTGCGCGGCTTGAAGGAAAACGTCATCGTCGGTCGCCTGATTCCTGCAGGTACTGGCTTGGCGTATCACAAAGCACGCAAAGTCAAAGACGCGATGGACGATGCCGAGCGTCGCGCCATTGCCGAAGCCGAAGCGGCTGAGTTGGCAGGGGACTCTGCAGATGCAGAAGCCCACGTCGACCACGGCGCTGGCGAAGAAGCGTAAAGCGACCCCCTCAAGAAAGGCCCGCAAGGGCCTTTCTTGTTCATAGGGGTAGGCGTGGAAGACACAAGGAGCTCAACATGTTTGATGCGTGGTCGTTTTGGCTGTTCATGGCCGTCATGGTGTTCTGGAGCGTGGGCGCCTACCGCCGTTTGGTGGGCTTGCGCGCGACGGTGAATCGCCAGTTTGCAGTGCTCGAAGAACTCATGCTGCGCTACCAAGCCTTGGTGCAAGAAGCCACCACGGCAGCGGTGACCGCCCCGTCGGGCTGGCAAACCGCGGTGTCGCCTGAGCTGGGTGCGAGCCACTGGACACGCTTGCAGGTGGCGGCCAACTTGTCGGCCATGGCTTTGGCGCGCATGCAAGAGCATCCGTTAGATCCGTCGTCGTCCATCGCTTTGGTGGCCACCAGCCGCGACTTGCAAGATGCGTGGGAAGCCCTCACGCACCCCGATGTGTATTACGTCTCGGTGCCCGCTGAATTGACCCAGCGTTGGGCTGAGTTGGGCATTGCCATTCAACCTGATTTGCAACGTTTCAACCAAGCAGTCGTCAACTACAACGAGGCGATTGACATGTTTCCCGCCACCTTGATGGCGCGCGTGTTCAAGTTCAAGTCCGGACGCATTTTGGAATGAGCGATCCGCACAACACGTCCGTGCCGCTGTGGCAGCAGCTGCAGGCGGTGGCACAAGCGTTGGCACAGGTCCGTCGTGGGGTGTCAGGCACGGCTGCGGTCGATGCGGTACCTGCTGCCTTACGCCCGGGCGTGCAAGCCCTGTTGTTTCAAGCGCTGCGGCAGTTGGGCCGTGCACAAGCGTTGCGCGCGCAGCTGGTCTCGCGCACCCCTGCACCGTTACCCGATGCCTTGCTGTGCACCGCCTTGGCCTTGGCGTGGGACCCTGCGCAAGCGCCGTACGAACCGTACACCCTGGTTAACCAAGCGGTTGAAGCAGCAAAGAAGAACCGAAATTTGCAAGCGCAAGCCAATTTTTTGAACGCGTGTTTGCGCCGCTTCTTGCGTGAGCGCGAGGCCTTGGTTGCCGCCACCGATGCCGATGTGCAAGCCCAGTGGAACCACCCTGTCTGGTGGGTCAAACGCTTGCAGCAAGACCACCCAGAGCACTGGCAAGATATTTTGCGGGCCAACAACCAAGCAGCCCCAATGACGCTGCGTGTGAACACCCAGCGCGTCTCCCGCGATGCGTTGCAGGCGCAATGGGCCCAGCAAGGACTGGTGGCCCACCCGGTGGGGCAGCAAGGCTTGGTGCTGGCGCACGCGCAACCTGTGCGCGAGATACCCGGGTTTGCTGAAGGCCTGTGCTCGGTGCAAGACGCTGCGGCGCAATCTGCCGCGCAGCTGTTGCTAGACGGCATGGACACCTCTGCGCCCCTGCGTATCTTGGATGCCTGTGCCGCGCCCGGTGGCAAAACGGCGCACTTGCTCGAGTTGTTGCACGAGCAAGCCAACGTCACGGCGTTGGACATCGACCCCCAGCGCTGTGAGCGTATTGCGCAAAACCTGCAGCGCATTGGCCGTACGGCCCAAGTGCTGGCTGCCGATGCCGCCCAAACCAATACTTGGTGGGATGGCCGCCAGTTCGATGCCATCTTGTTGGATGCCCCGTGCACGGCTTCGGGCATCGTGCGGCGCCATCCCGATGTGCGCTGGTTGCGTCGAGAGACCGATGTGGCGCAGCTCGCCAAAATTCAAAAAAACCTGCTCAAACAACTCTGGCCGCTGGTACGCCCGGGGGGACGATTGCTGTACTGCACCTGCTCGGTTTTCAAGGCCGAAGGGGAGCAGCAGGTCAAAGCGTTTGTTGAACACAACACCGACGCCGATTTACAGCCGTCTTTGGGGCATTTAAGGCCTCAAAGTGGGTCAGGTTCAGGTGTGCTCGCCGACAATCTGTCGGGTGATCACGATGGTTTCTATTACGCACTGCTTCAAAAATCGCCGGCTTCTTAATTGGCGCTGGCGGCAGCTGTGCGCGTACCTGGTTGCCGCTGCTTTGTGTGTCCTCGGCCAGCAAGCGCATGCGGATGTGCCTGTGGCCTTGCAAAATTTGAAATTCGAACGCAAAGACGGTGGCATCTACTTATCAGCCGACTGGCAATTTGAAATGGCCCCCGCCATGGAAGACGCGCTGGCCAAGGGCATCACCCTGTACTTTGTGACCGAGGTCGATGTGCGCCAAGAGCGTTGGTACTTTTATAACCAGCGCGTCGCCCATGCCGAACGCCATGTGCGCTTGTTTTATCAGCCGTTGACGCGGCGCTGGCGTGTCAACGTGTCGCCACAGCCCTTCACGGCGGGCGGCTTGGGTGTGGCGTTTGGTCAAAGCTACGACAGCCTAGAAGACGCCATGAGCGCAGTGCGTCGGATCACCCCCTGGCGAATCGCCGCCATCAGCGACATCGCGTTGGATGCCAAACCCAGCATCAGCATCAACTTCAAGCTCGACTTGAGCCAACTGCCTCGCCCTATGCAAATTGGCGCGGCAGGTCACAGCGACTGGAGCATTGAGTTCACCAAAACCCAGCGCTTGGAGCTGGCGCCATGATTGAGCTGGCTGAAAAACCTTCCAAACTCTCTGGCTTCCAATTGCGCTGGCTGCTTGTTGTCAGTGCGGCCGTTGTACTTGCGCTTGGATTGGTGTTGTTGTTTTTGCTGACGCAGGCCACCGACAACCGCGAACTCTACGAGCGCAACTACCGCCAGTTGTTTGGCTTGAATGTGGTGGTCGCCTCCTTGTTGATGACGGTCATCACCTGGTTGTCCATCCGTTTGCTGTTGCGCTTGCGCCAAGGCAAGTTTGGTAGCCGGTTGTTGCTCAAAATCGCAGCCACGTTTGCATTGGTTGGCTTCTTGCCGGGCTTGCTGATTTACAGCGTGTCTTACCAATTCGTTTCGCGTTCGATCGAGAGTTGGTTTGACGTGAAAGTCGAAGGTGCTCTGGATGCAGGCTTGAGCCTTGGGCGCACCACCTTTGAAGCGCTTGCCAACGACTTGGGGCAAAAAACCCGTGCTGCGAGTGCCCAAATCAATGACCTGCCCGACGCTTCTGTGGGCATTGCGCTCGACCGCATCAAAGACCAGCTAGGTGCAGACGATGTCGTTTTGTGGAGCATGTCAAGCCAAGCTGTCGCCAGCGCAGGCGAGTCGCTTTACAAAATCAACCCCGAGCGACCCACCCCAGCGCAACTGCGTTTGGTCAAAACACAAAGCGTGGTGACCGCCATTGATGGCCTAGACGAAGCCGATGCCAAAGGCACCGCCAAAGCACGCTTGCGCGCGTTGGTGCAGGTCGCGCCCTCAGGGTTGGGGCTGCTGATTGAGCCGCGTGTGCTGCAAGTCACCAAAACAATTCCCCCCACCTTGGTCAGCAACGCCTTGGCGGTAGAGGTGGCCTACCGTGAGTACCAAGAGCGTGCCTTGGGGCGCGAAGGTTTGCGCAGCATGTACATCGGTACCTTGACGCTCAGCCTCTTCTTGGCCGTGTTTGGTGCAGTGCTGTTGGCGGTGTTGCTTGGCAACCAGTTGGCGCGTCCGTTGCTCATGCTGGCCGAAGGCGTGCGCGATGTGGCGGCGGGCGACTTAAGCCCCAAACCCGCATTGCAAGGGCGCGACGAATTGGGCGGCCTGACCCGTTCGTTTGCCGACATGACACAACAGCTGGCCGATGCCCGTGCGGCCGTTGACCGAAGCATGTTGCAAGTGCACACCTCGCGTGCCAACCTGCAAACCATTCTCGACAACCTCACGGCAGGCGTGATTGTGTTGACTGCGGAGGGCAACATCAAATCATCTAACCCCGGTGCCACGCGCATCTTGCGTGTCCCCTTGGCCGCCTGGGAAGGGCGCCCCTTGAGCGCCATCGAAGGCTTGGCTGAATTTGCCAAACATGTGCAGCATGAGTTCAATGGTTTCTTGGGCGAGCGCACCCACCATGGGCTAGACCATTGGCAGCAATCTTTCGAGCTGCATGCCACGGCCATCAGCCCCGCTGTTCAACTGTCTGACGACACCTCGCAACACATCACACTGCTTGCGCGTGGCGCGGTGCTACCCAACAACGCGCGCTTGTTGGTGTTTGACGATATTTCTGAAATGGTCTCGGCCCAGCGCGCGCAGGCTTGGGGTGAAGTTGCGCGCCGTTTGGCCCACGAAATCAAGAACCCACTCACCCCCATTCAGCTGTCTGCTGAACGCTTGGAGATGAAACTCACGGGCAAGCTTCAAGAGCCAGAGCAACAGGTCTTGAACAAGTCCGTCAAAACCATCGTCGACCAAGTCGATGCCATGAAGCGCTTGGTCAATGAATTCCGCGACTACGCGCGCTTGCCCGTTGCCGATTTAAAACCGCTCGACCTCAACACCCTGGTGCAAGACGTGTTGCAGCTCTATGGTGCTGAAAATGCCGCGGTGCCCGTCCATGCCGAGTTGGACCCTGCCTGCCCCATCATTCAAGGCGATGCACAGCAACTGCGCCAAGTGGTTCACAACCTGTTGCAAAACGCACAAGACGCCACCGAGGGACAAACCCACCCACGCGTGCTGATTGCCACACAGTGGGTCTCCAGCTCGGGCCGTGTGCGACTGGTTGTGCGTGACAACGGGCCGGGCTTTCCACCCAAAATTCTTAACCGCGCCTTTGAACCCTACGTCACCACCAAAGCGCGTGGCACAGGGTTGGGCTTGGCGGTGGTCAAAAAAATTGCCGATGAACATTCGGCCCGCGTCGACCTCAAAAACCGCGGCTTAGAAGGTCGCGTCATTGGGGCCCAAGTGTCGTTATCATTCCAAGTTGCAGATTCACAACAGAATCTCCTCATTTAATTCAAAGAGACAAATCTAGACATGGCAAACATCTTGGTAGTGGATGACGAGTTGGGCATTCGAGACCTCTTGTTTGAGATCTTGAACGACGAAGGTCACACGGTTGATGTGGCTGAAAACGCCGCACAAGCGCGCCTTGCACGACAAGCCGCAAAACCCGACTTGGTGTTACTCGACATTTGGATGCCCGACACCGATGGCGTCACCTTGCTCAAAGAATGGGCCGGGGCAGGGCTGTTGAACATGCCCGTCATCATGATGAGTGGCCACGCCACCATCGACACCGCCGTCGAAGCCACACGCATTGGCGCGCAAGCCTTTCTTGAAAAACCCATCACCATGCAAAAGCTGCTCAAAGCAGTCGAGCAAGGCTTGGCGCGCAAACCAGCCGCCGTGGCAAGCAAATCGGGGCCCATGAACGGCGCAAAAGACATGGCAACCCCCGCTGCTGCAACGCCCCAAGCGGTAGAGCTGCCCACCACCCATCAAGTTTTTAATTTGGAACAACCCCTGCGCGAAGCCCGCGACGCTTTTGAACGTGCGTATTTCGAATACCACCTCGCGCAAGAAAACGGCTCCATGACCCGGGTGGCCGATAAAACCGGGCTAGAGCGCACCCATCTGTATCGCAAGCTCAAGCAGTTGGGGGTTGATTTGTCCAAGGCCAAGCGCTCCGCGTAAGTGCGTCGGGCCTCTCGCAACCTACCACCCCTCATCCCCATAAAAAGCAGACACCGACTCAGCGGCTTTTCTAAGCCGCTGGTTGGAGAGGTGGGCATAACGCTGCGTGGTCTTGATGTTGGCGTGGCCGAGGATCTCTTTGACGTCATACAACGTCATGCCCGAGTTCACCATCGCGCTCGCAAAGCTATGCCTCAAGTCATGCATGCGCAGGTCTTCTAAACCCGCCTTCTTGCGTGCCGTGTTCCAACTGAAATAAATCTGCTCAAACGGCAAGCCCGTTCTGGGGTTGGCAAACACATACTCGGTTTGCTCAAAATTGCGGTTCAGGTTTTGGGCCAGTAACAAGGCTGCTTTGCCCACTGCTCATGTCCTTGCTCAACCCCGCTGCTGCAAGCAAACGTCTGAACGTGCCCTCAAATCCAAAGGGCTGTGTGCCATCTTCATAGGCAAAAACCAGTTGAGGCAACTTGGCTGCAATGGCATCTTCCAAAGACATTGCTACGGACTTTTGCCGCATAGCCAGTCGTTCAAATGCAGCGGCAGCACGATGCTTGGCAATCAACCAGCGCCCACCCGTCTTGCCACTGACCCAGATACGTAAATAGCGCACATCATTAACCGTATGCCACTCAATGTGCTGCCAGCGCATGTTCAAGCTCTCTTTGCCACATCGCATCCCAGTAGCCAGCAGCACTTCAACGTAGTCACGCATGATTTCCTTAATCTGACGACCCGTGTGTCTGTGCCCACCAGTTGCAACCCACTTGGGCATGAACTCCAACAGCTGATTAACTTCCTCGGGTGTGAAGCCGGGTCGTGCCTTAGTCTTCTCACCACGGCGACTAAGCGTTGGGATGTTTTGGTGCTTGTTGAGCCACCCCTGTTCAATTGCAGTCTCAATCACACGGTTGTATGCTGATGCATGGGTCATCAAGGTACTGGCTTTGGGCATACGTCCAATCTTTGTATTGCGCCAAATCTCAAACTCTCTTACCAGCTCACTGTCCAAGCTGGTGATGTTGTACTTGCCAAAAAACGCAAGTAAGTACCGGCGAATTACCCGTTTGTAGTCATCGTTGGTTGATGGCTTGAGCCCTTGTTCAATTTCCCGATCCAGTTGTTTCAAGCACTCGTCAGCCACAGCAGCAAAGCGTTTGGTACGAATTGGCAAACCCATCTCTTCTTTGAAACGAGCACGGTCATACATATCCGCTGCTTCACGCTTGGCGTAAGCCAGCTCTTTTCGCTTGGTTGAGAACCTGTGCCAGCGGCTGTCAAAGAGTTTGAAGCGCACTTGCCAGACTTTGCTACGGTCTCGGCGGTACAGAACCACAGCACCGTCACGCATGTGGTGCAGTTCTCCCTCTTGCTTAGCCTCCCCAATCAGTTTGAGTCTATCTAGCAAGTTGGGAGGTGCGGGCGTAGCGTTGAAGCGGTAAAGCTGGGCAAGGCTTGGGTAGGCGAGCTGGGTACTTTTCACGTTTTTCGTTCAAAAAACGCACAGTAATTTCAGCCCTAAATCGTGGGCAAACGGTGGGCTATTTCTTGTGGCATCTGTGCTACGGTGCGGTAAGCGCGAGTACAGAGGGCACGATTTTGAAAGGTGAAGGTGCACTTTTATACATTTTTAGAGCAGCCCACCCTCCACAGTCTGCTACAATCTTAGTCTCGGCCCGGTAGCTCAGTTGGTAGAGCAGCGGATTGAAAATCCGCGTGTCGGCAGTTCGATTCTGCCCCAGGCCACCAGTTAGAACCGCCGTATCACTCTGTGATACGGCGGTTTTTCTTTTTCCCAATCGAGTTTTTGATGCTGCCTCACACACTCAGTACTTTGATCAAACGATGGGGGGAATGCCACGGTTCCTATTTGTTGGCAGCACTTTCAGCCGATGCAGCGCTGGCACGTTGCGCAAACTCAGCGCG
>JBFYKC010000164.1:0-15774 GCA_041311135.1 Comamonadaceae bacterium | reverse complement strand
CTGCGCGCCACCGCATGAATGTGTGGCGTGATCTGCACCGCCACGTCAGCCACCCAGCGCGTGGGGCGCTCATAACCAGAACCGTCGGTGCGATTGGCCAAGGCATAGCGTTTGCCGTGCGGCGTGGTACGCGCCAACCAAGACACCAAGGCCGATTTGCTCAGGCCTTGCAGATCGATCACGGCGTCATACGTCTCGCGTTGCAGGTCAGCTTTGAAGTCGCGCCACTCGACTTGCGTTTGCGCGCGCGTATCGGCTTTGAAAAACGCTTTGCGCCAACGACGCAGCTCACACGGGATCACCCGATGCACTGCCGTGCAGCGTGCCGCGAGCGGTGCGAAACCGCGCTCCACCACCCAGTCAATCTGTGCGTTGGGAAACGCGGCATGAATGTCCATCACCGCCGGCATGGCGTGCACCACATCGCCCAGCGATGAGAGCTTGACGATGAGCACCTTCAGCGGCGCTGAATCGACACGCACGGTCAATGCACTGCCTCTTGAAATTTTGCATCGGGCTTCACCCGACGCAGCAGCGCCAGCATGTCGTGCTCGATACGCGCCAGCGCTTGTGTGGTTTGACCTTCAAAACGCAAGACCAACACAGGCGTGGTGTTGGAGGCGCGAATCAAACCAAAGCCGTCTGACCAGTCGATGCGCAAACCATCAATCACACACGCCTCAGGGCTGAACTCTGGCGAAGGCAAGCCCCCCGACACGACGAGTTGCTGCAACTCGGCGCTCAAGCGATGGGGCTCGCCTTCGGCGCAACCGACATTCAATTCAGGCGTCGAGAAACTGGTGGGCAAGGCATTCAACACCACATTGGCATCGGGGCTGCGGCTGACGATTTCAAGCAAGCGGCAACCGGCGTAGGTGCCGTCGTCAAAGCCATACCAACGTTCTTTGAAAAAGATGTGGCCGCTCATCTCGCCGCCCAAAGGTGAATCCACCTCTTTCATCTTGGCTTTGATGAGCGAGTGTCCGGTTTTGAACATCAGGGGCTGGCCGCCGGCTTCGCGAATGGCGGGGGCCAAGCGCTGTGAACACTTCACGTCAAACACAATCGCACCACCGGGCACGCGTGACAACACATCGTGTGCAAACAGCGTCATTTGACGGTCGGGGTAAATGGTCTCACCGTCTTTCGTGACGATACCCAGTCGGTCGCCATCGCCATCAAAGGCCAAACCCAATTCAGCGCCCGTGGTTTTGAGCGCTTGAATCACGTCTTTCAAATTTTCGGGTTTGCTGGGGTCGGGGTGGTGGTTGGGGAAGTTGCCATCCACTTCGCTGAACAGCTCCACGACATCGCATCCCAAGGCACGGAAGATGGCGGGGGCGGTGGCACCGGCAATGCCATTGCCACAATCGACCACCACCTTCATGGGGCGACTCAAGCGCACATCGCCGACGATGCGCGCCACGTAGTCGGCCGTCACATCCACGTGCTTGACGCTCCCTCCCGCTTTGAGTGTCCAGCCTTCGGCTTGCATGATCTCGCGCAGGTCTTGAATTTCGTCACCATAAATGGCGCGACCACCCAACACCATCTTGAAACCGTTGTAGTCCTTGGGGTTGTGGCTACCGGTCACTTGAATACCGCTCTTGCACAGCGTACTGGCTGCAAAGTACAGCATGGGGGTGGTCACCGCGCCCACGTCAATCACATGTATCCCCGCGGCCACCAGACCGCGAACGAGTGCATCAACCAAAGAGGGGCCGCTCAAACGGCCATCACGTCCCACTGCCACCGTGGTTTCGCCCGAGGCTGCCGCATGCGTGCCAAAAGCACGACCCAAGGCTTCGGCGACCTCGACATTCAGGGTCGAAGGCACCACGCCACGGATGTCGTAAGCTTTGAATATTGAAGAGTTAACTTGCATGAGAGCCATTGTAAAGAGGCCCATTTATGATGAACACAGCCCCGGCAGACGGGGTTGAGAGACCACCCATGCCAACACCTCACTTGTTTCAAATGCACATGCCCTCGCCTTTGGGTGAGGTGTTACTCGCAGCGACCGACAGCAGCCTGGCAGGAGTATGGTTTGTGCACCGGCAAGAACACATGCCCGACAGCAGCCATTGGCAGCCAGCCCCACACCACGCCCTGCTACAAACGGCTGCACAGCAATTGACCGAGTACTTTGAAGGTGTGCGTCACGACTTTGCGCTGCCTGTTGCTCCGGCTTGGGGCACACCGTTTCAACGCGCGGTGTGGCATGCGTTGCAACGCATTCCTTACGGTCAAACCGCCACCTATGGCAGCGTCTCGCGCGACATCGGCAACCCCAAAGCAGTTCGAGCGGTGGGCGCCGCGATTGGGCAAAATCCACACAGCATCATCGTGCCTTGCCATCGTGTGCTGGGCGCGAATGGCTCACTCACGGGCTTTGCCGGCGGCTTAGACCGCAAAAAATACCTGCTCGCACACGAAGCCACGCACGCATGACCGACACCTCTTTGCATTGGCGCGCTTGGGTACCTGAATTTGTGCTGTTGGCCTTGGTGTGGGGCTCTTCGTTTTTGTTCATGCGTGAAGGCGCGCATGACTTTGGGCCTTGGCCCACGGCCTGGGTACGCATCACACTCGCGGCGGTCATGCTCAGCCCCGTGTTGATTTGGCGTGGCGAGTTGCCTGTGTTGCGCCAGCGTTGGCGCCCCACCTTGGCCTCGGGCGTGTTGAACGCAGGCCTGCCCTTCGCTTGCTATGCCTACGCTTTGATGCACATCAGCACAGGCTTGTCGTCTATCCTGAATGCGACGACACCTTTGTTTGGCGCCCTCATTGCCTGGCTGTGGTTGGGCGACAAACTCAATCGCTCGCGCGCCCTGGGTTTGGCACTGGGGTTCACAGGGGTGCTGCTGTTGGCCAGCAATGTGCCGGGTGGCATCTCTTTCAAAGAAGGCGGTTCCGGCTTGGCCGTAGTCGCGTGTTTGGCCGCTACGTTTTGCTATGGCATTGCGGGCAGCTTCACGCAACGGTATTTGCACAAAGTGCCGCCATTGGTCACCACCACCGGCAGCCTCTGGGGTGCCAGCATCGGTTTGACCATTCCTGCACTTCTGAACTGGCCTGATGCTGCGCCTTCACTGCATGCATGGACCGCCTTGGCATTGGCCGGTTTGTTGTGCACCGCCTTCGCATACGTGCTGTACTTTCGCTTGATGGCGCGCACAGGCCCTGCACGCGCCATGACAGTGACCTACCTCACGCCTGTTTTTGCCAACTTGTTTGGCGTGGTGTTTTTGGACGAAGTGGTCACCCCTTGGATGATGGGATGCGGGCTGCTGATTGTGTTGGGCACCGCCTTGGCTTCGGGTTTGGTGCGTCGTGGGAACTAGGTATGCTCATGCACATAGATTGCTAGCCCCTCTCTTCAACGGTTTTATTCATTTCTTCACCTCATCACTGCTATGACGACCTTTGCTCACCAACTCAAAACTGAAATCGCGCGCATCGCCAAAAAAGAAGCACGTACAGAAACACAACAGTTAAAAAAGGCCTCGGCGCAATACCGCTCTGACATTGCGGCTTTGAAACGCCACATTGCATTGCTGGAAGCCGCGGTGAAGAAGCTGAGCAAGAATCAACCCAAGCCCGTTCTCAAAGTTGAAAAAGAACCCGCCACAGCCCTTCGCTTTCGCGCAGGTGGCTTTGCGACGTTGCGCAAGAAACTTGATTTGTCCGCCGAGCAAATGGGCAAGCTCATTGGCGTGTCTGCCCAATCGGTTTATCACTGGGAAGCCGAGAAGTCTCGCCCACGCGCGAGCCAACTGCCATCCATCGCTGCAGCCCGCAAGCTCTCGAAGAAAGAAGCTTGGGCTAAATTAGGTCTGTAAAAAAGAAAAAACCCTAAGTGCAAGAAGCACTTAGGGTTGATCTGGCGGAGTGGACGGGGCTCGAACCCGCGACCCCCGGCGTGACAGGCCGGTATTCTAACCAACTGAACTACCACTCCTGGTAGCTGTAACTTTTACCTCGCTGCTTAAGCAACGGGGCCAAGTGCTACAAAACTTGGCGACCCTACGGGGATTCGAACCCCGGTACTCACCGTGAAAGGGTGATGTCCTAGGCCTCTAGACGATAGGGTCAAAACCTGTGGACTGAACCAACTCAACACTCAGTTTGGTGGAGGTAAGCGGGATCGAACCGCTGACCTCTTGCATGCCATGCAAGCGCTCTCCCAGCTGAGCTATACCCCCTTTGGGTGTCGAGATCGATAGTATAGCCAATTTTTTAGCGTTTCGTCAAACGCTGCAAAACTTTTTCTTTTCCGCACAGCCACAGCACCGCATCGACCGATGGTGTTTGCGGTGTGCCCATCACCAACACACGCACAGGCATGGCGAGTTGCGGCATTTTCAAACCTTGCTCTGCGAGCACTTCTTTGAAGGCAGCACTGACATGCACAAGGTCCCACTCGCTCAACACTGCCAGCTTGGCTGCCAACGCATCCAACGCCGGCAACACCGCAGGTGTGATGTGCTTGGCCACATCGTCTGCGTGTGGCGTCACTTCCTTGTAAAACGCCGTGGCCCAATCGGCCAACACCAACAAGGTGTCGCAACGGTCTTTGAACAAACCGCAGATCGCAGACAAACGCGCATCGGTCGTGATGCCACGTTTGGCCAACTCCGCTTGCACCAACGGTGCCAGTGCATCGTCAGCCATGGCTTTCAAATGCTGGGCATTCACCCATTTGAGTTTGGCTTCGTCAAACTGTGCCGCGCTGCGACCCAAGTGGTCTAAGTTAAACCACTCTAAGAATTGCGCACGGCTGAAGATTTCGTCATCGCCGTGGCTCCAACCCAAGCGCGCCAAGTAATTCACCATCGCATCGGGCAAATAGCCTTCGTCGCGGTATTGGGTCACAGCCTTGGCCCCGTTGCGTTTGCTCATCTTCTCGCCTTGCTCATTGAGCACGGTGGGCAAGTGGGCATACACCGGTGGCTCTTTGCCAAGGGCTTTGAAGATGTTGATCTGGCGAGGCGTGTTGTTCACATGGTCATCGCCGCGAATGACATGGGTGATGGCCATGTCGATGTCGTCCACCACCACGCAGAAGTTGTACGTGGGCGTGCCATCAGGGCGAGCAATGACCAAGTCATCCAACTCGTCGTTGCTGATTTCGATGCGGCCTTTGACCTTGTCTTCCCACACCACGGCGCCACCCTGCGGATTTTTAAAGCGCAGCACAGGCTTCACACCCTCAGGAATGGCGGGCAAGGTTTTGCCTGGCTCTGGGCGCCACGTGCCGTTGTAGCGTGGCTTTTCTTTGTTGGCCATTTGTTGCTCGCGCAAGGCATCAAGCTCTTCCATGCTCATGTAGCAGGGATACACATGACCGGCGGCTTTGAGGTCTTCCAACACCGCTTTGTAACGGTCCATGCGCAGCATTTGGTAGAACGGACCTTCGTCATGGTCCAAGCCCAACCACTTCATGCCTTCGATGATCACGTCCACCGACGCTTGCGTGGAGCGCTCGAGGTCGGTGTCTTCAATGCGCAGAATGAAGTCGCCACCCGTGGCGCGCGCAAACGCCCAAGGGTACAAAGCCGAACGGATGTTGCCTAAGTGAATGAAACCGGTAGGAGACGGGGCGAAACGGGTACGAATTTTGGTCATGCAGAAATTGAAATCAAAGGGTATCGAGGCCACGCAACAAGTCGGCCTTCATGTCTTCTAAATGCTCAAGGCCAACGGCCACACGAATCAAACCTTGGCCGATGCCAGCTGCTTGACGTTGATCTTCCGAGAGCTTCCCGTGCGAGGTGCTGGCAGGATGCGTGAGCAACGTTTTGGTGTCGCCCAAGTTGGTACACAGCGACAACACACGCAGACTGTCGAGCACATGGAACGCACGGGTACGGGCAGACTGCGGGTCGCTGGCTTTCACATCAAACGACAACACCGCGCCACCCAAGCCCGACATTTGCTTCATCGACAAATCATGCTGGGGATGGCTGGCCAGCCCGGGGTAGTACACGCGTGACACGCTGGGGTGTTGCTCTAGCCATTGCGCCAGTTCGTGCGCACGTGCGCTTTGCGCACGCATGCGAATGTCCAGCGTCTCTAAGCCTTTGAGCACCACCCATGCGTTGAAGGGCGACAACACCATGCCGCTGTTTTTCATGACGGGCAAGAACTTCTCTTTCACCAGTTGCTCACTGGCACACAAAGCACCTGCCATCACGCGACCTTGGCCATCCAAATACTTGGTGCCTGAGTGCATCACGATGTCTGCGCCCATGGCCATCGGGCGCTGCAAGATGGGCGTAGCAAAGCAGTTATCGACCGCCAGCAACGCGCCTGCGTTGTGCGCCATGTCAGCCAAGGCGGCGATGTCGCACACCTCAGTTAGAGGGTTGGTCGGGGTTTCGGCAAACAAGATTTTGGTGTTCGGTCGAATGGCGGCTTTCCACGCAGCCAAATCGGTTTGCGGCACCGTGGTGGACTCGACGCCAAAGCGTGCAAACTCAGAACCGATCAGCTTGATGGTCGAACCAAACATTGACAGCGAATACACCACATGGTCACCCGCTTTGAGCAAGCTGAACAACATCAGCATCACCGCCGACATGCCTGACGCCGTGGCCAACGCAGCCTCGCTCCCCTCAAGGGCCGCCAAGCGCATTTCAAAACTGGTTACCGTGGGGTTGCCCGAACGGCCATAGGTGTAGCCGTCTTCCTCGCCAGCAAAACGGCGCGCCGACGCGTCGGCCGAAGGCTGCACAAAACCGCAGGTCCAGTACAGGGCTTGTGAGTTTTCGCCGGAGGGGCTGCGGTCCGCAGCCAAGCGCACCGCCAGGGTTTCCAAGTGCAAATCAGAAGGCAAAGGATGTTGACTCATCTCTCAATCACTCCGATGGATTGGGCAAAGCGAGGCGCGAGTTGTCTTCGGCGCCCTCTTCCGTACCCACACGTTTTTCATTCAAGCGCACGATATCGCTCACGGACACATCGCCCGTCACATACACGCCATCAAAGCAGGACGCATCAAAGCCATCCAGCTTTTGTGCATCGTTGGCGGTGGCCGCGCGCACGGCTTGTTTCATGGCATCGACGTCTTGATAAATCAAGGCGTCACAACCAATCAGTTCGCACACCTCGTCGACCGTGCGGTTGTGCGCCACCAACTCTTCGGGGGTGGGCATGTCGATGCCATACACGTTAGGGAAACGCACAGGTGGCGCCGCGCTGGCCATGTAGACCTTGCGCGCGCCCGCGTCACGGGCCATTTGCACGATCTCACGGCTGGTCGTGCCACGCACAATGGAGTCATCCACCAGTAACACGTTGCGACCTTTGAATTCGCTGGCAATCACATTGAGCTTTTGACGCACTGATTTTTTACGCACGCCTTGCCCCGGCATGATGAAGGTGCGCCCCACATAACGGTTTTTCACAAACCCTTCGCGGTAGGGAATGCCGAGCAAGTGCGCCAATTGCGTGGCACTGGGGCGACTGGATTCAGGGATCGGAATGATCACGTCAATCTCATTCGGGGGCACCGTAGAAATCACACGCTTGGCCAAGGTTTCACCCAAATTCAAACGGGCTTGGTACACCGAAATGCCATCCATCGTTGAATCAGGGCGTGCCAAGTACACGTATTCAAAAATACAAGGCTTGAGTTGTGGCGCATCGGCACATTGCATGAAGTGCGCTTGGCCTGCCAAATCGATGTACACCGCCTCGCCGGGCGCAATGTCGCGCTCAAAGGTGTGGCCGGTGCCTTCCAACGCCACCGATTCGCTGGCCACCATGTAAGTGCCATCGGCACCACGGCCCAAGCACAAGGGGCGAATACCAAACGGGTCGCGGAACGCCAACAAGCCGTGGCCGGCAATCATGGCGATCACGGCATACGAGCCTTTGATGCGGCTATGCACACGACGCACCGATGCAAACACATCCTCAGGCTTGAGTGACAGACCACGCGTGGTTTTGTCAATCTCGTGAGCCAACACATTGAGCAACACCTCCGAATCGCTCTCGGTGTTGATGTGGCGGTGGTCTTCTGAGAACAACTCGGCCTTCAACGCATGTGCATTGGTCAAGTTGCCGTTGTGCACCAGCACCAAACCATAAGGCGCGTTCACATAAAAAGGCTGCGCTTCTTCTTCGCTGAACGCATTGCCTGCCGTGGGATAACGCACTTGGCCCAAGCCGTTGTTACCGGGCAAGGCGCGCATGTTGCGAGTGCGAAACACGTCACGCACCATGCCTTTGGCTTTGTGCATGAAAAATTTTCGATCGAGTTGGGTGACGATGCCCGCAGCATCTTGGCCTCGGTGTTGCAGCAGCAACAAGGCGTCATAAATCAACTGGTTCACAGGTGCGTTGCTTGCAACGCCGACGATGCCACACATCAGGGGAGGTACTTTCCAAAATCAGCCGGCAACACCGGCTTCAACACATGCAAAAACTGTTGCAACCACTGCGCGCCTTGCGCTTGCTTCCAAGCTTCGGTTTCACGCATGGGCGTCATGCCCACCAGCACAGTGACGGCCAACAACAGCACGACACCACGCAGCAAGCCAAACAAACTGCCCAGCAAACGGTCTAAGGGGCCCAAGCCCACGGCGGAGACCATTTTTTTGACCACCCAACTGACCAGCACCGTGGTGACCAATACCGCAATAAAAACCACCACAAAGCCAGCGGCATAACGCAGCATTTGGCTGCTGCCCTCCATGGGCAACCAGGCCGCAGCAAGCGGGGCATACAACTGCGCCACATAAAACGCAGCCACCCACCCCGCCAGTGACAACACCTCTTCCACCAAGCCGCGCCACAGACCCAGCAGCATGGACAGGCCCAATACGGCCAGCAGAATCCAATCTACGGCCGAAAGTGTGTGCATGGTGAGTGATTAGAGCGTCAAGACTTGCGGCTGCAAAGACAGCTGCTTGATCTTGCGCGCCACTTTGTCGGCTTCGTCACGGTTGCTGAAGGGGCCTACGCGCACACGCACGCGGCGCCCATCTTTACCCTCGATGACTTGGGTGTAGGTGGTGATACCCGCTTTTTCCAACTTGCTGCGCACTTCGCGCAACTTGGCCTCATCTGAAAACGTGCCCGCTTGCACCACAAAGCGTGAGCCTGTGTCTTTGCTGTCAGCGGGTTTTGCAGGCTCGGGTTTGGTTTCGGCTTTGGGCTCAACTGCGGCCACAGCCGCAACCACCTCTGGCTTCACTTCAGGCTTCACTTCGGGTTTGGCCTTGGCTTCTGCTTTGGGCTCAGGCTTGGCATCGGGCACCACTTCTTCTTTCGCATCCAAACCTGCCGCAGTGGAGAGCGGTTTCGCTTTAGATTTGGCGGTGTCCACCAACGGCTTGCTGTCTGCGCGGTCTGGAATCGTCACCGCGATGTCGACCGACACCGGGCGTGGCTGGGTGTCAAACAACAGGGGAAAGCCCACCACACCAAGCACCACCAACACCGATGCCCCAATCAAACGGTGACGGGCGCGACGGCGCATGGCCTCTACGCTCTCAGCGGGTGTGTTGCTGTGGTTGCCTTGGGGCTCGCTGGTCGGTTGACCGGGCAATCGAAACTTGAAAAAAGCCATGTAAATGGGGTCTCAGGAGCTCAAATGTGGGGCATCTAAACGGGGTATGCCATTTGCCAAAATACCCCCGACCGTGAAGAACGATCCGAAGACCACAATTCTATCAGCGGGGTCCGCAGCGGCCACGGCCGCATCCAGCGCAGCTTGCGGACCGGCGTGGGTGCTGGCTTGCACATCTTTGCGGGTGTTGGTGGCTTGCCAACGCGTCTGCAGCTCGGTCGCTTTTGCCGCTCGCTCGGTCGGCAAGTCACAGAAATACCAACGGTCCACCAAAGGGCCTAAGCGGGCCAGCATGGGTGCCACGTCTTTGTCTGCCATGGCGCCAAACACCACATGCGTGGTGGGATAAAAACCCATCGCATCCAAGTTTTCCGTCAACGCGGCCACCGCATGTGGGTTGTGTGCCACATCCAACACCAAGGCCGGTTGGCCTGGAATAATTTGGAACCGCCCTGGCAACTCCACCATCGCCAGCCCGTTGCGAATAGCTTGTGCAGTCACCGGAATCTCGCTGCGCAAGGCCTCCAAAGCGGCCAACACCCCGCTGGCGTTCACCAGCTGGTTCGCGCCACGCAGCGCCGGATACGCCAAACCGCTGTAACGACGACCACGCCCCGCCCAACCCCACTGCTGCTTGTCGCCCGTGAAGTTGAAGTCACGGCCAAACAGCCATAAATCAGCGCCGATTTCCGTACCATGGTCCATCACGCTTTGTGGTGGCATAGGATCGCTCACGATCACCGGACGGCCGGTGCGCATGATGCCGGCCTTCTCGCGTCCAATGGTTTCGCGGTCAGCACCCAAGAAATCCATGTGATCCAAATCCACACTGGTGATCACCGCACACGTCGGGTCAATCACGTTCACGGCATCCAGTCGCCCACCCAACCCGACTTCCAAAATCGCCACATCCAAGCGTGAGGCCGCCAACAAACTCAAAATTGCCAAGGTGGTGAACTCGAAATACGTGAGCGACACCTCGCCCCCCTGCGTACGAGCGGCCTCAACGCGTTCAAAATGCGGCAACAAGTCGTCGGGTTGCACCGTCTCTCCATGGACGCGGCAACGTTCTTGAAAGTGCACCAAATGCGGCGAGGTGTAGACGCCCGTGCGGTAACCCGCCTCCAACAAACACGCCTCCAACATGGCGCAGGTCGACCCCTTGCCATTGGTCCCCGCCACCGTGATGACGGGACAGACAAACGCCAAGCCCATGCGCTCGGCCACAGCACGCACGCGGTCCAGGCCCATGTCGATGTTTTTGGGATGCAAACGCTCGCAATGTGCGAGCCAACTGTCGAGTGAATTCATGCCCGAATTGTCACCCACGCCGTTGCAGGGATCGACTTTGCGGCATGATTCACCCTATGAGCAAAACAAGCATCACCGTTTACGGCATTCCCAACTGCGACAGCGTCAAAAAAGCCCGCGTGTGGCTGACCAACCAAGGCGTGGATCACGTGTTTCACGATTTCAAAAAACAAGGTGTCCCGCCTGAAGCCCTCGACCTGTGGCTCCAACAAGTGGGTTGGGAAGTGCTGGTCAATCGCAAAGGCACCACCTGGCGCAAGCTCGATGCGGCTTTGCAAGCCAGCGTGGTCGACAACGCCTCTGCGCGTGCGCTGATGCTAGAAAACGCCAGCGTCATCAAACGCCCGGTGGTGGTGAAAGGGCAAACCGTCACCGTCGGCGTCAACCCCGACGTTTGGCAACACGTTGTGTCGTAAGTGCTGCCATGGCGTGCTTTTACCAGGTCTTTACAGACGCGCACGCACCAGCCACTACACTTCGTCACAAGGTTAAACAAAGAGCTCTCCTATGAAACACACATCCCTTCCATCCCTGCTGTTGATTGGCTTGGCCTGCACATGCAGCGCCATCAGCGTGCAAGCCCAAGAAGTGGGCAAAGTCATTTCCAGCACCCCCATCATTCAGCAAGTCGCTGTACCCCGCCAGGTGTGCAACAACGAACAAGTGGTCACACAAGGCCAAAAATCGGGCGCAGGTGCGGCCATGGGCGCGATTGCCGGTGGAGCCATCGGCAACAACGTGGGCCAAGGCTCTGGCCGTGCAGCCGCCACGATGTTGGGTTTGTTTGGTGGCGCGATCTTGGGTGACAAGATCGAAGGCCCAGGCACCCCCGAAGTTCGCAACGTGCAAAACTGCAGCCAGCAAATGTTCTACGAGAACCGCACCATGGCCTACAACGTGGTCTACGAATTCGCGGGCAAGCAATACACCGTGCAAATGCCACAAGACCCAGGCCCCACCGTGCGCTTGCAAATCACCCCTGTGGCCCCTGCACCCGCCAGCACAGGCTACGGCGTACCACCGGCAGGCTCTGCACCACGCTACTAAGCCGTCACAACTCATTCCTGCGCCGTTTCGGGCGCGAATGACAAGCAAAAGCCGCGCTCTGCGGCTTTTGTCGTTTTGGCTCCCCTAAAATCTAGGGTTTTGCAATTCCTACAGATACGCACACCATGACCACAGAAAAAATCGACAGCGTCAGCATCACCACCAAAGCCAATGTGTTTTTTGACGGCAAATGCGTAAGCCATGCCATCACCACAGCCAACGGCACCAAGCTGTCGGTCGGCGTCATCTTGCCCGCAACCCTCACCTTCAACACCGGCGCGCCCGAAGTGATGGAGTGCGTGGCGGGTTCTTGCGAATACAAACTCGATGGCTCTGACACTTGGGTCAAATCCAGCGCAGGCGAAAAATTCAACGTCCCCGGCAACTCGAAATTCGACATCCGCGTGACCGAGCCCTACCACTACATCTGCCACTTCGGTTAAGCCCAAGCGGACATCGCACACCATGAGCACCATTCTTCAAAACCTGCCCAAGGGCCAAAAAGTCGGCATCGCCTTCTCCGGCGGTCTCGACACCTCAGCCGCCCTGTTGTGGATGAAGCAAAAGGGCGCCGTGCCCTACGCTTACACCGCCAACCTGGGCCAGCCCGACGAGTCGGACTACAACGAAATTCCACGCAAAGCGATGGAATACGGCGCCGAAAAAGCCCGCCTCATCGACTGCCGCACACAACTCGCCCACGAAGGTATTGCCGCCATCCAGTGCGGGGCCTTCCACATCAGCACCGGTGGCATCACCTACTTCAACACCACGCCCTTGGGCCGTGCCGTCACCGGCACCATGCTCGTGGCCGCGATGAAAGAAGACGACGTCAACATCTGGGGAGATGGCAGCACCTTCAAGGGCAACGACATTGAGCGCTTCTACCGCTACGGTTTGTTGACCAACCCCAGCTTGAAGATTTACAAGCCTTGGCTGGATCAGTTGTTCATTGACGAACTCGGCGGCCGCGCCGAAATGTCAGCCTTCATGACGGCCAATGGCTTTGGCTACAAGATGAGCGCCGAGAAGGCCTACTCCACCGACAGCAACATGCTGGGTGCGACCCACGAAGCCAAAGACCTGGAGAGCCTCAGCAGCGGCATGAAGATCGTCAACCCCATCATGGGTGTGCCGTTCTGGCGTGACGACTGCGTGGTCAAAGCCGAACAAATCACCATCCGCTTTGAAGAAGGCCAACCCGTCGCCCTGAACGGCGTGGAATATGCCGACCCCGTTGCGCTGTTCTTGAAAGCCAACGAAATCGGCGGCCGCCACGGTTTGGGCATGAGCGACCAAATCGAAAACCGCATCATCGAAGCCAAGAGCCGCGGCATCTACGAAGCCCCTGGCATGGCGCTGTTGCACATCGCTTACGAGCGCTTGGTCACTGGCATTCACAACGAAGACACCATCGAGCAATACCGCATCAACGGTTTGCGCTTGGGCCGTTTGTTGTACCAAGGCCGTTGGTTCGACCCACAGTCCATCATGTTGCGCGAAACCGCCCAACGCTGGGTGGCACGTGCGGTCACAGGCGAAGTCACGTTGGAGCTGCGCCGTGGCAACGACTACAGCATCTTGAACACCGAAAGCCCCAACCTGACCTACGCCCCCGAGCGTTTGAGCATGGAAAAGGTCGAGGACGCACCGTTCACACCGCTCGACCGCATTGGTCAACTGACCATGCGCAACTTGGACATCGTAGACACCCGCGCCAAGCTGGGCATTTACTCGCACACCGGCTTGTTGTCTCTGGGCGAAGGCGCCGACATGATCAAGCTCGAAGGCAGCAACAAGAAGTAAGGCCCAGTCTATGAGCGCCCTACCCAACTGCCCCCTGTGCAACGCCGACTTGACCTACCAAGACGGCAGCTTGTTCATTTGCCCTGTTTGCGCCCATGAATGGGGTGCCGAAGAAAGCGCTGCCGCAGAACCTGCGGCGCGCGTTTGGAAAGACGCCCATGGCAATGTGCTGCAAGACGGTGACACCGTGACACTGGTGAAAGACTTAAAGATCAAAGGCTCTTCTTCGGTCGTCAAAGTCGGCACCAAGGTCAAAAATATCCGCCTGATCGACGGTGACCACGACATTGACTGCAAGATTGACGGGTTTGGCCCCATGCAGCTCAAGACAGAGTTTGTGAAGAAGGCTTAAACCACCACCGGCTCCGGTTCAAGGCGTATACCAAAGCGTTCGTACACGCTGGTTTGAATGGCTTTGGCCAAGGTCATTACCTCGCCGCCGGTGCAAGGGTGTGCGGTGCCACCCACGTTGACCAACACCAAGGCTTGCTTCTCGTACACGCCGGCATTGCCCATGGTCTTGCCCTTCCAGCCGCAGGCGTCTATCAACCACCCCGCTGCCAGTTTGATGCGGCCGTCGTCCAACACGTAGTGCACCACCTTCGGATCGCGGGCAATGATGTCGTCACACTGCTCTTGCGTGACCGTGGGATTCTTGAAAAAACTACCCGCATTGCCAATAACGGCTGGGTCTGGCAACTTCGCACGGCGAATCGCACACACCCATTCAAATATTTGCTGCGCGGTGGGCTGACGAATGCCCGTCTCGTCCATCTTGCGTTCCAAGTCGAGGTAGCCCAGCACAGGTTTCCAGTCTTTTCGCAGCAGCAAGCGCACATGGGTGATCAACGCTTTGCCGGCCAAGCCAAAGCCCTTGCGGTCGTCCGCAGGGTCGCTGCTGGCGTGCTTGAACACCGAGTCACGGTAACCAAAAGCGCATTGCGCGGCGTTCAAGCTAAACGGTTGCCCCGTAGTCAGGTCAATGGCATCGAGCGAATGAAACCGATCTTGCAGTTCCACGCCATAAGCACCAATGTTTTGCACGGGCGATGCGCCCACACTCCCCGGAATGAGCGCCATGTTCTCCAAGCCGGGCCAACCGTTGTCCAGCGTCCATTGCACCAAGTCGTGCCAGGTTTCGCCCGCTGCGGCTTCCACCACCCAGGCTTTGTCGGTCTCTTCGACCAGACGCATGCCTTTGAGCTCCACCTTCAGCACCACGGCCTTGACATCGCCCGTCAACACAATGTTGCTGCCCCCGCCGAGCACAAACTTGGTCTGGGCGCGCAGGATCGGGTCAGCCAACACAGCCTGCACATCGGCCTCGGTACGCACGCGCACCAGCTGCAACGCCTTGGCCGAAATGCCAAAGCTGTTGTGGGCTTGAAGGGGGTAGTTGGGTTCCACTAACATAGGACAATTGTCTCATCCTGAATTTGAAAGCTGACTGCCATGCCATCTTTTGACACCGTCTGTGAACCCAACTTGGTCGAAGTCAAAAACGCGGTTGAAAACGCGTCCAAAGAAATCGCCACCCGCTTTGACTTCAAAGGCACTTCGGCTGCCGTCGAACTCAAAGACAAAGAAATCACGATGTTCGGCGATGCCGACTTTCAGCTCGTGCAAGTCGAAGACGTGCTGCGCAACAAGCTGACCAAACGCGAAGTCGATGTGCGCTTCTTGGACCGCGGCGATGTGCAAAAAATTGGCGGCGACAAAGTCAAGCAAGTCATCAAAATTCGCAACGGCATTGAGACCGAAGTGTCTAAAAAAATTCAGCGCCACCTCAAAGACAGCAAGCTCAAAGTGCAAGCTGCTATTCAAGGTGACGCCGTGCGCGTCACCGGTGCCAAACGTGACGACCTGCAAGCCGCCATGGCGCTGATTCGCAAAGAAATGACCGACTTGCCTTTGTCGTTCAACAACTTCCGCGATTAATCCATATCATGCGCTTGAATGCGCTCTAACAACAAAGGGCCTCGATTGAGGCCCTGTTGTTTTGTAGTTTCAAAAACTACCGCAACACTTAAGAC
>JBFYKC010000162.1:0-5629 GCA_041311135.1 Comamonadaceae bacterium | reverse complement strand
GTAAAAGGCTTGTTCGGTGAACTCCCCTTTGGGGAAGTACTTCATGGACCAGGTCACGCTGCCGACGCGGAACGAGGCGGTTTCTGTGGCTTCCAAACCATGGCCCAGTACCAACTCGGTCGAGCGTCCGCCAATGTCAACCACCAAGCGTTGGTCGTTGTCGCTGGGCAGCAAATGCGAGACGCCTTGGTAAATCAGCCGGGCTTCTTCTGTGCCGGCAATGACCTCAATCGGGTATCCCAAAATGTCGCAACCGCGTTTCAAAAACGTTTCTCGGTTTTTGGCTTCACGCAAAGTTTGCGTGGCCACAGCACGCACCTGTGATTTTTTAAACCCAGACAAACGCTCCGCGAAACGAGCCAGGCATTCCCAGCCGCGTTGCATGGCCTCGTCGGTGAGGTTGCGGTCGGCATCCAACCCGTTGCCTTGGCGCACGGTTTCTTTGAGGTAGGCGACGCGTTGAATTTGTCCGTGGTCGTAGCGTCCGATTTCGAGTCGAAAGCTGTTCGAGCCCAAGTCAATGGCTGCGAGGAGGGTGCCGTGTTTCATGAAAACAATATTACCGTTTATTCATGACAAATATATGTCACACCGCTGTCACGAACGATCTCTAAAGTTCGCATCCATCACTTCATTGAGGCGGCCATGAATACCTTTGACGAAAACGACCAACGCAACCACCCCCGTCACGAGACGACCGATTTTTCAAACATGGTTGATGGTTTGTTGAGTCGCCGTGATTGGTTGGGCGCAGCCGGTGCGGCCAGCATGGGTTTGTTTTTCGGCGGTGAAAGCTTGGCACAGGCCGGTCGCACGACCAAGACCGCAGGTACGTCAGGTCCCCGCATCGGGTTCAAACCCATTGCGGCCAATGCGCTAGACACCATCACCGTGCCCACGGGCTATCAGTGGCGTTCACTGGCCTCGTGGGGCGATGCCATCTTGCCGGGCGGCACGGCATTTGACTCCGTCACGCGTGGCACAGCCACGAGCCAAAGTTTGTCGATCGGGGACAACAACGACGGCATGAGCTTTTTCAGCTTAAGTCCAGACCATGCCGTGATCGCCGTCAACAACGAATACGCCAACTACGAGTATTTGTTTCTCAATGGCCGTTGCAGCAGCATTGAGGACACGCGCAAAGCGCAAGCTGCCCATGGCGTGAGCGTGTTTGAAGTGCGTCGCGTGGCAGGTGTGTGGCAGCTGCAATCGCAGGCGCCTTTGAACCGCCGCATCACTGCGAACACAGAAATGCGTTTGAGTGGCCCTGCCGCAGGGCATGCCTTGCTCAAAACCATGGCCGATCCCACAGGCACGGTGGCGTTGGGCACGTTCAACAACTGCGCCAACGGCCGCACCCCATGGGGCACCTATTTGACGTGTGAAGAAAACTTCAATGGCTATTTCGGCACGGCTGAAGCCTTGCCAGACACCGCTGCATTCAAACGCTATGGCATCAGTGCCAAAGGCGCAGGCTTCAATTGGTTTCCCTTCGACGGGCGTTTCGATTTGGCTAAGAACCCAAATGAGCCCAACCGTTTTGGTTGGGTGGTCGAGATTGACCCGATGGATCCCACCAGCACACCGATCAAACGTACAGCCTTGGGGCGTATGAAGCATGAGAACGCTGAAGTGGTGGTAAACGCCGATGGCCATGTGGTGGTCTACATGGGTGACGACGAAAAGGGTGAGCACATTTACAAGTTTGTGTCTGCCAAAAAATTCGATGCCAAGAACCCCAAAGCCCATCGCGACTTGTTAGACGAAGGTACGTTGTATGTGGCCCGTTTTGCCACCGTGGAAGGGAAAGCGCAGGGCGAAGGGGAGTGGTTAGAACTCACCTATGGCAAAAACGGTTTGACGGCAGAAGCGGGCTTCAAAGACCAAGCCGATGTGCTGATTCATGCCCGCTTGGCCGCCACGGTGGTGGGGGCCACCACGATGGATCGCCCAGAGTGGATTGCTGCGCACCCTACACAAGCACAGGTGTACGTCACGTTGACCAACAACAGCGATCGCGGAGCCAAGTCCAACCAAGCCTTGAACGGCCCCAACCCGCGTGCCAAAAACGTGTATGGCCAAATCGTGCGCTGGACGCCGAAAGGCGGCGATCACACGTCGAGCGAATTTGCTTGGGACATCTTTGCGCTGGCTGGCAACCCCATGTTGCACAAGGACGCCTATGCCGGCTCCGCCAACATCACGCCCGAGAACATGTTCAACAGCCCTGATGGGTTGGCTTTTGACCGCGATGGGCGCTTGTGGATTCAAACCGACGGCGACTACAGCAATGCGAAAGAGTTTGCGGGCATGGGCAACAACCAAATGTTGTGCGCCAATCCTGCGACCGGCGAGATCAAACGTTTCTTGGTGGGGCCTGTGGGGTGTGAAATCACGGGCATCGCCTGGACGCCCGATCAAAAGACGATGTTTGTGGGCATTCAACACCCAGGCGAAAAGCTGACACCTTCACACTTTCCTCAAGGGGGTGACGCGGTGCCACGCTCCACCATCATTGCGATTTCGCGTCGTGATGGCGGTGTTGTGGGGGCTTAAGACAGCGCGTGTTCAAAGTGGCAGCAGCTTGATCGTCAAGCCAATCAGTGCACAGAATGCAATCACTTCCATCACGCTGCGCTTGTATTTAAACAGGGCCACGGCAGCGCCCAGGGCAATCAAGGCAGAGCGCGCATCAAAGTCACCTGCAAAGCCTTCGGGCCACAGCAGGTGGTAGCCAAAAAACAAGGCGAGGTTGAGCACCACGCCCACCACAGCAGCCGTGATGGCGGTGAGGGGTGCCGTGAACTTGAGGTTGCGGTGTGTGCTCTCGACCAACGGACAGCCCGCCAAGATAAAGATGAATGAGGGCAAAAAGGTGAACCACGTCACCAAGCAGGCCGCCAACGCACCCGCTGCGAGCAAGCTCTCTGGCCCGAGCAGTGCTTTGGCATAGCCGCCGATGAACGCCACAAATGCCACCACCATGATGAGCGGTCCGGGTGTGGTTTCACCCAAGGCCAAGCCGTCCATCATTTGCGTGGGGGTGACCCAACCAAACTGGGTTACCGCGCCTTGGTACACATAGGGCAGCACGGCATACGCACCGCCGAAGGTGAGCAAGGCGGCCTTGGTGAAGAACCAACCCATTTGCGTGAAGCTGTGCTGCCAACCAAACACGGCGCACAGCACGCCCATGGGCACGGCCCACAGCACAGCGCCGGCCAGTAGTACGTGCACCAAGCCTTTGAAGCTGAAGTGCGCGTGCGGCGGTGGCGGTGTGTGGTCGTCAATCAACGCGGGGCCATACGAGGCGTTGGACGCACGGTGCCCACCGCCGGTTTGAAACGTGTGGGGCGACACGCGTCCTCCTACATAGCCCACCGCCGCAGCCACCCCAACGATGAAGGGGAACGGCACATCGAGCGCAAAGATGGCCACAAACGAGGCCGCAGCCATGGCCCACAACACGTTGTTCTTCAAAGCGCGTGAGCCAATGCGATGCGCCGCTTGCACCACGATGGCCGTGACCGCAGGCTTGATGCCAAAGAACAAACCGGCCACCCAAGGCACGTCGCCCCAAGCGATGTACACCCACGACAGCGCGATGAGGATGAGCAAGGACGGCAACACAAACAACACGCCTGCCACCACGCCGCCCCAACGCTTGTGCATCAGCCAGCCAATGTAGGTGACCAACTGTTGTGCCTCGGGACCGGGCAACACCATGCAGTAGTTGAGCGCATGCAAAAAGCGTTGCTCTGACAGCCAGCGGCGGCGCTCTACCAGCTCTTGGTGCAGGATGGCAATTTGCCCCGCAGGCCCACCAAAGCTGATGAACCCGAGCTTGAGCCAAAACCAAAAGGCGTCGGCGAGGCTAACGGGGGAGGATGCTTCTGCGTTACTGAGGTTTGGGTTTGAATCGTGTGGCATCTAAAAACTTCGCCAGTCGTGCTTCGATGGGCAGGGGTTCGCCATGCCATTGTGCCGCGAGCAATTCACCGCAGAGCAAACCGAGCGTCAGTCCGCGTGAGCCCATGGCGGTGTTCATGTACAAGCCTTCAGGCGCGTTGTGCACGCGGCCGGTCATGGGCAAGCGGTCGTGCACGCCGCAGCGCACGCCAGCCCAACCGCGTACGTGGCCATTTTGAAAACTGGGTGCCAAGGCTTCTGCCGTGGCAGGTTCGAGTGCGCGCAGTCGCTCTAAGTTTTCGGTGTGGTCACTGTCAAGCAACAGTGGTTGGTCATTGAGCCGGTCGTAGGTCGCGCCGGCATACCAAGCCGGACCTTCGGGCGAGGCGATGTGATGCACAAAGCTGCCGTTGCCGTTGACGGGCGTAGCGGGTAAATAAGCGTCTGCGGGCACATCGGCCATCAAGCCCCAAGACACTTGACCGCGCAATGGGTTGATGCGTGGGCTGCTGCCATCGGCCGTGGCTGTGGCTACCAACGCCGCAGAGCCAGGGCCTGCGCAAATCACCACGCGGGCCGATTCGGCCAACACAGTATTGCCTTGCAGCACTTGCCACATCGACGCTGTGCTGCGGGTTGCCGTCGTGGGTGTGGTGCAGCGAAGTGCATCCACATGTGCGTGACCTTGCCAATGAATGTTCGGGTGGTTCAGCAACGCACGCACCAGCTGCGCAGGGCGCAGCCAGGCACCGCGTGGGTGCCAATAGGCATCGTCGGGTGCGGGGGGCGGTGCTTTGTGTGTCCAGTCGTTGGCGGTGTGGGCGTGTTCGTGCAGCCAGTTCAAGGGCACGCCACCGCGCCGTGTTTTACCGGGTAAGCGGCGCTCGCGCACACCGGTACAGCCCCAGTCAACACCTTCTTGCAGCAGGTCGCGCATGGTTTGTTCCATCAAGCGCAGGCCCGCACGCGACAGGCGTGACACGCCACTGTCGTCGTGTGAGGTGTGCGGTGCCACCACGCCCACCGGCAAGCCCGAGGCACCGGCTGCGGGCTCGGCCCCTGCGTCCAGCACCGTCACCTGCCAGCCGCGTTCGGCTAAGGCGCGTGCAGTGCCTGCACCGGCAATGCCCGCCCCAATGATGGTGACGCGGCGTTCAGGCAAGGTCGGCAAGTTGGCGGGGGCGGGACAAGGGCCCGTGGGGTGTGCGCTGAGCAGCGCGTCAAATTCGGGCCACTCGGCTTTGGCGCCGACGCACAAGGTGAGGGTGAGGTGGCCGTGCGCAAAGCGCAAGCGGTGGAGGCCGGGCAACAAGCCCCAGCATTGTGCGGCGAGTTGTTGGGCGAAGGTTTGAAGTTCGGGGTGAGTTGCAACGGTGTTCAACACCGCTTCGGGTTGCACGGGCTGAGCCGTCCATGCCAACACATGCAGGTGGCTGTGGTGTGGCGCTGTTGTGGCCCATACCCGCCAGGCACGAAGAAAAGCCAGCGTGTCAAAGCTGGCTTGTGTGAGGCAGGCACTGCTGTGGGCGTGCCAAGCGGGCGTGTTTGCCAAGCGGCTTAAGCGCTGGGAGGAACGTAGCCTTGCACAGCGTCTGCGCCGTCGCCAAAGAAATGTTTTTCCATCTGGCGCTTGAGGTATTCACGCGCACGTTGGTCGGCCAAGTTCAAACGGTTTTCGTTGACCAGCATGGTTTGCTGCTTGATCCAGTCGGCCCAGGCT
>JBFYKC010000159.1:0-2733 GCA_041311135.1 Comamonadaceae bacterium | reverse complement strand
ACACAACTGCGGTTTGCAGCTCAAACGCATCGAGCGCATCACCGAGTTCCACCTCCAGCTCAAAGATGGGCTACTCAGCAAAGCCACGCTCAGCCCCGAGCAACTGGCCGCCGTGGCCGATGTGTTGCACGACCGCATGACCGACTCGGTCATGCGCACACGCGACGAAGCACTGGGTTTGTTCACCGAACTGCACCCCGCACCGATGGAGCATGTGGACGTGATCCAAGGTGGTGAAGCGGCTTTGCAAGACGCCAACAAGCGCTGGGGCTTGGCCTTGGCCGAGGACGAAATTGCGTATTTGGTGAACGCCTTCACCCAGCTCCAACGCAACCCCACCGATGTGGAGCTGATGATGTTCGCGCAAGCCAACAGCGAGCACTGCCGACACAAAATTTTCAATGCCGAGTTCACCATCGACGGTGAGGCGCAATCACACAGCCTGTTTGGCATGATTCGTCATACCGAGAAGACCAGTCCACAACACACTGTGGTGGCTTATTCGGACAACGCCTCCATCATGGAAGGCCACAAAGTTCAACGCTTCTTGGCCACACACAATGGCAAAGACCTGCCTTTGTACGAAAAAGTGTCCGCCACCAACCATGTGTTGATGAAGGTCGAGACCCACAACCACCCCACCGCCATTTCGCCTTACCCCGGTGCGTCCACAGGCAACGGTGGCGAAATTCGCGACGAGGGTGCCACGGGCCGTGGCTCTAAGCCCAAGGCTGGTATGTCGGGCTTCACCGTGTCTAAGCTGTGGGACAGCCCCAATGTGAAAAGTGTGGGTCGCCCCGCCCACATGGCCAGCCCTTTGCAAATCATGATCGAAGGCCCCTTGGGTGGCGCGGCGTTCAACAACGAGTTTGGCCGTCCTAACCTGACCGGCTATTTCCGCGAGTACGAACAAGACGTGGCCGGCGTGACACGCGGCTACCACAAGCCCATCATGATTGCGGGCGGTTTGGGCGTGATTGACAGCGAACAAACCAAGAAGATTGAATTTCCGGCGGGCACCTTGCTGATTCAACTCGGCGGCCCCGGCATGCGCATCGGCATGGGTGGTGGTGCGGCGAGCTCCATGGCCAGCGGCACCAACGCCGCTGAGCTGGACTTTGATTCGGTCCAACGCGGCAACCCCGAAATTGAGCGCCGTGCACAAGAGGTCATCAACCATTGCTGGGCGCAAGGCAAGGCCAATCCCATCCTCGCCATTCACGATGTGGGCGCGGGCGGTTTGTCCAACGCGTTTCCAGAACTCACCAACGACGCAGGCCGTGGTGCACGCTTTGATTTGCGCGCCGTGCCGCTGGAAGAATCAGGCTTAGCCCCGAAAGAAATTTGGTCGAACGAAAGTCAAGAGCGCTATGTGATGGCCATTGCGCCCGAGTCACTCGAACAATTCAAAGCCTTCTGCGAACGCGAACGTTGCCCGTTTGCCGTGGTGGGTGTGGCGACTGAAGAGCGTCATCTGACGGTTGCCAACGAAGATGTCACAGTGGCCCATCATGCAGGCGCGGCGAAAGAAGCCGCCGTCAACATGCCCATGAACGTGCTGTTGGGCAAACCACCCAAGATGCACCGCGACGTCAAACGCGTGGCGCGCACCAGTGCTCCGATGGACCTGACCGGCGTGAGCTTGCAAGAAGCGGTGATTCAAGTGTTGAGTCACCCTACGGTGGCCAGCAAACGCTTCCTCATCACCATCGGTGACCGCGCCGTGGGTGGTCTGACGCATCGCGACCAAATGGTGGGCCCGTGGCAAGTGCCTGTAGCCGACGTGGCCGTGACCTTGGCCGATTACCAAGGCTTCGCAGGCGAGGCCATGAGCATGGGCGAACGCACGCCGCTCGCGTCGCTCGACGCACCGGCCTCAGGCCGCATGGCCGTGGCCGAGGCCATCACCAACTTGTTGGCCGCACCGTTTGAATTGCCCCGTGTCAAGTTGAGCGCCAACTGGATGGCCGCTTGTGGCGAAGACGGCGAAGACGCCGCTTTGTACGACACCGTCAAAGCCGTGGGCTTGGAGCTGTGCCCCACTTTGGGTATTTCCATTCCTGTGGGCAAAGACAGCTTGTCCATGCGAACGCAGTGGAACGAAAACGGCGAGACGAAAAAAGTCACCTCGCCAGTGAGCTTGATCATCAGCGCCTTTGCCTCGATTGCCGATGTGCGTGGCACGCTCACGCCGCAGCTCAACAACACCGACGACACCACCTTGGTGCTGGTGCAGTTGGGCCAAGGCAAACGTCGCATGGGTGGCAGCATCTTGGGTCAAGTGCTGAACCAAGCCGGTGACCAAGTGCCAGACCTGGATGACGCGCAAGACTTGGTCAAGCTCGTCAACGCGGTGAACGCCCTGCGCGCACAAGGCAAGATCTTGGCGTACCACGACCGCAGTGACGGGGGCTTGATGGCCGCTGTGTGCGAAATGGCCTTTGCCGGCCAAGTGGGCGTGTCGCTGAATGTGGACATGCTGATCACCGAAGGCGACGGCATCACCGACAGCCGTGCCGAATACGGCGACACCAAAAACTGGGCCTCACAGGTGAGCGCGCGTCGCGAAGAGCTGACGCTACAAGCCTTGTTCAACGAAGAGCTCGGTGTGGTGTTGCAAGTGCGAACCGCTGAACGCAACGAAGTCATGCAAACTTTGCGTGAGCATGGTTTGTCCAAACACAGCCACTTCGTGGGCAAAACACGCCCGCCATCATCAGCCATCGACAAAGG
>JBFYKC010000070.1:0-6793 GCA_041311135.1 Comamonadaceae bacterium | reverse complement strand
GCAAGGCATGTTGCGCGACGCCAAGCCCACGCGCTTGGAAGACTTGATTGCTTTGAACGCGCTGTATCGCCCGGGCCCGATGGACCTGATTCCGAGCTTTGTGGCTCGTAAGCATGGGCGTGAAGAGATTGAGTACCCGCATCCCATGGTGGCGCAGATGCTGTCGGAAACCTACGGCATCATGGTGTACCAAGAGCAGGTGATGCAGACCGCGCAGATTTTGGGCGGCTACTCGCTCGGCGGCGCTGACATGTTGCGCCGTGCCATGGGTAAGAAAAAGCCCGAAGAAATGGCGGAGCACCGCGAAATCTTCCGTGCCGGTGCGGCCAAGAACAACATCAGCCAAGACAAAGCGGACGAGATCTTTGACTTGATGGAGAAGTTTGCGGGCTACGGCTTTAACAAGTCGCACGCGGCTGCTTACTCCTTGCTGGCGTATCACACGGGTTGGTTGAAGGTGCATTACACGGCCGAGTTCTTCTGCGCCAACATGACGGTGGAGATGGACAACACCGACAAGCTCAAGGTGTTGTTTGAAGATGCTCAGAAGATGGGGCTCACTTTTGAAGCGCCGGATGTGAACCGTGGCCACTACCGTTTTGAGCCAATCTCCGACAAAGTGATTCGCTATGGCTTGGGCGCCATCAAAGGCTCTGGCCAGCAAGCGATTGAAGCCATCGTGGCGGCACGCGAGGAGGGCGGTGCTTTCACCAGTTTGTTTGATTTCTGCCGTCGCGTGGACCGCAGCCGCTTGAACAAGCGCACGGTCGAGGCCCTGATCAAAGCGGGTGCGTTTGACAACTTGCACCTCAATCGCGCCGAGCTGTTGGCCAGCGTGGAACGTGCGTTTGACTTTGCGGCAGCCAGCGAAGCCAACGCCAACCAGGGTGGCTTGTTTGACATGATGGGCGAGGACGCCCACGGCTCCAGCACGCAAGAGCCCGAGTACGTGGCGATGTTGCCCTGGGGCGTGAAAGAGCGCCTGACGCACGAAAAAGTGGCCTTGGGTTTTTACTTGTCGGGCCATTTGTTTGATGAAGTCGAGCGCGAAATTCGTCGCTTTGCACGCACCCGCATCGAAGACTTGATGGACTCACGAGAGCCACAGTTGTTGTCTGGCATCGTCAGCGACATGCGTGTCATCAATGGGCAACGCGGCAAGCTGGCGATCTTCAAGCTCGACGACAAATCGGCGGTGATTGAAGCCACCGCCGACGAAGCCACCATTAACACCTACCGCAACACCTTGAAAGACGATGAGTTGGTGGTGGTCATGGGCAAGGCGCAGCCAGATCGCTTTTCGGGCGGCTTGCGCTTGGTCATCAACCAAGTGTGGAGCTTGGAGCAGGCGCGTTGCCGCTTTGGCAAATACCTGAGCGTGACCGTCAATGGCACCTCGCCCGACATTGCGCGTTTGCTGCGTGACCATCCGCCCCAAGTGGAAAACACAGAACAGGGGCAGTTGGTGCGTGGCATGGGTGTGCGCTTGAAACTGCTGCGCGAAGGCGCCACCGCCGATGTGCAACTGGGCGAAGACGCCAAATTTTTCCCCAGTGACGCTGCGCTTGCCAGTTGGATGGCGCAGGCCCATGACGGACAATCTCACATCATTTACGAGTAACCCCCTATGTGGACCATCCCAACGCTCATGACACTGGCACGCATCGCGGCCATTCCACTCATCGTCGGGTTGTTCTATTTGCCGATCGATGTGGCGGAGCAAAATTTTTGGGCTACCTTGATGTTCGTGGTGTTTGCCTTGACCGATTGGTTGGACGGCTACTTGGCCCGCAAGCTCAACCAGTCGTCGGCGTTTGGTGCATTCCTTGACCCCGTGGCGGACAAGTTTTTGGTGTGCGCCAGTTTGTTGGTCTTGGTGCATTTGGGGCGTGCCGATGTGCTGGTGGCCTTGATCATCATTGGGCGTGAAATTGCCATTTCGGCCTTGCGCGAATGGATGGCGCAAATTGGTGCCTCGCGCAGCGTGGCGGTGCATGTGCTGGGCAAACTCAAGACCACGGTGCAAATGGTGGCGATTCCATTCTTGCTGTTTGATGGCGTGTTGTTTGGCGTCATCGACACGGCGTTGTGGGGCACGATCTTGATTTGGATCGCTGGCGTGTTGACGGTGTGGTCGATGGTGTACTACTTGCAAAAAGCCTGGCCTGACATCTTGGACCACGCCAAGTAATGACCGAAACCTCTTCGAACCAAGCGTGGCTGCGTGCCATGCCCGTGGTGTTTGTGTTGATCTGGAGCACGGGCTTCATCGTGGCGCGCTATGGCATGCCCAACTCGCCGCCATTCACCTTCTTGCTGTGGCGTTACGTTTTTTCAGTCTTGTGCTTTGCGCTTTGGGTGCGTTGGGCACGCGTGCCATGGCCGCAAGGCCGTGCGCAGTGGGGGCATTTGGCGGTGACGGGGATCTTGATGCACGCCGGTTATTTAGGCGGTGTGTGGGCCGCCGTCAAAGTCGGCATGGGTGCGGGCTTGACGTCATTGATTGTCGGTTTGCAGCCTGTGCTGACGGCCATTTGGTTGTCATCGCGCGGTGGCCATGTGTCGCGCCGTCAGTGGCAAGGGTTGGCGTTGGGCTTTGTGGGTTTGGCGTTGGTGGTGTCGCGCAAATTGGAAGGCGGCATTGAGGTGACGCCTTGGAGCTTGACCATGATCACCATGGCCTTGGCCTCGATCACCACAGGCACGCTGTACCAAAAAAGATTTGTGCAGCCGTGTGATGTGCGCAGTGCCAACGCGGTGCAATTGATGGCCGCCTTTTTGGTCACGTTGCCGTTGGCCTTGCTTGAAACAGAAGCTGTGCAATGGAATTCAGAAATGATCGGCGCAATGGCCTGGGCCGTGTTGGTGTTGACTTTGGGCGGCAGCTCGCTGTTTTACATCTTGATTCAACGGGGTGCGGCCGCAGCTGTGACCAGCTTGCTTTATCTGGTGCCACCCACCACCGCCGTGATGGCCTGGTTTTTGTTTGACGAAGCCATCACCTTCGCGACACTGTTGGGCATTGCGTTCACCGCCGTGGGGGTGAGTTTGGTGGTGCGGCCACCTAAAATCGCCGCTTGATTTTTAAAGGTTGAACATGAGTCAAAAACGAATTGCAGTGATTGCAGGTGACGGCATTGGTCAAGAGGTAATGCCCGAGGGCTTGCGTGTCATGGACGCGGCGGCGCGCAAATTTGGCATTGACTTGAAGTTTGACCACTTTGATTTCTCGAGCTGGGACTACTACGAGAAGCACGGCAAGATGCTGCCCGACAATTGGAAAGACCAAATCGGCGGCCATGACGCGATTTATTTTGGCGCCGTGGGTTGGCCCGACAAGATTCCAGACCATGTGTCGCTGTGGGGTTCGTTGCTGATGTTTCGCCGCGAGTTTGACCAGTACATCAACCTGCGTCCTGCGCGACTGATGCCCGGCATCATTGCACCGGTGGTGCGCCGCGATGGCACGCCACGCCAGCCGGGTGAAATCGACATGTACATCGTGCGCGAGAACACAGAGGGCGAGTACTCCAGCATTGGCGGGCGCATGTACCCAGGCACCGAGCGAGAAATCGTGATGCAAGAAACCGTGATGTCACGTATTGGTGTGGACCGTGTGTTGAAGTTCGCGTTTGAGTTGGCGCAGACCCGTCCAAAAAAGCATTTGACCAGCGCCACCAAGTCCAACGGCATTGCCATCACCATGCCGTATTGGGACGAGCGCGTGGTTGAGATGGCCAAGAACTATCCCGACATCCATGTGGACAAATTTCACATTGATATCTTGACGGCCCACTTTGTGCAGCGTCCTGATTTCTTTGATGTGGTGGTGGCCAGCAATTTGTTTGGCGACATCTTGAGTGATTTGGGGCCAGCGTGTACCGGCACGATTGGCATTGCCCCCAGTGCCAACTTGAACCCCGATCGCAAGTTCCCATCCTTGTTTGAACCGGTGCATGGTTCAGCCCCAGACATTGCGGGCAAGGGCATTGCCAACCCGATTGGTCAAATTTGGTGCGGCGCCATGATGCTGGAGTTTTTGGGCCACAAAGACGCGCATGACGCGATCTTGAGCACCATTGAGAAAGTGCTCGATCCCAAGAGTGGTGCGCCCCGCACGCCTGACATGGGCGGAAAAGCCTCAACATCCGATCTGGGGCAAGCGATTGCGAGCGCTTTGTAATTTAGCTATCAAAAAAACGACTAGAATTCGCTCCCATGCTGTACAGCACGGAAAAACTCTGAATGAGAATCCCGAGCAAATGGGCGAGACACCCAACAGCAGCATCACACCGCGTAAGGCTTGTAAACTAGCCAACCGATTGATCAACATCACATCTCATTGAGAGGGGTTTTTTGTGAATAAGACAGAACTGATTGAGCACATTGCTAAGCACGCCGATATTTCTAAAGCCGCTGCGACTCGCGCACTCGAGTCCACCATCGGCGCTGTGAAAACCACCTTGAAAAAAGGCGGCACAGTCTCTTTGGTCGGTTTCGGTACTTTTGCCGTTGGCAAACGTGCTGCACGCACAGGCCGTAACCCACGCACAGGCGCAGCGATCAAGATCAAAGCCGCCAAGGTGCCAAAGTTCCGTCCAGGTAAAGGCCTGAAAGACGCCTTGAACTAATTCACGGTTCCGGATGGGTGCTTAGCTCAGTTGGCAGAGCGGCTGCCTTACACGCAGTAGGTCGGCGGTTCGACCCCGTCAGCACCCACCATCCATTAAAAGGCGAACACACCGTTCGCCTTTTTTCTTGGTTTCTCACACACCACGATGAGTCCACGCCATGTTTGATTTCGTTCGCAAACACACCCGGATCATGCAGTTTCTGCTGTTCCTGTTGATCTTTCCATCCTTTGTTTTGTTTGGCCTTGAGGGTTACAACCGCTTCCGTGAAGGCGGTACGACCGTGGCGACAGTGGATGGCCACAGCATCACGCAAGCCGAATGGGACGCGGCGCATCGCAACCAAGTGGAGCGCATGCGCAGCAGCATGCCCAATGTGGATGTGAAATTGTTTGACTCCCCCGAAGCCAAATACGGCACGCTGGAGCGCATGGTGCGCGACCGTTTGCTGCAAGTGGCTGCGAGTCAGTTGCGTTTGGGGGCCAGCGATGCACGCTTGGCGACCGAGTTGCAACAAAACCCCAACATCGCCGCGCTGCGTCGTGCTGATGGCACTTTGGACATCGAGCGTTACCGCCAGTTGTTGGCTACGCAAGGAATGTCCCCAGAATCATTTGAAGCGCAAGTGCGTGCAGATTTGGCCTCTCGCCAAGTGATGTCGGGTGTTGGCATCACCAGCTTCAGCTCGCCTGCGTTGGCCGACGTGACCTTGAATGCTTTTTATGAGCAACGCCAAGTGCAGATTGCACGTTTTGCACCGGCTGATTTCGCGTCTCAAGTGAAACCCACGCAGGAAGAGCTCGAGGCGTACTACAAGACCCATACCGACAAGCTTCAATCCGCTGAACGTGCGAATGTGGAATATGTGGTGTTGGATTTGGCGTCGGTGCAAAAAGGCATCGTGGTGCCTGAAGCTGAGCTGAAAACCTATTACGAGCAAAACGTGGCGCGTTTGGCTGGCTTGGAAGAGCGCCGTGTCAGCCATATTTTGATCACCGCCGATAAGGCCGCGCCAGCCGCAGAGCGCGACAAAGCCCGTGCCAAAGCGCAAGAGCTGTTGGCCGCGCTGAAACAAAACCCCAACCAGTTTGCCGATGTAGCTCGGAAAAATTCGCAAGACCCAGGCTCGGCCAGCAAAGGCGGTGACCTGGACTTTTTTGGTCGCGGTGCCATGGTCAAGCCTTTTGAAGATGTGGCCTTTGCCTTGAAAAAAGGCGAGACCAGCGATGTGGTGGAAACCGAATTTGGCTTTCACATCATCCGCTTGACCGACATCAAAGTGCCTGAACAAAAGAGCTTTGAGTCACAACGCGCCAAGCTGGAAGCCGAAGTGCGCGCCCAACTGGCTCAACGCAAATTTGCCGAAGCGGCCGAGCAGTTCACCAACACGGTGTACGAGCAATCCGACAGCTTGAAGCCTGTGGCAGAGCGGTTGAAGCTGGACATTCAGCAAGCTACCAATGTGGGACGCGAGATGCCAGCAGGCACATCGCCTGTGTCGAATGCCAAGTTGTTGGCAGCGATCTTTTCGCAAGACGCCATTGATAAAAAGCGCAACACCGAAGCAGTAGAGTTGGCACCCAACCAATTGGCTGCTGCGCGTATCACGCAATACAGCCCGGCACGGACCTTGCCGTTTGACGAGGTGAAGTCGCGTGTGAGCGAGTTGTTGGTACAGCAACAAGCCACAGAGCGCGCACGTTCTGAAGGCACTGCCAAATTGGCCGAGTGGAAGGCCAGCCCAGACAGCGCCAAATTGCCTGCGGCGATCGTGGTGTCACGCGAGGCCAAGCAACAGCAACCCTCCGCTTTGGTGGAGGCCGCGTTGCGTGCAAGCACTCAAACCTTGCCTGCTTGGGTGGGGGTGGATTTGGGTACCAGTGGTTATGCCGTGGTGAAGGTGGAGAAAGTGCTACCTCGTGAAGCTGCTAATGCCACAGGACGTGACCGTGAACGCGACCAATACGCCCAATGGTGGGCTTCGGCCGAGGGGTTGGCCTATTACCGACTCTTAAAAGAAAAATTTAAGGTGGAAATCAAAGTAGCTCGGTTATAATCTTGGCTTCTACGGTGGCTGTAGCTCAGTTGGTAGAGTCCAGGATTGTGATTCCTGTTGTCGTGGGTTCGAGCCCCATCAGCCACCCCATATAAAAAAAGCCCTG
>JBFYKC010000048.1:0-3701 GCA_041311135.1 Comamonadaceae bacterium | reverse complement strand
TGTCGGCGGTACACCAGAACACGTCGTTGTCTTTCAAGTCAAACGTCCACTTGGTGGTCAACGCGGCATGCAGCAAGTAGCCGCCGGTGCTGTGTTGCACGCCTTTGGGCTTGCCTGTGGAGCCAGAGGTGTAGAGCAAGAACAAGGGGTGCTCAGCGCCGACCCATTCAGGTTCGCACGTGGTGGCTTGTTTGTCGGCCAAGTCCGCCAACCATTGGTCGCGGCCTGCGGTCATGGCGATGTCGCCACCGGTGCGCTTGACCACCAACACGTTTTTCACAGAGTCGCAACCGCCCAAGCCAATGGCTTCGTCGACGATGGACTTCAAGGGCAGGTGCTTGCCACCGCGCACTTGTTGGTCGGCGGTGATGATGGCGACTGCACCGGTGTCTTCAATGCGGTCACGCAACGATTGAGCCGAGAAGCCACCGAACACCACCGAGTGGGTGGCACCGATACGGGCGCAGGCTTGCATGGCGGCCACGCCTTCGATCGACATGGAGATGTAGATCATCACGCGGTCGCCTTTTTTCACGCCAATCGATTTCAGCGCATTGGCGTATTGGCACGTCTTCGCCAGCAGTTGGCTGTAAGTGGCTTTGGTCACTTCGCCGCCGTCGGCTTCAAAGATGATGGCGGTTTTGTCGCCCAAGCCTTTTTCAATGTTGCGGTCCAAGCAGTTGTAAGAGGCGTTCAATGTGCCGTCTTCGAACCACTTGAAGAAGGGGGCGTTGCTCTCGTCGAGCACTTTCGTGAAGGGGGTTTTCCAGCTCAGCAACGCGCGTGCTTGTTCAGCCCAAAAGCCTTCGTAATCTGTTTCAGCTTTTTTACACAGGGCTTCGTACGCAGCCATGCCAGACACATTGGCTTGCTTAACGAACTCAGCTGATGGCTGGTGAATGGTGATGTCGCTCATGAACCGGTCTCCTCTTATATGGCGGTATCTGTCAAAACCCCATGACTGTGGAACTAGGCTCTTACAAGGGTCTGACTTAAACGGTGCTGACAAACCCTTGGGTTATCTATTTAAGAAGTACTTTCGCTGGGCATCAAATCCGTCAAGGCGAGCTGGATGTTCAGATGCTGCGCAATGAAACCACGCGCCGTGTCCTGCCAGCCACCCAACGCCGATTCGAAATGCAGCAAACCGGGGTCGTCGAGCAAGCCGTCATTGAAATCCAGTGGCGTGGGAAAGCGCAATTGGAACAACTCGTACTCGGTTTGGTACAGCTTGGGCGCTTGTTTGCTGCTGATGGGGATGGCGCGCAAACGGCCTTGGTGGCTCCAATCGCAAAACAAAATATCGCCCATGCGCAGCATCAGCACGCATTGGTTGGGGGCGATCTTGCCTAGGATCTTGGCGTAATTCAGCTCGCCAGCGGGGTCGATTTTTTGCAGCTCAGCCACGGCTTGCTCACCCAAAGCAATCCAAGCTTCCAAGATGTGGCCGGCATGGAAATACGCCTCCCAAAAACGGCGGCGGTAAGGGCCAATCTCGTCGTCGGTGTGTCGCAAAATTTCAAAGAAGGCATCCATGGTGCGGCCGGTCAACCAACGGCTGGCGGTCTCGATGGCTTCGCGGCGCACACCCAACCAGCCAGCGTGGTTGTGACGCGGGTCGCCCAAGGTGCGTAGCAGCTCAGACAGCAACACGTTTTTCACGTCTTGCGGGGGGGTGCGGTCAAACCACGGCGACAGCAGGCTGTAGGCAAACTCGTCGCGACACAGCGGGTAACGCAAACGCTGCGTGGGCAGGCCACTGTCATGCATGGCCCATTCGCACATGCGTTTCACGTAGCCCATGGTGCTGCGAATCTCTTCGGGCGCTTGCAAGGCTTCCAAGAACGCTTGCTTGCAAAAGTTGTTCAACCAAAACCCTGTGGTGAGGGCATGGCGTTCTTGCCACTGCGCCAAGGTTTTGTCGGCGGGTAGTCCCAAAATGTCGTTGGCCACATGCACGGGGCCGTTCAACGGGTCCAGCACATCGAGTGTGGTGATGAGTCGCTCTAGGCCAAAGGCTTCGGTCTCAGACAGCGAGGCCAACACGCGTGGATCCAAAAAGAACGCGCGTGCGGTCTGTGCCAACTTCACAAACACAGGGTCTTCTGGCTGAAAGCTTTGCAGGTAGGTGTGCAGCAAGCTGCGGCCCCATTTCAAAGGGCGGCGTGTGGTCAAGGCCTCGGGCACGGCCTCGTCAAAGTAACGTGTCAGCAGTGGCGCGTGTGCATGCAAGCCACGTTCTGCGTTGAGCCACAGGGCGTAAGGAATGTGGCGCCAATCGCGTTGGCGTGGCAACTTGGAATGGGGCTCAAACTGCACCCGCTCAAATGCGCTGTAGGTGCGTTCGCCCACGGTGCGCAAGTCGGGGTCTTTGCCAAAGCCACCGCCGCGCTTGGTGCGTGCGGCGTGGGCCAACTGGTCAAAGTCTTGCGGCAGGGGAGCGAAGAGCGTTTGCATGGGGAGAGGCGTGGCGTTGGGTTTATTTCGCCACGGTTTCTTGCATCTTTTTCAAGGTGCTGCTGGGGCCTTTGGTGGCACCAGTTTCGGTGGGCTGAAAAGCCAGCACAAAGCGCAGCTCGACGCGGCGGTTTTGTGCGTCGTTGTCTTTGCGGGTGGGGCGTTCATCGGCGTAAGAGCTGATACCAAACACCGGTTGTTCGCGCTCATTGCGGTAGCCCTGCATGCCTTCGGCGCCCAGCACTTTGTAGACCGCACGCGCGCGGTCCAAACCCAAATGCCAGTTGTTGTAGTCACCGCGGTGCAGGGGCACCGAGTCGGTGTGGCCTTCGATCAGGATGGTTTCAATCTCCACCTGTTGGGGGTTGGGCGGACAGTCCGCCGGCAGTTGGCGGCGTTGCGAATAGATGTAGCAAGGCAGCACCTGTTGCAGCTGTTCGGCCGACTGACGCAGTGTTCGCACGCCCAAGCCTTCCAACTCGGCGCTGCCGCGTGCAAACAAGGTGTCTGCTGGCAAGCTGATGACGCCTGAGACTTGGTTGATGGTCACGGGTACTCCCGCGTTTTGCAACTTGGTGCCGATGGTGTGCACCACTGTGGCCAGCGGATCGGCAGGGGGCTCGGGTGGCTGCTCAGGCTTGCGCGAGAGCAGCACCATCACCATCACGATGAAGATGAACAGCAAGCCAATCATCAGGTCACTGGCCGAGGCCATGTAACCCGACTCTTCCACCTGCTCGTGGGTGGCGGTGGTGTTGCGACGTGGTTTGATGAACATGAGAGGTGCGCGCTAACGGAGTGCCGATGCGTCAAGCCTTGGGGGGCAGAGCTTCGATGAATTCGTCCAACACTTCTTCGAGGTTGGTGATGCTGCCGCTGAGTTGGTTCACCGCACTTGCCAAGTGTTGGTCCATCTTGGTGTGCAAGTCGGCGATCTGCGTGCTGTAGCCAGAGACCCCTTTCGTCAGTGCATCGACCGTGCCCGTAAGCGCTTTTTGCGCGTCTTGCAGATGGGTGCGCACATGGCCCAGTGCTTCTTCGGCTGACACCGCGCTGGTTTTGAGCGTGTCCACCGTTTGGCCCAGGGCTTGGTTCATGGGGACCAAGGCGTCTTTGAAGTCGTTGGCCGCTGCACGTTGCAGGTTGACCGAGCTTTCAATCGCGTGGGCGCTGTCTTTGAATTTGTCGGCAGTGTGGTCAATTTTTTCAACGGTGGCGTGCAAGCCCGACATCGCGCCTTGCAC
>JBFYKC010000041.1:0-7802 GCA_041311135.1 Comamonadaceae bacterium | reverse complement strand
CGCTTTGATCAGGGCCTCGACCGTGCGCTTGTTCAAGCGGCTGCGGTCCACGCGACGGCAGAAATCAAACAAACTGGTGAATGGCCCACCTTCTTCACGCGCAGCCACGATGGCATCAATGGCTTGCTGGCCTGAGCCCTTGATGGCGCCCAAGCCGTAACGAATGACTTTGTCTGAAATGGGTTCAAAACGGTAGCGACCACGGTTGACATCGGGCGATTCAAACGTGAGGCCCATCTTTTGCGCATCTTCAAACAACACCTTGAGCTTGTCGGTGTTGTCCATTTCCACGGTCATGTTGGCGCAGAAAAACTCTGCGGTGTAGTGCACCTTGAGCCAACCCGTGTGATACGCGAGCAAAGAATAAGCGGCCGCGTGCGACTTGTTAAAGCCGTAGCCCGCGAACTTCTCCATCAAGTCAAAGATCTCGTCCGCTTTGTCTTGACTGATGTTGTTCTTGGCTGCACCGGCACGGAAGATTTCACGGTGTTCCGCCATTTCCTCTGGCTTCTTTTTGCCCATGGCGCGACGCAACATGTCCGCACCACCGAGGGAATAGCCCCCCAAAATCTGCGCGGTCTGCATCACCTGCTCTTGGTACACCATGATGCCGTAGGTCTCGGACAGCATCTGCGCCACCATCGGGTGCGGGTACTCAATCTCTTCGCGGCCATGCTTACGCGCCACGAAGCTGGGAATCAGGTCCATCGGACCCGGACGGTACAAGGCGTTCAGCGCAATCAAATCTTCCAAGCGCGTCGGGCGCGCATCGCGCAACATGCCTTGCATGCCGCGACTTTCAAACTGGAACACCGCCTCAGTCTTACCGTCTTGGAACAAACGGTAGGTGGCCGCGTCGTCGAGCGGAATGTCTTCGAAGGCAAAGTTTTCTTGGCCTTTGTGACGCGCGATGATGAACTCACGCGCGATTTCCAAAATCGTCAACGTGGCCAAGCCCAAAAAGTCAAACTTCACCAAGCCCGCGGCTTCGACGTCGTCTTTGTCAAACTGGCTCACCGCCGATTCGCTGCCAGGCTGCTGGTACAGCGGACAGAAGTCGGTCAACTTACCCGGAGCAATCAACACACCGCCCGCGTGCATGCCCACGTTGCGAGTCATGCCTTCGAGTTTTTGTGCCAACTCCACCAAGGTTTTCACTTCATCTTCTTTGCCCAAACGCTCGGCCAAGATAGGTTCTGCTTCAATCGCGCCGGCGATGGTGATGTGCTGCCCCGGTTTGTTGGGAATCAGCGCACTGATGCCTTTGCAGAAGGTGTAGCTCATGTCGAGCACACGCCCCACGTCGCCAATCGCCGCACGCGCGGCCATGGTGCCAAAGGTGGCAATCTGCGACACGGCGTCACGGCCGTATTTGTCTTTCACGTAGTCAATCACGCGGTCGCGGTTGGTTTGGCAAAAGTCAATGTCAAAGTCGGGCATCGACACCCGCTCGGGGTTCAAGAAACGCTCGAACAGCAAGTTGTATTGCAACGGGTCGAGGTCGGTGATCTTGAGCGCATACGCCACGAGCGAACCTGCACCCGAGCCACGACCCGGCCCCACGGGGCAACCATTGTTTTTGGCCCATTGAATGAAGTCGCCCACGATCAAGAAGTAACCGGGAAAGCCCATGTTCAAAATCGTGTTCAGCTCAAACTCCAAACGCTCCACATAGCGCGGGCGTTCTTCGTTGCGTTTAGCCTCAACGGGGTACAAGTGCTGCAAGCGCTCTTCCAAGCCTTCGTGCGACACATGGCGGAAATAGTCTTCCACCGACATCACCACGCCGTTCACCGGCGGGATAGGGAAGTTGGGCAGCTGCGGTTTGCCCAACACCAAGGTCAGGTTGCAACGCTTGGCAATCTCCACCGTGTTGGCAAGCGCGCTGGGCACATCGGCAAACAGTTCGCACATTTGCGCCGACGATTTGAAATACTGCTCGCGCGTGAACTTGCGCACGCGACGCTGGTTGCCCAAGATCTCGCCTTCGGCAATACACACGCGCGCTTCGTGCGCCTCGTAATCATCGGGTTGGGTGAACTGCACGGGGTGCGTGGCGACCACGGGCAAACTCAAGCGCGCGGCCAACTGCACAGCTGCCGTCACATGCGTTTCGTCATCGGCACGGCCCGCGCGTTGCAACTCGATGTAGAAGCGGTGCGGAAAAATACTGGCGAACTGGAGCGCCAGCTCACCGGCACGCGTGGTGTCACCTTGCACCAAGGCCTGGCCCAACGCACCCGCTTGGGCCCCTGACAGGGCAATCAAGCCTTGCGACAACTCTTGCAGCCAAGCCAACTTGATCACGCCCACGGCTCGGTGCACGTTTTGGGTCCAGCCGCGGCTGAGCAATTCGCACAGGTTCAGATAGCCCTGGTGGTTTTGCACCAGCAACACCATGCGCGAGGTTTGCGCAGCATCTTGGGTCAGGCTCTCCAGGTAAATCTCAGCGCCAATGACGGGCTTGACGCCCTTGCCACGGGTTTCTTTGTAAAACTTGATGGCACCAAACAGGTTGTTGATGTCTGTGATGGCGAGTGCCGGCTGCTGGTCCGACGCGGCTGCTTTCACCACGTCGTCGATGCGGTTTGTCCCGTCGACGACAGAAAATTCAGAGTGAAGGCGCAGGTGAACAAACATGCGTCAGATTGTAGGCACCCCTCGGGGCGCTCCACTCACTCCTGAAGCAAACTTAACACCTCAGATTTAAATTCGCGGGTGTACAAAATAAAGGTCACCAACATGGTGGTCAACGCAAACATGGCCGGCGAAAAAAACCAGCCCAAGGCGGCAAACGAAAAATAATAGGCACGCAAGCCCCCATTGAACGTCTCAGCGGCCAAGCCCGTCATCGCAGCCGCACGGTCGGCGTAGTGTTTGCGGTCTCCGCCCTCGCCGTTGGCAAAGCTGTCGGCGGGTGGCATGGCGCCAATCAGCAGCGCCACAAAGGTGTACTGACGCATCGACCACGAAAAACGAAAGAACGAGTACACAAAAATCACCACCAGCACCAAGATCTTGAACTCAAACACCAAGATGGGCGTTTGCTCAGCAAACGGGATTTCGCGCACCAGTTCGGCCGCCTTGTCGGTGGTGCCGAGCAAGGCAAACAAGCCGCCCAAAATCAGAATCGTGGTGGAACAAAAAAACGAGGGCGTCGCTGACAAGGTCTGCGTGATGATGCCGTCCAACATGCGTGGATCACGCGCGGTGGTTTGCAACATCCACAAATGACGGTAGCGGTTGGTCATGGCCAAGATGGAGTGTTGGCCATCGCTCCAATGCTTCGCAAACAAGGCGTAGCCAATCCACACCGACAAAAAGAAACCGAGGGCAATCCAGTCGATCCAAGGCAGGAGTTGAATGATTTTCATGCCCTGATGCTACCCAAAGAAAAAGGGGCTTGCCTTTCGACAAGCCCCCAATTCAAACCCAGCTGAATCAGCCGCGCAACGCTGCCACTTTGGCCACGCGCTCGCCAAACTTCACGGCTGTGTCCACATCGCCTTGTGGAATCTTGTCCGCACCAGCGTCCGAAGGCGCTTGCACCAACAAGCCCACCGAACCACCCAGGTTGTTCACATCGTTGCGCGTGGAAGCCGAGGTGTTGGCTGGAGCCATGCCCAGGCTCACCCACAAACCGCCGTGTTGAGCAGCCAAGGTGCTCAGGTAAGACAAGGTTGAACCTTTGTCCCCGTTCAAGCTGGCACTGACCGAGAAGCCCGCAAAGAACTTGTCTTGCCAAGCACGTGTGAACCAACGCTTAGATGAGGCGTCGGCAAACTTTTTGAATTGCCAGCTCACGCCACCCATGTACGTGGGCGAGCCCATGATGATGGCATCCGCAGCATCCAGCACCGACCAATCGGCTTCCGACACATTGCCGTCTGCATCCACAGCGACCAGTTGGGCGTTGGCGCCCTTGGCAACCGCTTGCGCAACGAATTGGGTGTGGCCGTAGCCAGAGTGGTAAACAACGACAGTTTTTGTCATGGTGTGTTCCTTTGAAGGTGAAAGAAAAGAAAAGAAATGAAAGAAAAAATCAAGGAGCCAAGTCAAACACCAACACCTCGGCGTCTTCGCCATGGGTCAGTGCGATCGAGGTTTCGTGGTCCAACAGCGCAGCGTCACCCGTGGACAGAGCCACGCCATTGACTTGCAAAGCGCCGCGAATCAGATGCACATAGGCTTTGCGGCCTGGTGCGATGGTCAACGTGGCCGCTTCGGCGCCATCAAACAAACCCGCGTACAACGATGCATCGGCGTGAATTTTGACAGCGGCGCCCTCAGACCCCGCAATGCGGCTCAACGCGCCCCGCTTGGATACAGGATCCACCGTTTGCTGCTCGTAGCTGGGCGCGATGCCACGCACATTGGGTTCAATCCAAATTTGAAAAAAGTGGGTGGTCTCTTGCGGTGCGTGGTTGAACTCGCTGTGCATCACGCCACTGCCGGCGCTCATGCGCTGCACATCGCCAGGGGGAATGCCTTTGACATTGCCCATGCTGTCTTTGTGCGCCAAGTTGCCCGTCAACACGTAGCTGATGATTTCCATGTCGCGATGACCGTGCGTGCCAAAGCCGGTGCCGGGTGCGATGCGGTCTTCGTTGATGACGCGCAAGTTGCCCCAGCCCATGAAATCAGGGTCGTAGTAATGCGCGAATGAAAAGCTGTGAAATGACTTGAGCCATCCGTGGTCGGCATAGCCTCGGTCTTGCGATTTGCGAACAGTCAACATGGCGTGTCCTCCTATGACCTGAACTTTAGGCCTGCGCCGCGCTTTTGCCATGCATTGCATTTGATGGCATCATTCAAATTATTTGAACAATCAAACCCTTTGGCATGACTTCCCCCCGTGACGTGCTCACCCCCGACTCGCTGGCCATGCTGCATGCGATTGAAAAAGCCGGCAGCTTTGCCGCGGCCGCGCGCACCATCGGTGTGGTGCCCAGCGCCCTCACCTACAGGGTGCGGCAGATTGAAGAGGCGCTCGACGTGCTGCTTTTTGACCGCAGTTCACGGCGCGCCATCCTCACCGCCGCCGGCCATGAACTGATGCGTGAAGGCGAACGCCTGTTGGCCGACATGGACGCCATTGCCAATCGCGTGAAGCGCGTGGCCACCGGCTGGGAAAGCCAGTTCACGATTGCGGTAGACGGCATCATCGACCGCACCACCGTGATGGAGTTATGCGAAGCCTTCCTTGCTTTGAATGCCCCCACCCGCCTGAAACTGCGCGACGAAACGCTGACGGGTACGCTCGAAGCCCTGACCAGCGGTCAAGCCGATTTGGCGCTGGGCGTCGGCGGTGTGCCAAGCGACGGCAGTGCCTCTATCGGCATTCACAGCCAGCTCTTGGGCAGTGTGCGTTTTGTGTTTGCCGTGGCCCCACACCACCCTCTAGCTCAAGCACCACAGCCGCTCAGCGATGCACTGATTGGCCAACACCGTGCCGTGGCGGTGGCCGATTCGGTGCAACGCGGCGCCGGCATGACGATTGGCTTGCTGCCCGGCCAAGACGTGTTCACCGTGCCCAACATGCACAGCAAGATCGAAGCTCAAGTGCGCGGCCTTGGTGTGGGCTTTGTGCCCGAGCTGACGACCCAACCGCTGGTAGACGCCGGACGACTGCAAGTGTGCCAAGTAGAACGCCCGCCCCGCGTGAGTCAAGTCAGTTACGCTTGGCGTATTCCAAATGGCAGCGAAGGTGAGCGCGGTGGACGCGCTTTACAGTGGTGGCTCAAACAACTCAAACGCCCCGCCACCCGATCTGCTTTATTGGTAAACCCCCGATTCCAAACCACCACGCGCAGCGTGTAGAGTGCCCTTATGACCTTAAACATCGCCATCATCGGAGCCGGTATTGCCGGCATCACTGCCGCCCGCACTTTGACCAAGGCTGGCCACAAGGTACAGGTGTTCGAGAAAAGCCGTGGCGCAGGCGGACGCATGTCCACCCGCGAAACCAACTTCGGCACCTTTGACCACGGCACGCAGTACTTCACCGTGCGCGACCCTCGCTTCTCGTTGGCTTTGCAAACCGTGCCCGGCACCACCGACATTTGCCGCCCCTGGAGCGCCAATGCCGTGCGCGTGCTCGACCCCTTGGGCCATGTGTTTGAAGCCGCCCGCGCCACCCAAGAAGCGCACTTTGTGGCCAAGCCCGGCATGAATGCACTGGTGCGCCACTGGGCCCAACCACTCGCGCACGCCATGCACGCCAACACCCAGATCACCCGCCTCGAACGCGGCGCCAAAGGCTTGTGGACCTTGCATGCGAGCGACAAACACTTCGGTGGCTTTGACCATGTGTTGTTGGCCATTCCTTCCGTGCAAGCCGAAGCTTTGCTCAAAGCCTCCGACAAAGCGGCACACCTCAACGCGTGGTTCAAAGCCATGGCCGCGGTCGATGTGGCCCCCTGCTGGACCTTGATGCTGGCCTTCCCCAACGCCACACAACCCAACTTGCACATCGGGCCGCAATGGAATGCCGCGCGCAGCATTCACCACCGCATCGCATGGTTGGCGCGTGAGTCGTCCAAGCCCGGCCGTGGCAAGGTGGAGCGTTGGACCGTGCAAGCCAGCGCCGCGTGGTCAGCCGAGCACATCACCGACACCGATGCCCGCGTGAAAGCCAAATTGCTGCGTGCATTCGCCGAACTCACAGGCATCCGTGCCGAGCCCGCACATGCCGATGTGCACCGCTGGCTCTACGCCAAAACCATCACGCCACTGGGTGTGTCCCACCAATACGACGCCACCACCGGCTTGGGCACTTGCGGCGACTGGCACTTGGGCCACCGCGTGGAAGACGCCTTTGTGTCTGGCCTTGAGCTCGCCTTGGCGGTGTGCCAATCTGCCAAGCGCTTGTAATTGACTTACATCGGTCGTTTTGCTCCCTCCCCCACGGGCCCGCTGCATGCGGGCTCGCTTGTTGCTGCTCTCGCCAGCTGGCTCGACGCCCGTGCTCACGGCGGCCAATGGCTGGTGCGCATCGAAGACGTGGACACACCGCGCTGCATACCCGGCGCCGACCCACACATCCTGCAACAGCTCGCCACTTGCGGCTTAGTCCCTGATGACGTGGTGCTGTGGCAATCGCAACGAAGCAAGGCTTACCAAGCCGCGCTGGATGTGTTGATCGCCAAAGGCTGGGCCTACCCCTGCGGCTGCTCGCGCAAAGAGATTGAAGACACACAGGCGTTGCTGGGCCATGCCCGCGCGCGTCATCACGCGGCCGTCTACCCCGGCACGTGTCGTCACGGCCTGAACGGCAAAGCAGCACGTGCGTGGCGACTGGATGTGCAACGTGTCATCGACGACTTGGCACTCCCCACTCCCTTGGTGTGGCAAGACCGACGCCTAGGCCCCCAACAACAAGACGTGGTGCACGAGGTGGGCGACTTTGTGTTGCGCCGTGCTGATGGGCTGTGGGCCTACCAACTCGCGGTGGTGGTGGACGATGCCGCACAAGGCATCACCCACATCGTGCGCGGGGAAGACTTGACCGACAACACCGCCCGCCAAATCGTGCTGCAGCACGCCCTCGGTTTGCCCACCCCCAGCTACCTGCACACGCCGCTGGTGCTGGGCGTCAATGGTGAGAAGCTGAGCAAGCAAAACGGGGCTGAGGCGTTGAACTTGAGTGATCCGCTGGCAGCGCTGCAACACGCGGCACGCTGCTTGGACTTGCCCGAAGTTTCAACGCTCCCCCATGTCGCGGATGCGCTGCAAGCCTGGGTCCAGGCGTGGCCTCGAACGGGGCATGTGAGCCCGCGATAATTACGGTCTATTCAAAGACT
>JBFYKC010000032.1:0-6504 GCA_041311135.1 Comamonadaceae bacterium | reverse complement strand
CTGTCGATTGACATCAAGCTGCAAAAGTTGGTAGAAGATTTGTACGGCAAACGCCGTGGGGCCTTGGTGGCACTCGACCCCAAAACGGGCGAGGTGCTGGCGTTTGTAAGCAAACCCACGTTTGACCCCAACTTGTTTGTGGATGGCATTGATTCTGAAAACTGGCAAGCTTTGAACGAGTCACTCGACAAGCCCTTGCTCAACCGGGCGCTGCGCGGGACCTACCCACCGGGCTCGACTTACAAGCCGTTCATGGCTTTGGCGGCGTTGCAAACCGGCAAGCGTTCTGAGAAGGCCATCATTTCAGACCCCGGCTTTTTCATGTTTGGTAACCACCGATTCCGCGACGACAAAGAGGGCGGGCACGGCGCCGTGGATATGTACAAATCCATCGTTGAATCGTGCGACACCTACTACTACACGCTGGCGCGTGACATGGGCGTGGACCTGATGCACGACCAGATGAAACCACTGGGGTTTGGTCAAATCACGGGCATTGACATCTTGGGTGAATCGCGCGGCGTCTTGCCCTCGACCGAGTGGAAACGCACCACCTACAAAAAACCCGAGCAGCAGCGCTGGTACTCCGGCGAAACCATTTCCTTGGGCATTGGTCAGGGCTATAACAACTTCACCATGCTGCAAATTGCGCATGCCATGGGCACCGTCGCGAACAACGGGTTGAAGATGAAACCGCACTTGGTGCGCGAGGTGTTGGATGTGGAAACCAAAGCCTCGACGCCGGTGGCGAAAGAACCGATCGGTCAACTGCCGCTGTTGCCCGAGAACCTTGAGGTGATCAAGAAAGGCATGATCGGGGTGAACATTGAGGGCACCTCGGCTTCTAGTTTCATTGGCGCGCAATATGTCAGCGCCGGTAAGACTGGCACTGCGCAGGTGTTCACGGTGAAGCAAAACGAAAAATACAACGCCTCCAGCATTGACGAACGCATGCGCGACCATGCATTGTTTGTCGCGTTTGCGCCTGCGGATGACCCCAAGGTGGCTTTGGCCATGGTGGTCGAAAACGCGGGCTTTGGTGCACAGAACGCGGCCCCGATCGCACGCCGTGTGTTTGACTTTGTGATCATGGGGCAATACCCCTCGCAAGAAGACATCGAGGCGGTGCAAAAAGGCCAAGCCACTCGTCCGATTGGTAAGCCCCGTGCCGTGGCCAGCGTGCCATGGCCGCCTAAAGCGGCTGAGTTGGCGCCCGATGAGCTGCCCGAATTGGCGGCAGCTGCTAAAGCAGCTTCTGCGCCTAAGCCAGCGGCTAGTGCCGCCAGTGCTGTGCGTTAGACGCGCCTTTTAGTTAGCGCAAAAACGCGTCGTAGCTGGTTTTGCAAATCAGCGCACTCACCACCACGATGAACATGCCGCGCACAAACCCTGCGCCGTGTTGCAAGGCCATGCGCGTGCCCAGCAAACTGCCCGCCACGTTGGCCAGGGCCATGGGCAATGCCAAGTGCCACCACACATGGCCCTTGAAGGTGAACAGCACCAAGGCGGCGATGTTGCTCGACAGGTTCAACAGCTTGGCGGCCACGGAGGCGTTCAAGAAGTCGTAGCCCAACCAGCGCACCAACAAAAACACAAAGAAGCTGCCCGTGCCGGGGCCGAAGAACCCGTCGTAAAAACCAATCGTGGCCCCCACGGTGCAGGCGGCCCATCGCTCGGTGCGGCCTTCAAAACGCGGCGCGTGATGGCGCCCCATGTCTTTGCGCATCAAGGTGTAGCCCAACACCAGCAGCAGCACGGCGGGCAGCAGGCGTCGCAAAAAATCGGCAGAAATCAGGGTGACTAACCACGCCCCGAAAAAGGCGCTGACCATGGTCAGTGCGGCCGCGGGCAGCATGACGGGCCAGTTCAGCGACACGCGGCGGCTGTACTGCCAAGTGGCAAACGCGGTGCCCCAGATGGACGCACTTTTGTTGCTGCCAAACAAGGTGGCGGGGGCGGCGTTGGGATAAACCGCAAACAGGGTGGGCAACAGAATCAGCCCGCCGCCGCCGACGATGGAGTCAACAAAGCCAGCGAAGGCAGAGGCAAACGTGGCGATGAACAATTCCATGACGAAACGATAGCGGAAAAAGAAAAAGCACCGGCTTAACCGGTGCTTGTTTCAGATGCCTCCTTGAAGGGGGCTTGTTGTATGTCTCCTCGGACCCTCAGATCGACAACCCGAAGATTGTCGCGAGTGGTGACAATGTAGCGCTCCGAGTGAGTGCAAATTGTAGGGAGTTTCCCGAACGTCTTAGACATTCTCGGCTTCATGCGCCAGCCACTGGGCGGCTTTCTCGGCCATCATCAAGGTGGGGCTGTTGGTGTTGCCACTGGTGATGGTGGGCATGACGCTGGCGTCGACCACACGCAGACCGCGCACCACGCCACCACGGCCATCGCGCACACGCAACTCGGGGTCGACCACGGCCAGCGGGTCGTCCACACGGCCCATGCGGGCGGTGCCCACGGGATGGAAGATGGTGGTGGCAATGTCGCCGGCCAAACGCGCCAACTCTTCGTCGCTTTGGTACTGCACGCCTGGTTTGTATTCCTCGGGTTGGTACTTGGCGAGGGCGGGTTGGGCGGCGATGCGGCGCGTCACCCGCAGCGAGTCGGCAGCGACTTGGCGGTCTTCAGGGGTGCTCAAGTAGTTGGGGGCAATCTTCGGGGCGTCGGCGAAGTTGGCGCTGGTGATGGCCACCGTGCCACGGCTGGTGGGGTTGAGGTTGCACACACTGGCGGTGAACGCGGGGAAGTGGTGCAGCGGTTCGCCAAAGGCATCCAAGCTCAGGGGTTGCACGTGGTACTCGATGTTGGGATACGGCTGGTCGGGGCTGCTGCGTGTGAAGGCACCGAGTTGCGAGGGGGCCATGCTCATCGGACCGCTGCGTTTGAGGGCGTATTCCAACCCAATTTTGGCTTTGCCCCACCAGCTGTGGCTCAAGGTGTTGAGCGTGTCCACGCCCTGTACTTTGAAGACTGAGCGAATTTGCAGATGGTCTTGCAAATTGGCGCCCACGCCAGGCAAATCGATGAGGGGTGCAATGCCATGCTGTTGCAACAACGCAGCAGGGCCCAAGCCCGAGAGCTGCAAAATTTGTGGTGTGCCGATGGCGCCTGCGCTCAGCACTACCGATTGTTTGGCGTTGACGGTCACGTAGCCGTGGCCCGTCCATACCTCGACCCCGGTGCAACGTTGGGTGCCATCGGGCTCGGTGTGCATCACCAGCTTGGCCACATGGGCCGACGACCACAACTCGAAGTTGGGACGCGCGTAGCACGTGGGGCGAATGAAGGCTTTGGGTGTGTTCCAGCGCCAGCCACTGCGTTGGTTGACTTCAAAGTAGCCCACGCCTTCGTTGTCGCCCCGGTTGAAATCGTCGGTGGCGGGGATGCCCGCTTGCACAGCGGCTTGCGCAAAGGCATCCAGCACGTCCCAGCGCAGGCGTTGTTTCTCGACGCGCCATTCACCACCGGCGACGTGGTGGCGCAAGGTCTCGCCATAAACCGTCGGGTCGTCGAGCAGCACCGGACTGCGCTCGCCTTTGGCGCCGTGGAACGCACTGGCGCCTGCATGGTGGTCTTCGTGCAGTTTGAAGTACGGCAGTGTGTGCTCCCAACGCCAGCGTGCGTCACCGGTGATGTCGGCCCAGTTGTTGTAGTCGCGCGCTTGGCCGCGCATGTAAATCATGCCGTTGATGCTGGAGCAGCCACCCAACACCTTGCCGCGTGGGTAGCGCAAGCTGCGCCCATTCAGGCCCGCATCGGGGGCGGTGTGATACAGCCAATCGGTGCGGGGATTGCCAATGCAATACAGGTAACCGACCGGAATGTGCACCCAGTGGTAATCGTCTTTGCGACCAGCTTCAATGAGCAACACAAGTTTGCTGGCATTGGCACTGAGGCGGTTGGCCAACAGACAACCGGCAGTGCCGGCGCCAACGATGATGTAGTCAAACTGTGTGTCGCTCATGGAGGCATAGCTTACTTGGACGTGGGCATGACAAACTCTGCCCCCTTGCCAATGCTCTCGGGCCAGCGTTGCATGACGCTCTTTTGCTTGGTGTAGAAGCGCACGCCTTCTTCGCCGTAGGCGTGCATGTCGCCAAACAAACTCTTCTTCCAACCGCCAAAGCCGTGCCAAGCCATGGGCACAGGAATGGGCACGTTGATGCCGACCATGCCCACTTGGATGCGGCGTGCAAATTCACGTGCCACGTTGCCATCGCGGGTGAAGCAGCTCACGCCGTTGCCGAATTCGTGGGCGTTGATCAAGTCCACCGCTTGGCCAAAGTCGGGCACGCGCACGCAGCTGAGCACGGGGCCAAAAATTTCTTCTTTGTAAATGCGCATGTCGGGGGTGACGTGGTCAAACAAGGTGCCGCCCATCCAGAAGCCGTGGCGGGTGTCCGTGCCGCAGCCTTGGCCGGCGCTGGCGTTGTCAAAGTTGCGGCCATCGACCAACAACTGCGCACCTTCTTTCACGCCTTGTTCGATGTACCCGGTGATGCGCTTGTGCGCCACGTCGGTCACGATGGGGCCCATTTCGGCTGCGAGGTTTTCGCCGTTCAAGACCTTCAAGGTTTGGGTGCGCTCGATCAGCTTGGGCATCAAGCGATCGGCCACATCGCCCACCAACACGGCCACGCTGATCGCCATGCAACGCTCGCCTGCCGAGCCGTAGGCAGCGCCAATCAAAGCGTCCACCGCTTGGTCAATGTCGGCATCGGGCATCACCACCATGTGGTTTTTAGCGCCGCCCAGGGCTTGCACGCGCTTGCCGTGGTGGGCGCCGGTTTCGTAGATGTAGTTGGCAATCGGGGTGGAGCCGACAAAGCTCACGGCCTTCACGTCGGGGTGAACCAACAGCGCGTCAACCGCTTCTTTGTCGCCTTGCACCACGTTGAACACGCCATCGGGCAAACCGGCCTGCTTGAGCAAGTCTGCAATGAACAGCGAAGGCGAGGGATCAATCGGGCTGGGCTTCAACACAAAGGTGTTGCCTGCGGCAATGGCCACGGGGAACATCCACATGGGCACCATGACGGGGAAGTTGAAAGGCGTGATGCCCGCTACCACGCCCAAGGGTTGGCGCAGCGTCCAGTTGTCGATGCTGGTGGAGACTTGGTCGGTGAAGTCGCCTTTGAGCAACTGAGGAATGCCCGTGGCGAATTCGACGATCTCGATGCCGCGCGTGACTTCGCCTTGGGCGTCGGTGAACACCTTGCCGTGTTCGGCAGTGATCATGTGGGCCAAGGTGTCTTTGTGTTGGTTGAGCAGCTCTAAGAACTTGAACATCACCCGTGCGCGGCGCAATGGCGGCGTATCCGCCCAAGCGGGGAAGGCATGTTGCGCGGCAGCGACGGCGGCATTCACATCGGCCCCGTTGGCCAAGCTGACTTGCCCGGTGACGGCGCCGGTGGCGGGGTTGTACACGGGTTGCGTGCGGGTGCTGGCGCCAGAGGCAGCAGCGCCGTTGATGTGGTGCGCAATGTGAGTGGGATGTGTCATGGCGTGTCTCGGTGGGTGAAAAAGATGAGGCAGTGTAGGCAGGGGAGACGTGCGTCACAAGTGCCAAACTTTGAATTGATTGTTTAAAATAGTGAACAATGGAAGCATGAGCAACCAAAAAATCAACGCCCCCCAAACCTCCGCGCTGTGGCATCACCTGCACTGGCTGAGTGTGTTGGCCCAGCAGGGCAGCTATACCGCCGCAGCTGCACGTCTAGGCGTCAGCAAAGCGGCGATGAGCCAGCGCATGGCCGAGCTTGAGCGTGCGGCACGCGTGCCTTTGGTGCAGCGCACCACCCGCAGCGTGCGTTTGACCGAAGCGGGTCAGCGCTTGGTGGATGACACCCGGGCGTCGTTCGAGCAAATCGAACACAGCTTTGCGCAGGTGCGTGATTTGGCAGGTGTGCCCAGCGGCTTGCTGCGGGTCACAGCGCCTGTGGCATTTGCGCGGCAGCAATTGGCACCGCGCATGGCGGACTTTCTGCGCGCGTACCCCGAGGTGCGTTTGGAGCTGGACATGTCGGACCGCCTCAGCAGTTTGGCTACCGAAGGGTTTGATTTGGCCATTCGCCACACCGCGCGGCCGCCCGACACCCACGTGGCATGGACCTTGTGCGCCACACACTCGGTGTTGGTGGCCAGCAAAACCTATTTGCGCCGCGCTGGCACGCCGCACACACCGACCGACTTGCACACACACAACTGCTTGCACTACCTGCGTGCGCAAGACACGCCCGCCTGGACGTTTGAGCGGGTGAAGCCCAAGGCCAAAGACGCACGCATCACCGTGCCGGTGACAGGCCAGCTGGCGGCCAACAACAGCGAGGCCTTGCGGGAGGCCGCGTTGACGGGCTTGGGCATTGCGTTGTTGCCGGACTTCAGTGCACAAGCGTCACTGCAGCAAGGCAAGTTGGTGCAGGTGTTGCCCGATTGGAAGCCTGTGGGCGCGTTTGCCGAGCAGCTGTATGCCATTCGTCCCTATTCGCCGCA
>JBFYKC010000029.1:0-24275 GCA_041311135.1 Comamonadaceae bacterium | reverse complement strand
CCAAGGGTCGCTTTTTTGTTTGGCTCTGCGGTATGGCAGAAGGGGGATTAACCGCCTTTGCTTGAGCGCTTGCCTGGGTTCTTTTTGCTGCGTGTCGCGACGCCGCGTTCCAAACTCACGCGTTGACCACGACCACCGGTACGCAACACAGTGCCTGGCAGAGGAATTGGTTTAGGAGCGCGTTTGCGGTCAGCTTCGGTAACGATTTTGTTTCCCATGAAATTTTCCAGATAAAAAGTTAAAGCCCTTAATTAGGCCACAGGTTCGACGTATTTTCGCACGTAACCGCCCATAATCCTGCTCAATAGAGGCATTTATGAATCCAAAAATCACCGAATTGCTGGCTCGCATCCAACAAATGGAGTCTGAGATTGAGCTGGAGATGAAACGGCGACGTGCCGAACTTCAAGCCGATTTTGAGGAAACCCGCGTCCGGTTTGAGCGCGAGGTCATTGAGCAACAACGTCGCTTCAAAACCGGCTTGCTCCGCTACGTGCTGTCTGCCGATTGGCGCCATGTGGTCACCGCCCCCGTGATTTATGCCGTACTGGGTCCCATGCTGGTGTTGGACTTGTTCATCACCGTCTACCAACACATTTGCTTTCGGGCTTACGGCATTCCCCGCGTCAAACGCAGTGCTTACTTTGTCTACGACCGCGCCCATTTGGCGTACTTGAACTGGATCGAAAAAATCAACTGTGCCTATTGCTCGTATGGCAATGGCCTGATGGCCTATGGGCGCGAGGTGGTGGCCCGCACCGAGCAGTACTGGTGCCCCATCAAACACGCCCGCAAAGTGATGGCCGCCCACCCCTACTACACCGGGTTTGTTGACTTTGGTGATGCACAAGCCTACCAACGCGAACTTGAACACCTGCGCGCCCAACTCAGCGACATTGGCAAAACCACCCCGTAGACTGCATCCGCCATGCCACACACCGACATCGACAAACGCCTGATGAATTTAGAAATCAAGGCCAGCTTCACCGAAGACTTGGTGGAACAACTCAACCAAACGATTTTTCAACAGCAACAACAAATTGAGGCGCTGATCCGCGAGGTCAGCCAATTGCGCCAGCAAACGCCCGACGGCGGCACGGGTGGGTTTCGCAGCCTGCGTGACGAGCTGCCTCCTCACTACTGACACATGCAAGAACTGTCACCTCTCGACGTGAGCGAGCTCATCCTGAGCACGCTGTATCGCCTGAGCGCGTATGCGGTCGTCAACTTAATTGACGATGCGGCCATGCTGGCCATCATTTTTATCTGACCTTGACACAGGAGCGTCCATGTCCAAAACCATCGACTACTACTTCGCCCCACAAAGTCCGTGGACTTATTTGGGCCATGCACGTTTTGTCGCTCTCGCCAAATCAGCAGGGGCGACTGTCCGCGTGATGCCCATGGATTTGGGCCAGGTGTTTCCTATCTCCGGTGGCCTGCCTTTGGGCAAGCGTGCCCCTCAACGACAAGCCTATCGTTTGGTCGAACTGGCTCGCTTCAGCCAAGCGCTGAACCTGCCGCTGAACCTACATCCCCAGTTCTTTCCGGTGGCCGGCGATCCCGCTGCGCGCATGATCATTGCGGTAGACATGCACCACGGCACCGACGCTGCTTTGGCCATCACCGGGGCTGTGCTGTCTGCGGTCTGGCATGAAGAACGCGACATTGCCGACACGGCCACCTTGGCGCAGTTGCTGAACGAACTCAAGCTAGACGCTGCCTGCTTGGCGTTGGCACAAACACCTGAGGTGCAAGCCCGCTATGACGCTTACACACAAAGCGCCATTGAAACCCAAGTGTTTGGGGCCCCCAGCTACGTCATTGAGGGCGAATTGTTTTGGGGCCAAGACCGTTTGGACTTTGTCGCGCAAAAACTCAAGGCCTAAATTCGGATGCCACAAACAATTCAGCCACCGTGCTGCACATCGGGTGCAACGCGGTGGCTGACTATTTGGGCAAGTCGTTAATTAACGTGGCGCGCGTGGCTTAGGTGCGCGTTTCTTCGCGTCAAAACCACCCCCAAATGATTTGCCACCGGCTGGACGGCCAGGCTTGTCAAACGGCGTACGACCAGCTTCAAACGGGGCACGTGGGCCGCGTGCGGGGGCACGGTCATCGAAGCTGCGAGGCGCACGTTCTTCAAAGTGACGTGGGGCACCAAAGTTGCCGCGAGGCGCGCCATGGCCTTCGCCAAAGTTGCCACGCGGTGCACCTTGACGTGGCTCGAACGTGTTGCCACGGCGATCGTCAAAGCGGTTGTCCGAACGGCCTTCGAAACGGTTCTCAGCACGCCCTTCAAAGCGGTTGCCAGAAGGACGACGGTCGTCAAAACGAGGCTCAAAGCGGCCATAACCCTGACCTTCCGAACGGCCACCAAACTTGTTGCCGCCGAAGCCACGGCCACCGCCGCCAAACTTGCCACCGCCCTTGCGGTCGTAATCACGGCCACCGCCACGTTGTTCAAGGCGTTGGGTGGGTTCCAAACCTGGAATCACCTCGGCTGCGAACTGCTGGCGTGTGTAGGCTTCGATGTCAAAAATTTTGCGCTTGTCGCGGAACTCCGCCAAAGTCACGGCCAAGCCTTGACGACCCGCACGACCGGTACGGCCAATGCGGTGGGTGTAGTCCTCAGACTTCATAGGCAAGCCAAAGTTGAACACGTGGGTGATGGTGGGCACGTCAATGCCGCGTGCAGCCACGTCGGTGGCGACCAAGAACTGCACTTGACCGTTGCGCAAGGCCATCAAACGGCGGTTACGCAAACCTTGACTCAAAGCACCGTGCAAGGCAACGGCAGAGAAACCTTCTTGTTGCAAGTCATTGGCCAAGCCATCGCACTCAATTTGGGTACTGGCAAACACCACAGCTTGGTTGATGGTGGTGTCACGCAACAAGTGATCCAACAAACGGCGTTTGTGCTGCGCGTTGTCGGCCCAGTGCAGAACTTGGCGAATGTTGACGTGCTTTTCTTGCGGCGAGTCAATTTGCACGCGTTGGGGTTGACGCATGACGCGTGCGGCCAACTGTTGGATGCGCGGCGCAAACGTGGCGCTGAACATCATGGTTTGCTTGCGGTTGATGGTGAGTTGGTTGATTTCAGCCAAGTCATCGGCAAAGCCCAAATCGAGCATGCGGTCGGCTTCGTCAACCACCAAGAACTGAACTTGCTCCAGCTTGATTTGCATCGAGCGTTGCAAGTCGAGCAAACGACCAGGCGTTGCCACCACCAAGTTGGCGTTTTGCAACTTGGCAATTTGCAATTGGTAAGGCATGCCACCTACCACGTTGGCCACGCGCAAACCGCGGCAGTGCTTGACCAAATCAATCGCGTCATGCGCCACTTGTTGGGCCAGTTCGCGTGTGGGGCACACAATCAAAGCACCGGGTGTTGGGGCTTTGAAGTTGCGCACATTGGTGGGGTCTTTGCGCTTGGCGCGCTTAGGGGGTTCTTCACCTTTGGCAGCCGCATCGGCCACCAACTTGTCCCAAGCGGCTTTGTCTGCTGCTTCGGCTTCAGCTTGCTGCTGGATCAAGGTGTGCAACACAGGCAACAAGAACGCCGCTGTTTTGCCGCTACCGGTTTGGCTGGAGACCATCAAGTCGATGAAGCCAGCTTGGGCTTGCGCGTGGTTCGATGGCAAAGCCAAAGGAATGGTTTTTTGTTGAACCGTGGTGGGTTGGGTGTAGCCCAAGTCCGCCACCGCTTGCACCAGTTGAGGTGCCAAGCCGAGTTCAACGAATCCGTTGGGCGCGTTGGTGAGCTCAACTTCTTGAGCAGGAATAGCCGTATTTTCGGCAGGCGCAAATTCGCCTGTCACATTCAAAGTGTCAGTCATGATTTTTCTCGCACGCGAGCGCCGCAAGTTGTGCGACTGCTCCGTTCTTGGTTAAAAAACATCAACCATCAAACGGAACCTGCTCTGACCCGCTGGGGGTTTTCTCAGTGCTTGGGACTCAATTCGCGAGTCCGGTGAATGAAGGGAGATGTACAAACTCGCTACGTTTTGTAGCGAAGACCGCAATTATGGCACGGATTCGGGTTTTTACCTAATCAAAGCTTTAAGAAGTGTTCGCGGTAGTGCAACATTTCGTCAATCGACTCGTGCACATCGGCCAAAGCCGTGTGTTTCTGAGCCTTTTTGAAGGCATTCAACACCTCGGGTTTCCAGCGGCGCGACAGCTCTTTGAGCGTGCTCACATCCACGTTGCGGTAGTGAAACCACGCCTCGAGCTTGGGCATGTACTTGTTCAAAAAACGGCGGTCTTGCCCAATGGTGTTGCCGCACATAGGTGAAACGCCTTTGGACACATAGGGTTTCAAAAACGCAATCAGCTGCTCTTGTGCTTGTTCTTCGGTCACGGTCGAGGCTTTGACCTTGTCGATCAAGCCACTCTTGCCGTGGGTGCCCTTGTTCCACGCATCCATTTTGCCGAGCAACTCATCGCTTTGGTGAATCACAAACACAGGACCTTCCATGCGCACCGACAAATCGGGGCTGGTCACGATGACCGCAATCTCTAACAAACGCTCGCGTTCGGGATCAAGGCCAGACATTTCGCAATCGAGCCAGACCAAGTTCAGATCCGATTTGGCAAGTTTGACGGGGACAGGAGGGGAAGCAACTTCAGACATGGGCACGATTGTCGCCCATCACGGCAGTGGCGCTTCATCTAAACTCCTGCCCCATGATGAATCCCTCTCTCGCGATGACGTTGACACTGGCTGGCATGCTCGTCGCCAACTTGCTCACCAAACTTTGGCTCAACAGTCGTCAGGTGCGTCATGTGGCGCACCATCGCGCAGAAGTCCCTGCGGCATTTGTCAACACCATTGGATTGGATGCGCATCAAAAAGCCGCCGACTACACCTTGGCCAAAGCACGCGTGAGTCTGGTCGACTTGGCGCTGGACGCCCTCACCCTCATCGGCTGGACCTTGCTGGGCGGTTTGGATGCCCTCAACCAACTCACGCTCATGTGGCTGGGCGAAGGCATGGGCCAACAAATGGCCTTGGTCGTGGGCTTCAGCTTGATCGGTGGGTTGATCAGCCTCCCGCTGTCGCTCTACCAAACCTTTGGCGTTGAACAACGCTTTGGTTTCAACCACACCACGCCGACCCTGTGGCTGAGTGACTTGCTCAAAGGCTTGCTGGTGGGCATGGTGTTGGGATTGCCCATTCTTTGGCTTGTGTTGTGGCTCATGCAAGCAGGTGGCCCCCTGTGGTGGTTCTACGCCTGGGCAGCCTTGGTGGTCTACCAGTTGTTTGTGATGTGGATTGCCCCCAACGTCATCATGCCCCTGTTCAACAAGTTCACCCCGCTTGAGGACACCACACTGAAAGCCCGCGTGACCGCCCTGATGCAGCGTGCGGGGTTCACCGCCAAAGGTTTTTTTGTGATGGACGGCAGTCGACGGTCAGCCCACTCCAATGCGTTCTTCACCGGTTTTGGGGCCGCCAAGCGCGTGGTGTTTTTTGACACGCTGCTGGCACAACTCAACGGCGATGAAATGGAAGCCGTGCTCGCCCACGAATTGGGCCACTTCAAACATCGCCATATTTTGAAAATGATGACCACCAGTTTTGCCACCAGCCTCGCAGGATTGGCTTTGCTCGGCTGGGTGGCGCAACAAGTTTGGTTCTACACCGGCTTGGGGGTGATGCCCAACTTAGACGGCAACAACAGCGCCTTGGCCTTGCTGCTGTTCATGTTGGTGTTGCCCTTGTTCACGTTTTTTGTGTCCCCTTTGTCGGCCCATCGCTCGCGTCAATTTGAGTTTGAAGCCGATGCCTACGCCGTGGCCCACAGCGATGGCAAGGCCTTGGCCAGCGCACTGCTCAAGTTGTACCAAGACAATGCCAGCACCCTCACACCAGACGCTTGGTATGTGGCGTTTTATTACTCGCACCCGCCTGCGTCGCAACGCTTGGCACGAATGGCCGCATGAAGCAAACCGGTTTGGTGGTGGCCAGCCACGGACGACACTGCGTGGTGGAAACACCCGATGGGGAACGCCGCATCTGCCACCCACGCGGTAAGAAAAGCCAAGTCGTGGTCGGCGACCGTGTGCAATGGCTCGCCAGCACCGACGAAGGCACGATTGAAAAGGTCGAGCCTCGTCACAACCTGTTTTACCGACAAGACGAAATTCGCACCAAATCTTTCGCAGCAAATTTAGACCAAGTGCTGATCTTGCTTGCAGCAGAGCCCGAGTTCTCTGAGATGCAATTGACGCGCGCCTTGATTGCTGCCGAAGCCGAGCACATCACCCCGCTCATTGCGCTCAACAAAAGCGACCTCGCCGAGCCCTTCGCGCGCGCTTTGGGCCGCCTGGCTCCGTACATGAAGATGGGATACACCGTGTTGCAAGGGGCGTTCAAAACAGGGGACTTGGCCGATTTGCCCGAACGGTTGAAACACAAAACCACCTTGGTCTTGGGCCCTTCGGGCACGGGCAAAAGCACGCTCATCAATGCTTTGGTACCCGATGCGAATGTGGCCACGGCAGAGATTTCACAAGCCCTGAATTCAGGCAAGCACACCACCACATCAACCACCTGGCACTGGGTGGATGCAGAGCGCAAAACCGGATTGATCGACTCGCCGGGATTCCAAGAGTTTGGCGTGCACCACATCGATGCCATGCAATTGGCGGCCTACATGCCAGATTTCAAAACACATGTAGCGGACTGCAAGTTTTACAACTGCACGCATTTGCACGAACCCTCATGCGGCGTACAAGCCGCCGTAGCCGCTGGCGATATCAGCCCCTCGCGTTACAAGTTGTACGGCATGTTGTTTGCCGATTTGACGCAGCCGGTCAACTACTAAGACTGTCGCGGTCAGAGAGCCCAGAAATTAGCCTAGCAAGCGGGCCAAGGTCAGCAGGGCCAACAGCACCATCCACAGCACCACACTGCGCCAAACCAAACCCACCACACTGGCCATGTGTGACATGTCGGCTGCACGGCCAGGGGTGCTTTCGCTGTCGTGTGCCTCTTGCTCTTCTGACGCAGCATGCAGGGCCTCACCGCCCAAACGCACATTCAAGGCACCAGCTGTGGCCGACAAGACCACGCCATCGTTGTCATCTGGAAAACGTTGCGCATGGTTGCGCCAACAGTCGATGGCCTCTTCAAAGTTCCCCATCACCGCAAAGGCCACGGCCGTGAGGCGTGCAGGAAACCAATCCACACGATGCCACGCTTGGCGTGCGGCCTGTTGCAAGGTGTCACTCACCCATCCTTTTTGGGTTTTGGTCGATGCACGCCATGCACGCGAAACCATCTCGCTCATGCGGTAAATCACCGCACCTGCAGGGCCCAAACCCAACGCCGCCAGAATCGAAAACCAAGTCAGCACACCAAACACGTGGCGGTGCGCGGACAACACCGAGTGCTCGATCACATGACGCAGCAACTCACTGCGTGGCAAGCTGCCCACTTCGACATGCTGCCATTCGGCCAACAGCTCGCGCGCCAAACGCTCATCGCCCACATCCAACGCATCACGGATGTCCGTGAAGTGGTGACTGAATTGGCGAAAGCCCAAGGTGGCGTAGAGCACTGCAATGCTCCAAATCATGGCCACAGGCCAACCCAGTAGGGTGATCAACAGCCAATGCACCACCGTGGCCAACACAGCGGGCAACCCGACAGCCAGAGACCATGTGGTCCATGCCAAACGTGGATGCCCTGCATCCAAGGTCTGGCTGATCCAAAACACCCATGCACGCACGCTGCGGTGCACCCAATTGCCCTGCACCAAAGGCCGAGCTTGTTCAATCAACAACGCGAAGAGCAGGGATAAGAAACTCATGGGGTGATGATAGCGGCCTGCTTGTCAAAATTGACACCATCAGGCGCGCAAGAAGCGGTAAAAATTGCGCAACATACCTGCGGTTGCCCCCCAAACGAACCGCAGGTGTTCGCCATCTTGGTACGGCATGGACAGCCACTCGCGCACCACGCCTTCGTGCGCATAGCGGTGCCATCGGTGGTGTGCCGGGTTCATCAAAAAAGCCAAGGGCACCTCAAACGCATCGGCCACTTCGTGGGTGTTGAGTTGCAAGGTCATGGTCGGCTCAATCAATGCGACCACGGGGGTGACATAAAAAGCGGAGCCTGTGACGTATTCGGGCAATGTTCCCAGCACCTGCACATGCTGGGCCTCTAGCCCCACCTCTTCATGCGCCTCACGCAAGGCGGTTGCCGTCGCATCTGCATCCTCTTCGTCACACTTGCCGCCCGCAAAGGCAATTTGTCCCGCATGCGTGGACATGTGTGAGGGGCGCTGGGTCAGCAGCACGGTGGGCTCATCGCGTTTCACAATTCCCACAAGCACCGCAGCTTGGGCAGGCGCTCGGTCTAAGAACTTGCGCTCCCGCATCAACTCAGGCTGCCAGAAGGGTGGTTGCGCAAACCGCGCCTGTAACGCGGCTGGCGTCAGATGCTGGGCAGGCACCGCCTCCAAATGGGCATCCACTTGGAACACGGGCACTTGTTGCGGGTCAAAAATAAGAGGCTTGGACATGAAAAAAGCCACCGCAAGCTTTCACTTGGGTGGCTTCGTAAGCGGGCAAGGACCGGCTTATTGAGCGGCGGCTGCGGCTTTGGAAGCGGCGGCCGACTTGGTGACCAATTTTTCTTTGATACGGGCCGATTTGCCGCTGCGGTCACGCAAGTAGTACAACTTGGCACGACGCACATCACCACGACGCTTGACTTCGATGCTAGCGATCAATGGGCTGTAAGTTTGGAACGTACGCTCCACGCCTTCGCCGCTAGAGATCTTGCGCACGGTGAAGCCACTGTTGAGGCCGCGGTTACGCTTGGCAATCACCACGCCTTCGTAGGCCTGCACACGCTTGCGTGTACCTTCGACCACGTTGACGCTCACGATGACGGTGTCGCCAGGTGCGAATTCAGGAATTGATTTGCCGAGGCGGGCAATTTCTTCTGCCTCGAGAGTTTGGATCAGGTTCATGTTTTCCTCTAAAGATCTTGATCGCGCTACACAAAAGGCTTCTTGCAACAAAGGCGCGAAGCGGCCGACCAGAGGATCGAAAAGCCCACCATTATAGCGAACTTTGCGCCTTTAAGACAGCCTCGTCCTGGGCAGTCAGTTTGGCGGCGGCACGGGCCGCGGCAATCAGCTCAGGGCGCAGACGCGCAGTCAGCAGCAAACGCTGGTCGCGACGCCAGCGCTCAATCTGGGCATGGTGGCCCGACAACAACGCGGGCGGCACGCCCTGCCCCTCCCACTGCTCCGGTCGGGTGTAATGCGGGCAATCCAGCAAACCATCCAACGCGGGGTTGAAGCTGTCCAGCTGGTGGCTGCCTTCGTCGTTGAGCACGCCCGGTTGCAAACGGGCCACAGCGTCCAACAAAGCCATGGCTGCCAACTCACCGCCTGACAGCACAAAGTCTCCCAAGCTGATTTGCAGGTCGACATGGGTGTCAATGAACCGCTGGTCAATGCCTTCATAGCGCCCACACAGCAAGACAGCGCCTTCGCTGTCAGACCAGCGCTGTACCGCAGCATGGCGCAAGGAGGCCCCAATCGGCGAAAACAACACCAAAGGGGCAACGTCACGGGCTTGGCCGCGATCGGCACGAATGGCGGTTAAACAAGCGGCCAAGGGCTCGGCGAGCATGACCATGCCAGGACCGCCGCCAAAGGGGCGCTCGTCCACACGCCGGTAATTGCCCTCGGCGTAATCGCGCGGGTTCCACAACCGCACCGTGACTTGGCCGGACTCATACGCACGGCGCGTCACGCCGCTTTTGAGGAAGGGCTCAAACAGTTCGGGGAACAGGGTAATGATGTCAAAGCGCATGGCAAGGCCTTGGCCCAGGCATCAGTAATCGGGCTGCCAATCGGCGGTGATTTGGCGTCCTGCCAAATCCACGGTGTCGATGTAGGCCGACACAAACGGGATCATGCGTTCTTTGGGTTTGCCGTCTTCTTCGTAAGCAAGCACTAACACTGTCTGTGGGCCAGTGTGTAGCAATTCACGCACCTGCCCCAGGTCAACCCCTTCGCGGTTGCGCACCGCCAGACCGATCAAATCGACCCAGTAGTACTCGTCTGTCTCAGGGGTGGGAAAACTGGCACGCGACACAAAAATGCGGGCGCCTTTGAGCAGCTCTGCGGCGTTGCGATCGGGGATGTCGTTGGCCGTGGCCACCACCGCATCCGAATGCTCTTTGGCTTCTATGACTTTCAAAAGCACGGTGCCAGCAAACGTTTTGGCACCTCGTTCCGCAGGTTGCAAAAACCAACGCTTGGAAGAAAAAAGCGCCTCCGGGGAAGCGCTGTAGGGCAAGACCTTGAACCAGCCTTTGATGCCCCATGCATCTGCAATGCGCCCGACTTCGACGGCATCCGCAGGAAGTTCTGCGGACTCGAGGCCCAGCGTCATTGCAATGCCTTGTTTAATTAAGCAGCAGCTTTGGCAGCTTGCTTCACCAAACGGATCACAGTGGGAGAGCATTGAGCGCCCACGCTGGTCCAGTGGTTCAAGCGGTCGTGCGCCACGCGTAAGCTTTCAGCTTGGCCTTTGGCGATGGGGTTGTAAAACCCGATGCGCTCGATGAAGCGACCATCGCGACGATCGCGCTTGTCAGCCACAACAATGTTGAAAAACGGACGGGCTTTAGAACCGCCGCGTGAGAGTCGGATAACGACCATGATGAATCCTTCGGGTGGAAATTTCTTTCAACGTTTGAGACACGCGCTAAGCCACCCGGCCTGCGACACGCTGAAAAGCCCACGATTATAGCGCCTCAACCGCAGGTTTGGCTACGGTCGAGGGATTTGGGGAATTAAAAGAGCGTCAAACTGAGCCAATACGCCACGCCAGCCACAAACGCACTGGCGGGAATGGTCAGAATCCAAGCCCAGACGATTCCGCCAGCCACCCCCCAACGCACGGCACTGGCGCGCTGCGTAGACCCCACCCCAACGATGGCGCCGGTGATGGTGTGCGTGGTGGACACAGGAATGCCCAAAGCCGTCGCCAAGAACAAGGTCATGGCACCGCCTGTTTCGGCACAAAAACCTCCCACAGGTTTGAGTTTGGTGATTTTTTGACCCATCGTTTTCACAATGCGCCAGCCGCCAAACATGGTGCCCAAGCCAATCGCCATGTAGCAGCTGACGATGGTCCAGTTGGGGGGAGACTTGTCTTCGGCCGAGGCATAGCCCGTGGCCAGCAACAACATCCAAATGATGCCGATGGTTTTTTGCGCATCGTTGCCACCGTGCCCCAAGCTGTAAGCCCCTGCGGAAACCAGTTGCAAACGACGGAACCATTTATCCACACGCGACGGACGGAAGCTACGGAAAATCCAAGCCACCGCCACCATCATCAACGAGCCCAGGGTGAAGCCCAACAAGGGAGACACGAAGATGAACGCGACGGTTTTCAAAATGCCAGCAGAAATCAAGGCACTCGAACCGGCCTTGGCAATCACGGCACCTGAAATACCACCGATCAACGCGTGCGAAGAGCTACTGGGAATGCCGTAATACCAAGTGATGACGTTCCAAGTGACCGCCCCCACCAAAGCGCCAAACACCACATGGGTATCGACCACGCCCGGTTGAACAATGCCTTTGCCCACCGTCGCTGCCACGCTCAGGTGAAAAATAAAGATGGCGACAAAGTTGAAAAACGCGGCAAACAACACCGCTTGCGCTGGCTTCAGCACGCCTGTGGAGACCACGGTGGCAATCGAGTTGGCCGCATCGTGAAAGCCGTTCATGAAATCGAACAGCAAGGCCAAGGCCACCAACAGAGCGACCACCCAGAAGGCGGTTTGTACGGTTTCCATGCTCAGCCCGTGATCAAGAGTTCTCGAGGACGATGCCCTCGATCAAATTGGCCACGTCCTCGCATTTGTCAGTGATGGTTTCCAACAACTGATAAATCGCTTTGAGCTTGAGCACTTCACGCACATCAGGCTCTTCACGGAACAGCTTGCTCATGGCGCTGCGCATGACGCGGTCTGCATCCGATTCCAACTTGTCGATCTCTTCGCACGTTTTGAGCGCAGCTTCAGCGGTGGCATGGTCAGAAATTTTTTCCAGCAAATACACCGCATCGCGCAGGCGTTCGCAGCACTTCACGCTCAAGTCGGTCAAACGCACGATCTCTTCGTTCATGATGCGCACGTCGTACAACGCCATGGTCTCTGCGGTGTCTTGAATCAAATCGGCCACATCATCCATGGTGTTGATCAACGAGTGAATTTGCTCGCGATCAATGGGCGTGATGAAGGTTTTATGCAGCGCACGGTTGCATTCGTGTGTCACACGGTCAGCACCACGCTCGGCGTTGTCCACGTCCGTGTTGTATTTGTCACGCAGCATCGGGTCGTTGTAGTTGGCGACCAAGTTTGAAAATGCGTGCGCCGCCTCAACGATGCGGTCCGCATGTTGGTTGAACATGACGAAAAAATTGCCCTCGGTGGGCAACAACTTTCCAAATAGCATTTGGAGCTCCTGTGGATGACTTATTTATGACAAAAGGATGACATCTAGAAGTGTAAACCCTGCTCATGTTCTAAAAATGAAATAGACCGCACCCACCATGCACAAGCCCGCCCAGACATAGTCCAACTTGAGGGGCTCATTCAGAAAAAACACAGAAAACGGCACGAATACGGCCAAAGTGATCACTTCTTGCATGATTTTGAGTTGCCCGACTTGCAAACCTGCTTCATGAAAACCAATGCGGTTGGCCGGTACCTGCAGCAAATACTCCATCAAGGCGATGCCCCAACTCACCAGCGCAGCGGTGTACCACGGTGAATTGGCCAAGCTCTTGAGGTGTCCATACCAAGCAAAGGTCATGAACACATTGGCGGCCACCAACAACAAAACGGCTTGCAGCGCGGGCGAAATAGCAGTGAAGTTCATGGCAAATCAGACAAGGTCATACGTTGATTCGTTGGATGGCTTGGTCGCTGACTGCCGCCAGCTGGGCAGCACTGACACGTTGGGGCCACAGTTCTGCCAAGGGGTGCAACACAAAGGCACGCTCGTGCCAGCGGGGGTGGGGCAAGGTCAACTCGGTGGATGTCATGGCGACCTCGCCATAAAAAATCACATCCAAATCCAAGGTGCGGGGCGCATTTTTATAAGGGCGCTCGCGACCACTTTGCTGCTCCAAACTTTGCAGCGCATGCAACAGCACCAAAGGATCGAGCTGTGTGGCAAGCAGTGCCACCGCATTGATGAAATCAGGCCCTTGTGCTTCGTAAGGCGCGCTGCGATACAACGAAGAGGTTCGCAGCACTTGCGTGTCAGGCAATTCGGTCAGGTCAACCAAGGCCTGTTGGACCGTGCGGACCGCATCGCCCAAGTTGGCACCCACAGCCACGCATGCCATGACGGGGGGACGAGACATGGCCAAGGCTCCGGTTATTCAGCCGCAGGTGTGCTACCGGCATCACCGCTCGGCTTACGACGGCGACGGCGACGTTTCTTTGCGGGCGACGCGGCGCCCTCTTCGGCTTCGGGCATGTCGTCACGGAAGCGTGGATCTACCGCGGGTTTGTCTGCGCGACGCACGGCATGCACACGTGGCGCACGTTGGGCTTTTTGTTGTTCCTGACGCACTTGCTGCAACAGGTCTTCACGGGCGCTGTCATCCGCGGTGCTGAACGCTTGCCACCAATCTGACAACGCTTCATCGACCTCGCCCACATCGGCACGCAAGCGCATGAAGTCAAAACCTGCACGGAACCGCGCTTGGTCGACCAGGCTCCAAGGGCCGCTGCCTGTGCGTTTCTCGAACCGAGGTTGCATCATCCAGATTTCGCGCATGTCGGCACCGAGTTTGCCGCGACCCGACACATCGCCGATGCGCGAATCAAACACCTCGTCAATCGCGTCTTGCAGCGCAGGGAACGATGGTTGCTTGACACGTCGCTGCGCCCACAACTCACGCACGTCGGACCACAGCACACACGCCAACAAAAAGCTCGGCGCGACAGGCTTGCCCTCTCCCACACGGCGGTCCGTGTCGTTGAGTGCGGTCTGCACAAACGCTTCTTCTGAACGCTCGACCACGATGTCCAACAGCGGGTAAATGCCTTTAGCCAAGCCGTGTTGCTTGAGTTGCGCAATGCTGGCTAGGGCATGACCGGTTTGCAAGAGCTTGAGCATTTCATCGAACAAGCGGCTTTGCGGCACATCCGCCAACAACTTGGCCGCGCGCTTCAAAGGCGCTGAAGTTTTGGACTCCATCTTGAAACCCAAAGCCGACAGCTTGGCCGCAAAGCGCACCGCACGGATCACACGCACGGGGTCTTCGCGGTAGCGCGTGGCCGGGTCGCCGATCATGCGAATGACTTTTTTCTTCGCATCGGCAATGCCGCCGTGGTAATCGATCACGTTGCCCGTTTCGGGGTCGTAGTACATGGCGTTGATGGTGAAGTCACGACGTGCCGCGTCTTGGTCTTGTGGGCCCCACACGTTGTCACGCAACACGCGTCCGCTGGCGTCCACCGCGTGCTTCATGCCCGCCAGTTCTTGCTTGCTGCTGCGCTCATTGCCTTTGACTTGCTCAGCGTCGGCATTGTCTAACTGCGCACGGAAGGTGGATACCTCAATCACTTCATGCTCGCGACCCCGGCCGTACACCACGTGCACGATGCGGAAACGACGGCCAATGATGAAAGCCCGACGGAACGCCGCTTTGACTTGCTCGGGCGTGGCGTTGGTCGCCACATCAAAGTCTTTGGGCTTCAAACCGAGCAACAAATCGCGCACCGCGCCACCCACGATATAGGCTTCAAAACCACGGTCTTGCAGGGTACGCACCACATTCAAGGCGCGTTCGTCCACCCAGTCGACGTTGATGCCGTGCACCTTGGCAGGCACCACCTGGCGCTTGCCCAAGCTGGGTTTGGTGCTGCTGGACGTTTTGCCCATCAGCTTGTTGATGAATTGCTTGATCATTGTTTGGGGAAAAGTTCCAAAATCGGCCAGCCCTTTTCTAGGGCCACGGCGCGCAGGGTGTTGTCGGGGTTGGTCGCCACGGGATGGTTGACGCGTTCCAACAGAGGCAAGTCGTTGCGGGAGTCACTGTAAAACGTGCTGTCGACATCCGCCCAGTTCAACCCTTGCTGAGTGAGCCATTGTTGCAGACGTTGCACTTTGCCCTCACGCAGCGTGGGCACACCACTGATTTCGTTGGTGAACCACCCTTGCGCATCACGCACCAGCTCGACTGCAATCAGTTCGTCCACTCCAAAGGCTTGGGCGATCGGGCGTGTCACAAACTCGTTGGTCGCGGTGATGATGAGGATGCGGTCTCCCGCATCGCGGTGTTTTTGCACCAAGGCCAACGCTTCGGGGCGAATGGCAGGCTGAATCACCTCACGCATGAATTGCGCATGGGCTTGCGCCGCCACCTCGGGGCCACGTTGGCAAAACGCCTCGGAGGCGAAACGCACGTAGTCATGGATGTTGAGCGTTCCCGCTTGGTAGTGCGCATAAAACTCGTCGTTGCGCTTTAAAAATGTGTCGGGGTCGTGCCAACCCAATCGCACCGTGAATTCGCCCCACGACTGGTCCGAATCAATGGGCAACAGTGTGTGGTCCAAATCAAATAACGCAAGTTTCATCACATGTTTTCCAGCATGGCTTTGATCAGTGGAATGGTGATGGCACGTTGCGTTTGCAAGGCGTACCCGTCCAATTGATCGAGAAGTTGAATCAGGCTGCTCAGGTCACGGCTGAAGCGGTTGAGCATGAAATCCATCACCTCATCGCTCAGAAAAATACCGCGCTCATCGGCGTGTTGGCGCAACACGGCACGGCGTTCCGACTCGCTGAGCACCTGCAATTGAAAAATATGCCCCCATCCCAAGCGGGTGCGTAAGTCTTCGCGCAAGGCCAAGTCACTGGGAGGCACTTGGCCCGCAGCGAGCACCCAGCGTTGTTGCCCATCACCGGGCGTGGTGGCATTCACAAACCAGTTGAAGGCCGCGTGTTGTTGCACGGCGGTGTAGAGGTGCACATCGTCCAAGATCACCACACGCCAAGACTCGTCAAACGCCGAAGGCTCAGACACGGAGGCATCCATCCACCCCGCAGGACAACCTTGGTCGCGCAGCGCAGCTTGCACCGCGCGCAGCAAGTGGGTTTTGCCACTGCCACTCTCCCCCCACACATAGGTGGGCACAGGAGAACGTTTGTCGTTGCCCGCCCACATTTGCATGTGTTGCAACGCTGCTTGGTTGGGGCCAGCAAAAAAATTCGCTAGGCTCGGGCCCGAAGTTAAACCAATATCAAGCGCGATTTGCTTCATGAACGCTCAAGCACCACGGTACAACGGGCTGGCTTGGTATTGGGCACGCAAGCGACGCATGGCCACCAGCAACACCGCGCTGACCGGCAGTGCAATCAAGACCCCGACAAAGCCAAACAGTTGGCCAAACGCCATCAACGCAAAGATCACATGCAAGGGGTGCAAGCCAATGCGCTCGCCGACCAGGCGAGGGGTCAAGACAAAACTTTCAATCACCTGTCCGAGGCCATACACCACGGCCACCATGAGCAAGGCCGTACCTGGCGCAAATTGCAGCACGCCGGCCAGCACCGCCAGCACCAGTCCCAAACCGAAACCGACATAGGGCACAAACACCGCCAAACCCGTGAAGACGCCGATGGGCAACGCCAAGTCCAACCCAAACGCCGACAAGGCCACGCTGTAGTAAACGGCCAGCAACGCCATGACCGACAGTTGGCCACGCAGGTATTGCCCCAGCACATCATCACACTCCGCCACAAAGCGGTCGTAAGCGCTGCGCGCTGGCAGCGGCACCAGCGCCTCAATGTGGCGGACAAAACGGTGCCAATCCACCAGCAAATAAAACAGCACCACAGGAATCAGCACCAAGTTGCCAATGATGGCCAAGGCCACGCTGCCACCAATGCGCAACGACGTCAGCGCTTGTTTGAAACCGTCATCGAACGAGGCACTGAAGGCTTGCAACAACCAGGCTTTCATGCTGTCCATATCCAACGCCACCGGAATGCCTTTGGCTTGCAGCCATGGCACAACCACCTCTTGCGCACGTGCCGCCAAAACAGGCAATTGGTCGCGCATGCGTGGCAACTCGTGCGCCAAGATCGGCATCAACAAGGTCAGCAAAGCCAGCAGCACCAACAGAAACAGCGACTCAACCAGCACCACAGCCAGCCAGCGCGGCAGGACACCACCGCAAGCACGCTGCAAGCCTCGCACCAAAGGGCTGAGCGCATAGGCCAGTACGGCGGCCACCACAAACGGCATCAGCACGGGCCCAAGTAGCCACAGAATCAGTGCGGCCACGGCGGCAAGGCCAAGCCAAGCGAGGGCGTGTCGTTGTGCGGGCGTAAATTGCATACAGCGTGGTAGAGGTGGGCCTTAAAATTGCTGCTTGATTCTATCGGCGCGCATCTTCTTGCAAGCCCCAGCCCCTCCTTGACTATGAACAAACCCCTTTCCTACAAAGACGCCGGTGTCGACATTGACGCAGGCGACGCCTTGGTCGAACGCATCAAACCCTTGGCCAAGAAAACCATGCGCGAGGGCGTGCTAGCAGGTATTGGGGGTTTTGGGGCCTTGTTTGAAGTGCCCAAACGTTACAAAGAACCCGTCTTGGTGAGCGGCACCGATGGCGTGGGCACCAAGCTGAAACTGGCGTTTGAATGGCAAATGCACGACACCGTAGGCATCGATTTGGTGGCCATGAGCGTGAACGATGTGCTGGTGCAAGGCGCTGAGCCCTTGTTCTTCTTGGACTACTTTGCCTGTGGCAAATTGCATGTGGACACTGCGGCTGCCGTGGTCGGCGGCATTGCCAAAGGTTGCGAACTCTCAGGCTGCGCCTTGATTGGTGGTGAAACCGCAGAGATGCCCGGCATGTACCCCGATGGCGAGTACGACTTGGCAGGCTTTGCCGTGGGCGCGGTTGACAAATCGAAAATCTTGACCGGTCAAAACGTGAAACCGGGTGACGTGGTGCTGGGCTTGGCGTCGGCCGGCGTGCATTCCAACGGGTTCTCGTTGGTGCGCAAAGTGATCGACCGCGCCGGCTCAGATGCGCCGGCCACGTTGGACGGCAAACCCTTCAAAGAAGCCATCATGGCGCCCACCCGCTTGTACGTGAAGAGCGTGCTGGCAGCTCTGGCCGAGCACCCCATCAAAGCCCTCGCCCACATCACCGGCGGTGGCTTGCTCGAGAACATCCCACGCGTTCTGCCCGAAGGCACAGCCGCTCACCTGAAAAAAGGCAGCTGGCCCCAAACCGAGTTGTTTGCTTGGCTGCAACACACCGCTGGCATTGACGACATCGAGATGAACCGCACCTTCAACAACGGCATTGGCATGGTGGTGGTGATTGACGCGGACCACGCCGCCGCCTGTGCGGATGTGTTGCGCGCCCATGGCGAGCAAGTGCACACCATTGGCGTGATTGCCGAGCGTGGCGACGGCGCTGCAGTGGTGGTGGCTTAATCTGACACTTGCGGCAACAACACCGCCAACCTCTGCCTTACCATGGCTAGGCGCTCGGCATCTTGGTGCGAGGTGTACACCTCTTCTAAATTACGCAGCATGCGGGCCACAATTTCACGTGGAGTGGCGGCGCGCAAATAGTGCTTCAACAGTTCGTCCGACACTGCCCCGTCCAGCACCAAACCTGACTCGGCATGCAAAGGGGCCAAGCGCTCCGACAAATCTTCTTTGCCTAGCGACTCACCGCTGAACGGGTCAATCACCACCTGCCCCTCATGCGGGAACGGCAGGCGTACCTTGACCAAGAAATGTCCTGGGAACCCCACGCCTTGCGCATGCAGCCCCAAACTCACTGCAAGCTCTAGCCACAACACAGCCAAACTGATGGGAATACCGCGGCGCGTGCGCAACATCACATGCAAGTAGCTGTTGTCGGGGTCGTAGTAGTTGTTGAGGTTGCCAGCAAAGCCGTATTCTTCGAAGAAAAACTTGTTCAACAAACGCAGCTTGTGCAAGGCCCCGGCATCGGCTGGCAAGCGTTGCTTCAAGCGCCCCACCAGTTGATCGACCTGGTCCAACACCTCTTGAATATCCAGCTCGGGGTATTCGTCTTGCGCCAAGCTCGCGGCGGCTTCTAAGAGAGGAAAGTGCGCGTCACTTTGCACCAACGAGGCAAAGTATTCCAAGGCAGTGGGTACTTCGAGTTTGAAATCCATACAAACGGCTCCTGGTTCACGTGGCCAATTAACGTCGCAACAGCGTGCGCACGCGCAATCCTGTCACGGCCAAAGTCACAAAGTACAGCAACGCACTCACCGCCAGCACGCCGGCCATCCAGACCACGCGCATGAACGGCGTGTCACGCAACGCGGTCCAATCCAGATACTGCGCAGCGCCCCACAACCAAGCCCCGAGCACACCGCACGCCACCAGCACTTGTCCGATGAAACGCCACCACCCCGGACGCACCACATACGTCCCCTGCAGACGCAAGCCCCACCACAGCCACGCGGCATTCACCAAAGCACCAAGTCCAATCGACAACGCCAACCCCGCATGCGCCAAATAGGGCACCAACAACAGGTTGAACACCTGCGTCAACACCAACACGGCCACAGCAATACGAACCGGTGTGCGAATGTCTTGGCTGGCGTAGTAGCCAGGTGCCAGCACCTTGATAGCGACCAAGCCCAACAAGCCCACGCCATAGCCCATCAACGCCAACGTGGTTTGCTGCACATCATGGGCACTGAAGGCGCCATAGTGGTAGAGCACCGCCACCAGCGCTTTGGAAAACACCAGCAACGCCAAAGCGCACGGCAGCGCCAGCAACAACACCAAGCGCAAGCCCCAATCGAGCATGTCTGAATAGGTGGCCGTGTCGTTCGCAGCCTTCGCAGCCGAGAGCTGAGGCATCAACACCACCCCCAAAGCCACGCCCAGCAAGGCGGTGGGAAACTCCATCAACCGGTCTGCATAGCTCAACCAACTGACGCTTCCTGGCGTGAGCTGCGAGGCGATTTGGGTGTTGATGAGCAAAGAAATCTGTGCCACGCTGACCCCCAGCAACGCAGGCGCCATCAGCTGCAAGATGCGTTTGGGGCCCTCGCCTGACGCGGCCTCGCATACAGCACGCCACCCCAACCCGACACGTGGCAACATGCCCAAACGGCGCAAGGCCGCCAACTGCATGCCCAATTGAGCGACCCCGCCCAACATCACCCCCGCGGCCAAGGCATAAATCGGCGACACATCCCAGCGGCCCAACCACGGGCCACCCCACCAAGCAGCGGCAATCATGGACACATTCAGCAGCACAGGGGTGGCGGCAGGAACGGCAAACCGCTTCCACGTGTTCAACACGCCCGCAGCCAAGGCCACCAAAGACATGAAAGCGATGTAGGGGAACATGAAACGCGTCATCACCACCGCCACCTCAAACCCTTGTGGCGACTGCTGCAAGCCACTGGCCATGGCCCAAACCAAGAATGGCGCACCCGCCACCCCCAGAACGCAGGTCAGCAACAACGTCCAAACCAGCAAGGTGGCGACTTGGTTGATCAACACATGGGTGGCCTCGTCGCCGTGTTGCTGGCGGCTGGCGGCCAACACAGGCACAAAAGCTTGGCTGAAGGCCCCTTCAGCAAACAAACGACGGAACAAATTAGGAATACGAAACGCCACATTGAAGGCGTCGGTCAAGGCGCTGGCACCAAAAGTGGAGGCAATCAGCAGTTCGCGCATCAGGCCGGTGATGCGGGAAACCAGGGTCAAGCCCGAGACGATGGAGGCGGATTTGAACAATGACACGGCTTGAGTGTAGCGATTTGCTACAATCGTCGGCTTTGCTGACATCATCCTCAAACTTCAAGGAAACTTATCATGGCTTCAGCCAAACCCAAGAAAAAGAACCCACGCCTGGCATCAGGCCGTAAACGCGTCCGTCAGGACATCAAAATCAACGCTGCCAACACCTCGTTGCGCTCGAAGTACCGCACTGCGGTGAAGAACGTCGAGAAAGCTGTCTTGGCTGGCGACAAAACCAAAGCTACCGAACTGTTTGCCAAGATGCAAGCCGTTGTGGACAAGATTGCTGACAAAGGCATCTTCCACAAAAACAAAGCCGCTCGCGACAAGAGCCGCTTGTCCACCAAGGTGAAAGCCTTGGCACTCGCCGCCTAATTCATTAGGCCACCAGCCCGGGCTGAAAGTTCAGCCCGCCGTTTGTAACGGGTGCGCTGTCAGCAAAGAAAAAGCAAAAACCCGCTCTTGAGCGGGTTTTTTGTTGTCTGACGTTTTGCGGGCTCGCCTCTGTTGAGGGCACTTATGCAGCAGGGGGGTGCTCAGGCAGCAAACAGGCTTCGACCACCTGCAAGTTATTGTCTTTGGCAAAGTTCATCACGAAGTTCCATGCCATGGGTTCTTCGTCACGCAAATCGGTGTGAACAATGACGCACTTGCTGCCGTTCAGCGTGTTGGGCACGCACCAAGGCGAATAGCTCAAATGACTTCCAGGCACGGCCCCACCGGGGCGAAATTGGCTCATCACGCCCGCCAAGCGCTCGGCCCAATCACTGGGTCGGAACGTGCGTCCTTCATGGGTCAAACCCAGAATAAAAACTTCTTTGGCGGAGTGTGAAACCATCGGGTAGATGCTGAAAACGGTTGCAGGGCGAAGGGGGGATCTCCCTCAATCGCTCGGTACTGGGTATTCTATCTTATATAAGACTTAAGCCCTGCCACGACCTTGTGGGGGCACACTGTTTTGTCATATCTCTGCCTCTAGAATTACCCCTCAACGGCTCAACCCTCGTTGGGTCGTTTTCTTTTGGAGCCTTCTACATGTCAGTTTCTGCCACACGCACCGTTCCCACTGAACCCCATGTCATGCCGACTTTTGGGCGCTTGCCCATCGCCATCGCACGCGGTCAGGGTTGCCGCGTGTGGGACACCGAAGGTCGCAGCTATTTGGACGCGCTGGCGGGCATTGCCGTGAACACCTTGGGTCACAACCACCCCGAATTCGTGGCCGCCTTGCAGCAGCAAATGACCGAAGTGATTCACTGCTGCAACTACTACTACACCCCCAACGCTGAAAAGCTGGCTGAAAAGCTCACGGCGTTTTCGGGCATGACCAACGTCTTTTATTGCAACAGCGGGTTGGAGGCCAACGAAGCCGCCATCAAGCTTGCACGCAAATACGGCCACGACAAAGGCATTACCAATCCACAAATCGTGGTCTACGAAAAAGCCTTCCATGGCCGCAGCATTGCCACCCTCAGCGCCACCGGCAACGCCAAACTTCAAAAAGGGTTTGAGCCTTTGCTAGAAGGATTCATCCGCGTGCCCCTCAATGACATCGAGGCCTTGAACAAAGCCACCGAAGGCAACCCCAACGTGGTGGCGGTGTTCTTTGAAACCATCCAAGGCGAAGGCGGCATCAACCCCATGCACATGGACTACCTGCGCGACGTGCGCGCGCTGTGTGATCAACGCGACTGGCTGATGATGGTCGACGAAGTGCAAAGCGGCATGGGCCGTACCGGCAAATGGTTTGCCCACCAATGGGCAGGCGTGGTGCCCGATGTGATGCCTCTGGCCAAAGGCTTGGCCTCAGGCGTTCCGATTGGCGCTGTGGTGGCTGGCCCCAAGGCTGCGGGCGTGTTGACGGCAGGCACCCATGGCTCCACCTTTGGCGGCAACCCACTGGCTGTGCGTGCAGGTTTAGAAACCATCCGCATCATGGAAAAAGATGACTTGATGGGCAACGCCGCACGCATGGGGCAGTACTTGATGGACGCCTTCAAACGTGAATTTGCCAACGAAGCCGGGGTGAAAGACATTCGCGGGCAAGGCTTGATGATTGGCATCGAGCTGGACCGCCCCTGCGGTGCCATCATGCAACGCGCTTTGGATGCAGGCCTGTTGCTCAGCGTCACGGCTGACAGCGTGGTGCGCTTGCTGCCGCCACTCATCCTGACACAAGCAGAAGCAGATGAACTGATTTCGATTTTGGTGCCTCTGATCAAAAACTTCTTGGCTGAAAAAGCATGACGATCAAACATTACCTGCAATTCACCGACCTCTCGGTGGACGAGTACGCCTATGTGTTTCACCGGGCTGCACTCATCAAAAAGAAATTCAAAGCCTACGAAAAACACCACACGCTGAGCGATCGCACGCTGGCCATGATTTTCGAAAAAGCCTCCACGCGCACACGCGTGAGCTTTGAAGCGGGCATGTACCAGTTGGGTGGCTCAGTGGTGCACTTGACCACCGGCGACAGCCAACTCGGCCGTTCTGAACCGATTGAAGACAGCGCCAAAGTGATCAGTCGCATGACCGACTTGGTGATGATTCGCACCTACGGCCAAGACAAGATCAACAGCTTTGCCGCCAACTCACGCGTACCGGTGATCAACGGCTTGACCAACGAGTTTCACCCTTGCCAAATCATGGCCGACTTGTTCACCTTCATCGAACACCGAGGCCAAACCAACCACCCGCTCGATTGCCTTCAAGGCAAAGTGGTGGCGTGGGTGGGCGACGGCAACAACATGGCCAACACCTGGCTGCAAGCCGCGGACATGTTGGGCTTCACGGTGCACGTCAGCACGCCCAGCGGTTACGAAGTCAACCCCGCGATTGCAGGCCTGTCTAACAGCGACTGTTACAAAGTGTTCACCGACCCCATGCAAGCCTGCCAAGGCGCCGACTTGGTGACCACCGATGTGTGGACCAGCATGGGCTACGAAGCCGAAAACGAAGCACGCAAAAAAGCCTTTGCCGACTGGTGCGTGGACAGCGACATGATGGCGGTGGCCAAGCCCAATGCCTTGTTCATGCACTGCCTGCCTGCACACCGTGGCGAAGAAGTGACGGCCGACGTGATTGACGGCCCCCAAAGCGTGGTGTGGGACGAAGCAGAAAATCGCATGCATGTGCAAAAAGCACTCATGGAGTACCTGCTGCTCGGCCGCCAATAAACATGTCCGCATGCACGACGTGCGGCGCCTGCTGCGCCAGCTTTCGGGTCGACTTCAGCATTGAAGAAATGGACACCCATGGTGGCGCTGTTCCCACGGGCTTGGGCCAAGAACTCACCACCACCCTGTGCCGCATGCGCGGCACGGACTATTCGCCCCCCCGATGCGCAGCGCTCAGCGGCAAAGTGGGTGAAAAAGCCACCTGTGGCATTTACGAATGGCGCCCCTCCCCTTGTCGAGAATTTGAAGAAGGCAGTGATGCGTGTCAGC
>JBFYKC010000014.1:0-42139 GCA_041311135.1 Comamonadaceae bacterium | reverse complement strand
ATTTTGGTGGCATGACGGGCCATGAACGTGTCTCCTGGTGGGTTTGTTTGCGTCGATTCTCACACGTTTGAAATGCTTGATTTCGTTGCGTTTGTGCACCTGCAAACAGTCAAAACGCATGCTTTACACCTCTTTTTGACCCGACAAGTTCCTGTGCCTGCACGGGTAAACACCCAAGCTTGGCCGCAAACGGCGATAATCTGCTACTAATTGATGCAAATCAGTGCGCATCGACAACGCTTCTCTAAGATTCGTCCCCTATGACCACAAATATCCAACCCATCCTTCCCGGCGACCCCATGCCACACCGCAAAGTCATGCGTGAGTGGCTGATTCCATTGGCTGAGCGCACCACCGCACTGGCCATCGTGATGTTGGTCGTTGACCTCGTGCTGTGGGGCGCCCTCATGGCCGGCACCGTGTTGTTCGAATCTTGGTGGGCCAAGTTGTTGAGTGGCTGTGCCGCAGGTTTTGTGATTGGTCGCTTGTTCATCATTGGCCACGACGCTTGCCACCAAAGCCTCACCCCGCACCGCAACCTCAACAAATGGCTGGGCCGCATTGCCTTCTTGCCCTCGTTGACCGCCTACAGCTTGTGGGACATTGGTCACAACGTGGTGCACCACGGGTACACCAACCTCAAAAACTTCGACTTTGTGTGGGCCCCTTACACCCCCGAAGAATTCGCTGCCTTGAGCAAGTGGGAACAACTGAAAGACCGCGTTTACCGCAGCGGCTGGGCCCCTGGCCTGTACTACATGATCGAAATTTGGTGGAACAAGATGGTGTTCCCCAATGAAAAGAACATGCCCACACGCCGCCCCATCTTCACCAAAGACTGCTTGCTGATTACCGCTTTTGGCGCCCTGTGGGTGGCCGTCATGGTCTGGGCCGCTTTGGCCACCGAGCAGTCGATTGGCTACATCTTGTTGATGGGTTTTGCGGTGCCGTTCTTCTTCTGGGTCAGCATGATCGGCTTTGTGGTGTACGTACACCACACCCATGTCGATGTGTCTTGGCACGAAGAGCGCACCGGTTGGTCCAAGGCCTCGCCTTTCGTGTCCACCACTGTGCACTTGACCTTCCCGCTGAACATTGGCGCCTTGATGCACCACATCATGGAGCACACCGCTCACCACTTGGACATGAGCATTCCGCTCTACAAGTTGAAGCAAGCACAAGGCAAGCTTGAAGAGCTGTTGCCGGGCCGCATCATTGTTCAGCCCTTCTCATGGGCTTGGTATGTGCAAACCGCACGCGACTGCAAGCTGTATGACTTCAAAACCGACAGTTGGATGACCTATGAAGGCAAAGTCACCAGCCCTCGTGCGATGAACAAAGCAGCCGCCTAAACCGCGCCACCTCGTTTCCAAAAGCCCCTCAGTTTCAAGCGAACTGCGGGGCTTTTTCTTGTACGCTTCACAGCCATGAAATTACTTGTTTTGTTCTTGTTGACCATGGCCTCGGCCGCGTCGCACGCCATGTGGGTCACGGTCACCCGCAATGAAGTGGCCACGGTTTACATCGACTCGATGGCCATCGAGAAGATGGGCTACAACCGCCGCGTGTGGGTGGTGTATGACTTGACCGCCCCGGATAAGACAGGCCAACAATCCGTCAAGTCGCGGATTGACTACGACTGCACCGAAGGCAAATACAAAACCCTCAGTGCCACCAGCCACCCCAACAAAATGGGCAACGGACCCGCCATCAAAGCGCTACCGGTGCCCGAGGGCTGGCGTCCTGTGAGCCAAGACGCCATGAGCCGACAGCTGTTTGCGTTTGCTTGTGCGTGGTGAGTCGTTAACCCGCTGCGCGCTTGGTCAAGATTTCAAACGCAGGCAAGGTCTTGCCTTCCAGCACTTCTAAGAACGCACCACCGCCGGTAGAGATGTAGCCCACCTGCTTCTCAATGCCGTACTTGGCAATCGCAGCCAAGGTGTCGCCACCACCCGCGATGCTGAAGGCACTCGATTCAGCAATGGCGTGCGCGATGGTTTTGGTGCCGTTCTCAAACGCAGCAAACTCGAACACACCCACTGGGCCGTTCCACACGATGGTGCCTGCGGCCTTGAGTTGCGCCGCCAACTTGGCGGCCGTCTCTGGGCCGATGTCCAAGATCATGTCGTCATCGGCCACGTCGGTGGCTTTCTTGACTGTAGCCACGGCATCTGCCGCAAATGTTTTGGCGGTCACCACATCGGTCGGGATTGGCACTTCGGCACCGCGCGCTTTCATGATTTCGATCACGGCTTTGGCTTCGTTTACCAAGTCGTGCTCAGCCAAGCTCTTGCCAATGTTCAAGCCTGCCGCCAGCATGAAGGTGTTGGCAATGCCACCCCCCACAATGAGCTGGTCTACGTTGTTGGCCAAACTCTTCAAGATGGTGAGCTTGGTGCTGACCTTGCTACCCGCCACGATGGCAGCCAATGGACGCTTGGGGTTGGCCAAGGCTTGGGTGATGGCGTCAATTTCTGCAGCCAGCAACGGGCCCGCACAAGCAACAGGCGCGAACTGCGCAATGCCATAGGTGGTGCCTTCGGCGCGGTGCGAGGTGCCAAAGGCGTCGTGCACAAAGATGTCGCATAGCGCACCCAGTTTGCGGGCCAATTCTTCGTTGTTCTTTTTCTCGCCTTTGTTGACGCGGCAGTTTTCCAGCAGCACCACGTGGCCGGGTTCCACCTGAACGCCGTCGACCCAGTTCGACACCAAAGGCACGTCGCAGCCCAACAACTCGCTCAAGCGTTGGGCCACCGGTGCCAGTGAATCTTCTGGCTTGAATTCGCCTTCTGTGGGACGACCCAAGTGGCTGGTGACCATCACGGCCGCACCGGCTTTCAACGCCATCTCAATCGCCGGGACCGATGCGCGCACGCGGGTGTCTTCGGTGATGTGGCCTGCATCGTCTTGTGGCACGTTCAGGTCAGCACGGATGAAAACACGTTTGCCGTTGGCCGAACCATTGGCACACAAATCAGAGAAGCGAATGACGTTCATGTGGAAAGCGAGGAAAAGTTAAAAACTGCGTCGATTCTAAAAGTTCAAACTTGCGCCACCTTGTCTTTGGTCAAGACAGCCGCAAAGTATTTAGCCGCGCCCCACAAATGGCATCTTGGTGGCCATCACGGTCATGAACAACACGTTGGCCGTCAACGGCAAACGCGCCATCGCCATGAAGGTGTCCACCACGCCCTGCATGTCCATGCGGGCCTCGGGTTTGACGCTGCCATCGGCTTGCAAGGCGCCTGCAGCAAATTTTTCCGTCATGTCACTGGCCACGTTGCCGATGTCAATCTGCCCCACCGCAATGTCAAACGCACGGCCATCCAGTGCAGCCGCCTTGGTCATCCCGGTGATCGCGTGCTTGGTGGCGGTGTAGGCAATCGAGCCGGGACGCGGTGCATGCGCAGAAATCGACCCGTTGTTGATGATGCGACCGCCTTGCGGGCTTTGTGCTTTCATCAACTTGAACGCGTGCGACAAGCAATAAAACGCGCCGTTGAAATTGACATCCACCGAACGCCGCCAATCCGCCGCTGACAAATCGCCGGGCATGGTGGCGGGCAAAAAGATGCCGGCGTTGTTGAATAGCAAATCCAAACGGCCAAAGTTGACGCGCACCTGTTCAAACAGCTTGGCCACATCTTCTTCGTGACTCACATCGCAAGGCACAGCCAGCGCGTTGCCCGCGTATTCGCCAGCAGCCTGCACCGTGGCTTGCAACGCATCGGCTCGACGCCCCACCAACACCACCTTCCATCCATCGGCCAGCAAAGCCAAAGCACATGCTTTGCCAATGCCTGAACTCGCACCTGTGACGACTGCAACTTTGCTCATGGGTTTGCTCCTGTGTGTAATGGTGTGATTGTGAACAAATGCGGGGGGCTTTCAACACCGCATTGTCTCGGGGGCGCAAGCGACATAACTCACGCTAAAGTACACCCCATGAGCACATTCAATAAAGTTATTCTCTTCACAGACACCGACGGTTTTGCCCGCTTCCGCGAGGAACCCGTGGCGTTGACGGAGGGCAAACCGCAAGCCCGTTTGTCGCCCTTGATCCCCAGCGGCGGTATGCAGTTGCGCCGCAGTCCGGTGGGGTTTCGCAGCGACTTCCATTGCACCGACAACCCGCAATGGCTGTTCGTTTTAGAAGGTCAGATGGAAATCTTTTTGCAAGACGGCAGTTCGCGCGTCTTCGGTCCAGGTGAACACTTTTACTCAGCCGATGTGTTGCCTGCGGGAGCCACATTTGACCCAAAGATTCATGGCCACTGGAGCCGTCAAGTGGGAACTGACGAACTCGTCACCCTCTTTGTTCGCGGGTAATTTTCGGCGGCTTACCAGCCCCAGTTCAGGTGCAGCGGTAAATACACGGCCATGCCGAGCAGGATGGTCAGTAACACATCACGCTTGGCAAAGTACACCGCAACACCCACGGCTGCAGCGTAAATGCGGGCATCTTGCCAAGTGGCAATCAGTTCGCCCTGCGCCATCACAATTTCAGGCACAACCACCGCTGATAGCGCGGCAATGGGTGCGTATTGCAAGCCACGCTGCGCCCAGTGAGGCAAGTGCCATTCGCTGTTGCTGAGAAAGAAAAAGCTGCGCGTGACCACCGTGATGATGGCCAAGCCCACAATCACCCACAAGGTCCATGCGTCGGTCACATTCAAGTCGACACTGCTCATGCAGACCTCTCTTTCTGCGCTTTCAGCTGTTCCACCACCAAGCACGCGAACACCGCCATGAGAATCGCGAACACGATGTTGAGCTTCAATGGCAGGGCATAGGCCATCACCGCCACCATGCCCGCCACCACGGCGGACAACACGCGCATGCGCGAGCTGGCCAGCGAACACTGGATACCCAGCAAACACAAAATGCCTGCAAAGCCCAAGCCCCACGAGGTAGGGATGGCGTTGGCCAAGGCAATGCCCAACAAACTGCACGACATCCAGCTGGTCCAATTGGCAAAACTCAATCCGGCCAAATAGGCTTCTTGCGAAAGGCGGTGTTCGTCGGTGTGGGCGGGTTTGTCAAAGCGGCGAGTGAACAACACATACGTCGGGTCCGTGGTGAAGTACCCCGTCACGATGCGCGGCACACGTGGCAAGTGCATCAGGTAGCCGCGCATGTGCAAGCTAAACACCACAAAGCGCAAGTTCACACAAAAGCCCGCAGCCAAAACCACCCAAGCAGGCGCGCCTGCCACGATGAGCGGCGTCGCCGCCAACTGCGAGCTACCAGCGTACACCAGCAGCGTCATGAACACGGACTCGAACACACTCATACCCGACTTAACCAAAGCCACGCCTGTCATCAGCGCCCAAGCAATTTGACCGAAGGCTTGTGGGGCGAGGTCACGCACCCCGACTTTGAACTCAGGGTGTTGGTAAAGCTTGCGTTGCCAAAACATCTGTTGCTTGATCAGGCCGTTTGATGAACGGTGTGTGGTTCAAAGCGTTGGCCCGCGGTGAGTGGGAAGCCGCGTAAGAAGTCCGCTGCATTCAACCGTTTGCCGCCGGCACGTTGGAGCTCGGTGACACACAACACGCCTTCACCACAAGCAATGCGCACACCGTGTGCATCTGCCGACAAAATGGTGCCCGGTGCAGCGGTGGCAGACGCAGGTTCCACCGTGGCACGCCACAACTTGATTGTGTCGCCACCCAACTGCGCAGATGCGGCGGGAAACGGGTGAAAGGCACGCACACGACGGTCAATGGTTTGTGCCGACTGTTGCCAGTCCACCGCAGCTTCTGCTTTTTCAATTTTGTGTGCGTACGTGATGCCCGCTTCGGGCTGCTTCACCGCGTGCAACTGACCCGCTTGTGCATCCGCCAACGCACGCACCACCAAAGCACCGCCTATCTCAGCCAAGCGATCGTGCAAAGTAGCGGTGGTGTCATCCGATGCAATGTCAAGCACCTCGGTCAACAACATGTCACCGGTGTCGAGGCCTGCGTCCATTTGCATGATCACCACGCCCGTTTGCGCATCGCCCGCTTCAATGGCGCGGTGAATGGGTGCCGCACCGCGCCAGCGTGGTAGCAACGAGGCGTGGATGTTGAGGCACCCCCAACGTGGCGCATCCAACGTCCACTGCGGCAAGATGAGGCCATAGGCCGCCACCACCATCACATCGGCTTTCGCCTCGGCAATGGCTGCTTGCGCCGCCGCTGCATCGTCTGGGTATTTGCCGTCTAAACGCAAGCTCAAAGGTTGTGCCACAGGAATGCTGTGTTGCAAGGCCAGCTGTTTGACGGCGGAGGCTTGCAATTTCATGCCGCGTCCGGCAGGACGATCGGGTTGGGTCAGCACCAAGGGCACGGTGTGGCCTGCCGCCAAAATTTGGGCCAAAGCCACCGCCGCAAATTCGGGCGTGCCCGCAAAGATAACGCGCAGGGGAGATGTCATTTAGTCGCCGTCGCGCTGGGCTTTGAGCAATTTGGTTTTGATGCGGTTGCGCTTCAAGGGCGAGAGGTATTCCACAAACACCTTGCCCATCAAGTGGTCCAGCTCATGTTGGATGCACACCGCCAACAAGCCATCGGCTTCGATGGTGCGCTCGTGGCCATGCTCGTCCAAAGCCTTCACTTTGACTTGCGTGGCGCGCTCCACACCGTCGTAAATGCCTGGCACCGACAAGCAGCCTTCGTCGCCTTTGACGCGTTCGTCACCCATCCAGGTGATTTCGGGGTTGATCAGCACCATGGCTTCGTTGCGCTCTTCTGAGGTGTCAATCACCACCACACGTTCGTGCACATCCACTTGTGTGGCGGCCAAGCCGATGCCATTGGCGTCGTACATGGTTTCCAGCATGTCGGCAATCAAGGTTTTGATGCGCGCGTCAATCTCTTTGACGGGCTTGGCCACGGTGTGCAGCTTGGGGTCGGGGAAGCGAAGAATGTCTAACTTGGGCATGGCCCTATTGTCTCCGCTTCTGATGGCCAATGAAGGGCCCCGGCCCAATGCCCCCGAGGCCAAGTTGGGTGAATCCGCTAAGGAGTCAACACCAGCTCATGCGCCCACGCATCGGGTTGCATCCGCAAGGGCCGGTACTTGCCCGAGGCCCAGGCCTGCTTCATGTCGCGGTAGTTCGACGCCCAGACCAAGCCGCTTTGACCGGTTTGGTAAATGAACTGCGATTGCTCCAAATCCGACAGGTCATACACCACCCGCAGCGACGCCGCATGGCGGTTGGCAAACGGCAAATACTTTTCGCCGGCCCAGTATTGACCGACGTTCACGGTGAACAAGTCGCCATCCGATGGCACCTTCACATTGAACAGGTCTCGCAGCACCGGCACTTGTCCTAATGGTTTGTGAATGCTGAGCGCCTGATGTTCATCGCCCCAACGCCAATCGGCCGGGCTTTGGCCGTGCTGCGCCGCCATGCGGTTCAGCGCACGGTCCAACGCCGCAGTGGATTGCTCGGCACATGTTTTCGGCGCGCACCACGCGCTGTCGCGTTGCTGCATGACTTGCTCCACCAGCAAACGGAAATGGCGCTTGCCATATTGCGCCTTGAACACATCGGCGCCCAGCTTGGGCTCCACCAAGCCACGCGTCAACTCATCCGCCCACACCGCAAATATCAGCGGAGCTGAACGGTCGGCCTCCATTCGGCCATCAAACCCTTCCAAGGTTTGCAGCGCCTGGGCCGCGAGTGGATGTTGCGACGGCGTGGCTTTCAACACGGGAAGCAAGGTCAAAGTGGACAAAGAGAGCGTGTCGTTTTGCAAGGCCTGCATGTCTTTGAAATTGTGTTTAGGCTTGCTTTGCAGCACTTGCTCAATGCGCTCAAAACGATGGGGCGTGTTCCAGTCTTGGCCCAAAAAGTGTGGGTAATTGGGCGGGGTGATGCGTTGGTTGGCCGTGGCCACCCAGCCTTTTTTGGCGTCATCAAAAGGCATGTCGGCATAGGCGATCCACCCTGACCAGTCGTAACGCGCATCCCACCCCGGCGCAGGCGCCATGCCGCGAATGTCGTTGTCCACACGGCGCACCGGCACACGCCCTGCGGCCTTGTAGGCCACATGGCCTTGTGTGTCAGCCATCACAATGTTTTGCGTGGGTGAATGGTTGTCGGCATAGGCTTGCAACAACTCCGCTACGTCTTTGGCTTGTTGCACCTTCACCCCCGCGACCAAGGTGCGGTTGTCAGCATCCAACGCAGTCCACCGCAAGGCCAACACAAAGCGCGACACATCCAGCACTTCGGCGTGCGCGGCCTGGGCATCGCTGATGACCGGGCCGTGGCGCGTACTGCGCACCACATGCGTCACATCGGGCTGCCCTTTGACCGCGATGGTTTCGGTGCGGGTGTCAAAGGGTTGCCACCCGGTGGGCGTTTTGTAGCGCGTGGGATTGCTGGGGTCGATTTGCTCTAAATACAAATCTTGCACATCGGGGCCGGTGTTGGTGAAACCCCAAGCCACCTGCGCGTTGCGCCCCAGCACCACAAAGGGCAAACCAGGCAAGCTGGCACCAATCACATCGGTGTCGGGTGTTTTCAAATGCGCGTAGTACCAAACCGCAGGAGCGCTCAAAGCCAAATGCGGATCGTTGGCCAACAGCGGTTTACCAGAAGCTGTGTGCGCCCCCGACAACACCCAGTTGTTGCTGCCTCGACCTTCGTTGAAGCCGGGCTCGCCGATGACGGGCAGAGAGAACGAGGACTTCAAATCGCCGGTGGTTTTGTAAACACCCAGCTCGCGGTACAGCTTGGCCAAGTCCACCGATGACGCGGGTTTTTCGCCGGGATACGGCGGATACAAGTCCCACAGTTGGGCCGTACTCAAGGTGCGTGCCGCCACCAAGCGTGCAAATTCATTCCCCCAGTTGCCCCCTAGGTCGAGCGCCATGACCAACGACCACGCCACGCTGTCCACCGGCTGCCACGCCACGCCTTTGGCACCACCCGGTTGCGTGCGAAAGAGGGTGAACTCGGGCGGCAAGCCTTGCGGTCGGTTGTCATGAAAAGCTTGAATCCCCGCGCTATAAGCCGTCAATTGCTCACGCACATCGGCAGGCAGCCGTTCGAGTTGCTTTTGTGCGGCTTGCATCAACCCCAAGGTGCGCATGAGCTTGTCAGTGGGCAAGGTCACTTCGCCCAAAATTTCAGACAGTTCGCCGTGCATGATGCGGCGGTTGAACTCCAGTTGCCAACTGCGGTCTTGCGCGTGCGCAAACCCCAAAGCAAACGCTGCATCACGGTTGGACTGCGCAACGATGTGCACCACATCGGCTGCATCGCGTTTGATCTGCACTGGCTTATGCAACCCCTCACTTCTCAAACTGCCGTCGTACAAGGGTTGGGTGTGAAACACCCAAAGGCCCAGCCCGACAGCCACTGTTGCCAGCACCCCGAGCAGGACTTTGAAAATTCGATTCAGCCATCGTGTCATACATGCTTTCGTGTGAAGGGCGCGCCTCTCGAGTGAAAGCGCGCTCCCACACTTTATCGAAAAAACACTTTGGAAGTTTTCGATCAAGAGTCGCGCTCGTGCGTGACACCCCTTCTAACAATCCTTGGCACACGTCACACGGGGAACCACATGAACACAGACGAACTGCGCGCTTGGTTGCGCTTGAGCATGAGCGAGGGCGTTGGCAACGATGCCGCCCGTCGTTTACTGGCCTGCTTTGGCAGCCCACAAGCGGTGTTTGAGCAAACCGACGCGACATTGCGGCAGTTGGTCACACCGACACAAGCGCAGGCCTTGCTCACGGTCCCCAACGAGTTGGCCGTGCAATGCGTGCGCACTCACCATTGGCTGCAACACCAGCCCGACCGTCACAGCCATGCGGTGTGGACCTTGGGCGATCCCCACTACCCCGAGGCCCTGTTGCAACTGGCTGATCCACCCTTGATGCTGTATGTGGCCGGTCAAACATCGGGGCGCTTGGGCAATGCCATCGCCGTCGTGGGCAGTCGCAACCCCACGCCGCAAGGCGCACAAACGGCAGCGCAATTTGGCGAGGCTTTGGCGACTGCCGGTTTGTGTGTGGTGTCCGGCATGGCTTTGGGCGTTGACGGCGCAGCCCATGCCGGCGCGTTGCGCAGAGCATCCACCCTAGCAAGCCCGACGCCGACATCGCATGCTGCATCGCACGCCCAGTGGCTCACCGTGGCGGTCGTGGGCACGGGCTTGGACCGGGTGTATCCACGCCAGCACCAAACCTTGGCGCAAGCAATTGCCTTGCACGGCGTGCTGGTCAGTGAGTACCCCTTGGGCACGCCACCGCTGGCACACAACTTCCCCAAGCGCAACCGCCTGATTGACGCCTTAGGGCTAGGCACCTTGGTGGTGGAGGCCGCGTTGAAATCGGGCTCACTCATCACCGCCAAGCAGGCGCTCGATTTGGGGCGCGAGGTGTTGGCCATTCCCGGGTCCATCCACGCCACGCAATCGCATGGGTGCCACGCCCTGATTCGTCAAGGTGCGAAGCTGGTCGAGTCTGCCCAAGACGTGCTCGAAGAGTTGCAACTGGCGCCCCAACAACAAGCGTATTTGTTCAGCGACGCAGATGAGGCCGCACTCGGTGACGCCGTCTCAGCATCCGCCACAACCGAGCATCCCTTGCTCGCGCACATGGGTTTCGCGCCCGTCAGCTTGGACGCCTTGCAAGCCCGCAGTGGCTTAGACGCGGCGGCCCTGCAAGCGCAACTGCTCACCCTGGAGTTCAATGGCCAAGTGGGACGACTGGCGGGTGGGTTGTTCCAACGGCTGGCTGCCGTTTAGGGGAGAACACTGATTTTTTTTGGCGAGTCGTACACAAAAAACATGTATATTGAAACCATGTTTGAAGTGCTCGTATTCGTCTATGAAAACTACTGGCGAGCCGATGCGTGTCCTGAGCTCGAACAGCTCGGTCGCAAACTCAGCGCCGCTGGTTTTGAAGTAGATGACATCCAACAAGCTCTGTCGTGGCTCGACGGGCTGAACTTGGCATCCCATAACACCGAGCTGATCGACATCAGCCAATCGGCCCGCACCCACCACACCGAATCAGCCCACAGTCTGCGCGTTTACTCTGTCGCTGAACAAGATCATTTAGGCGCCGAGTGCTTGGGCTTCATCAACTTCTTGGAATCGGCGGATGTGCTGTCGCCCCACATGCGCGAAATCGTGCTCGACCGCGCCATGGCCATTCCCGGCCACCCCATGCATTTGGATGACCTGAAGATCATCGTGCTGATGGTGTACTGGAGCATTGGCCTAGAGCCCGATGCGCTGGTACTGGACGAGTTGTGTGATGACACGGATCGCGTGGCGCACTGAACAGAAACGCGTCACCTCGCACCCACAAAAAAGCCGGTTCACAAACCGGCTTTTTCATTGGAAGCGCGGAGGGCTTAAACCACCGCTCCCGCATTTTCATCATCTGGATCACCCGCCACTTTGTTGGCGTGGTGCTTGATCAAATCCTCACGGCGAATGCCCAGCCACATGGCAATCGCTGCCGCCACGAACACCGATGAGTAAATGCCAAAGCAAATGCCAATGGTGAGTGCCAGCGCAAAGTAGTGCAGGGTGGCACCGCCAAACAACAACATCGACAACACCATGAGCTGCGTGCAACCGTGGGTGATGATGGTGCGGCTGATGGTGGAGGTGATGGCGTTGTCGATGATCTCAACCGTGTCCATCTTGCGGAAGCGGCGGAAGTTTTCGCGGATGCGATCAAAGATCACCACCGACTCGTTCACCGAGTACCCCAACACCGCCAGCACCGCCGCCAACACGGGCAGGGAGAACTCCCATTGGAAGAACGCAAAGAAGCCCAAGATGATGACCACATCGTGCAAGTTCGCAATGATGGCGGCCACCGCAAACTTCCACTCGAAGCGCATGGCCAAGTAAATCATGATGCCCACCACCACAAAGGCCAAGGCCTTCAGGCCATCGGCGGCCAACTCGTCGCCCACTTGGGGGCCGACAAATTCGGTGCGGCGCAGCTCCACTTGGGCGTCCGTGGCTCTGAGGGCGGTCAGCACTTGTTCGCTTTGTTGGGCCGAACTTTGACCTTTGACCGCGGGCATGCGAATCATCACATCGCGGGCAGTGCCAAAGTTTTGCACCTGCACATCGGACAAGCCGAGCTTGGCAATTTGGTCGCGCACGGCGTTGAGGTCGGCGGGTTGGCTGTAGCTGACTTCCATCAACGTGCCACCGGTGAATTCCACCGACAGGTGCAAACCGCGGCTGAACAAGAAGAACACCGCCGCCACAAACGTGATGAACGAAATGGCGTTGAACGCAATCGCGTTCTTCATGAACGGGATGTCTTTGCGAATCTTAAAAAATTCCATGACTCAAATCTCTTTCTGACAGCCTGCGCTTAAGGGCGCCACACGGTACCAATGGACACGCTTTGCAGTTTCTTCTGACGGCCGTACCAAAGGTTGACCAAGCCGCGCGAGAAGAACACCGCCGAGAACATGCTGGTCAAAATACCCAAGCAATGCACGACGGCAAAACCACGGACAGGGCCAGAGCCAAAGGCCAACAAAGCCAAGCCCGCAATCAAGGTGGTGACGTTGGAATCCAAGATGGTGGCCCACGCACGGTCATAGCCCGCGTGAATGGCCGACTGGGGCGAGGCACCGTTGCGCAGCTCTTCGCGCACGCGTTCGTTGATCAGCACGTTGGCATCAATCGCCATACCGAGCACCAAGGCCATCGCGGCCATGCCAGGCAATGTCAAAGTGGCTTGCAACATGGAGAGCACCGCCACCAACAGCAACAAGTTGACAGCCAAAGCCACGCTCGAGAACACGCCAAACAACATGTAATACACACACATGAAGGCCGTCACCGCCACAAAGCCCCACGTGACCGAGTCAAACCCTTTGGCAATGTTTTCCGCACCCAGGCTGGGGCCGATGGTGCGCTCTTCGATGATCTCCATCGGCGCCGCCAGCGAACCCGCACGCAACAACAACGCGGTGTCGTTGGCTTCCACGGTGCTCATGCGACCCGAAATTTGCACACGACCACCGCCAATTTCGCTGCGAATCACAGGCGCGGTCACGACTTCGCCCTTGCCTTTTTCAAACAGCAAGATGGCCATGCGTTTGCCCACGCTCTCGCGCGTCACGTCTTTGAAGATGCGTGCGCCTTTGGCGTCGAGCGTCAGGTGCACCGCTGCCTCTTGGTTTTGGGTGTCAAAGCCAGGCTGCGCATCGGTCAGGTTTTCACCGGTCAAGATGACTTGTTTTTTCACAATCACCGCTTGGCCGTTGCGATCCATGAAACGTTCGGTACCAAACGGCACAGGCCCGTTGCCAAACTCAGCAGAGCGGGCTTCGGCACTGTCGTCCACCATGCGAATTTCCAGCGTGGCGGTGCGACCCAAAATGTCTTTGGCCTTGGCCGTGTCTTGCACGCCCGGCAGTTGCACCACGATGCGGTCGGTGCCTTGCTGTTGAATCACGGGCTCGGCCACGCCAAGTTCGTTGATGCGGTTGTGCAAGGTGGTGATGTTTTGTTTGATGGCTTGCTCTTGCACGCGCTTGGCAGCCACCGGGTTGATCACCGCCATGAGCTTGACGTCAGCGCCATCGGGGGCGCTGGTGGTTTGCAAATCCAAGAACTGGTCTTGAATCACACGTTGTGCGGCTTCCAGCGTTTCCATGTCGCGGAAACGAATCTCGATGGTTTGGTTGTTGCGACTGATGCCGCTGTGGCGCACATTCTTTTCGCGCAAACCGGTGCGAATGTCCCCCGCCAAGGACTCGGCCTTTTTGGTCAACGCCGCAGGCATGTCCACTTGCAGCATGAAGTGCACGCCACCGCGCAAGTCCAAGCCCAAGTACATGGGCGCGGCGTTCAGCGCGGTCAACCACGCAGGCGAACGCGCCAACAAATTGAGCGCCACGACATACGACGCATCGTTGGCGTCGGGCACCAAGGCGTGCTGAATCGCATCCTTGGCTTTGAGCTGGCTGTCGGTGTTGTCAAAGCGCACTTTGAGCGAACCGCCCTCCAAGGTCAGCACATCGGGAGTGAGGTTGGCAGCCGCCAATGCCGCTTGCACGCGGTCTTGCACCGCAAGGTCCACCTTGACCGATGACTTGGCCGCAGAGACCTGCACCGCCGGTGCTTCGCCAAAAAAATTGGGCAGCGTGTAGAGGCTGCCAATCAACAAAGCGATCACGATGATCGCGTACTTCCAGAAGGGGTAACGGTTCATGATCGCTGCGTCGTCAAGAGATTAAAGCGTGCCTTTGGGCAGCACTTGCACCACGGCTTGGCGTTGCAGTTGCACTTCGACGCCAGGGGCAATTTCGAGGCCAATGTTGTGGTCGCCCACTTTGGAAACCTTGCCCAACAAGCCACCGGCGGTCGCCACTTCATCACCTTTGGCGAGGGCGTCGATCATGGCTTTGTGTTCTTTTTGACGCTTCATCTGAGGACGAATCATCACGAAGTACAAGACCACGAACATCAACACCAAAGGCAACATGCCTTGCAGAGAAGACATCACATCACCACCTGCAGCAGCGGCAGGTGCAGTTTGGGCAAAAGCAGAAGAAATCAACACGGTCAAACTCCAAAATAAGAGACGGTTGCCAGGGTGCAAAACGCCCCAGCAGACCAACCGCGCATTGTATGCGGCCGGGGTCAATCCCTTAGTTCAGGGCGGCCCACTGTGCTTTCAAGGCTGTCCACTTTTCGCGGGCTGCCGCCAGGTGGCGCGCCTTGACATGGCCAAAGCCTTTGATTTGTTCAGGAATGCGCGCAATCTCCACCGCCAGCGCGTGATTGGCTGGCGTGAGCTGTGCCACCAACACCTCGATGCTGGCACGGTATTGCGCCACCAATGCGCGCTCGGTGCGACGCTCATGGGTGTACCCAAACACATCCAGGGCGGTGCCACGCAAACCTTTGAAGTGCTTGAGCAGCTTGAAGCCTGTCAACATGAGCGGGCCAAACTTTTGTTTTTGCAACTCGCCTTTGGCGTTGGTCTTGGCAATGCGTGGCGGCGCCAAGTGGTAGTGCAGCGTGTAATCCCCCTCAAACATCGTGTTGATTTTTTGCAAGAACGCAGCGTCGGTGTGCAGGCGCGCCACTTCGTACTCGTCCTTGTAGGCCATGAGTTTGAAGAGGTTACGCGCCACGGCTTCCGTCAGCGTGGTTTTGTTCACACCCGCTTCGGCCTCACGCACGCGTTGCACCAAGGTGCGGTAGTTGTTGGCGTAGGCTGCGTTCTGATAAGACGTGAGAAACGCCACACGTTTGTCCACCAGTGCGTCGATACCTTCAGGCTTGTGGAACTGCACCACTTGCGCGGGCGCCAAACGGCTTAACACGGCAGACAAGTCATGCGCGCAATGGCGGCCCCAGGTGAACGCGGCTTTGTTTTTGTCCACCGCCACGTCGTTGAGCTCCATCGCACGCATCAGCGCTTCCAAGCCCAAGGGAATCCACCCTTTTTGCCAGGCGTAGCCCAGGATCATGGGGTTGATGAACAAGCTGTCGCCCAACACCTGCGTGGCCACACGGTCGGCATCAAAAGCGCTCACGCCCTCAGCGCCGACGGTCTGCACGATGTCGGCCACACACGCATCGCCCGGGTTTTGCCAATTGGCATTGCGCACAAAGGCAGCCGTGGGCGCACTGTGCGCATTCAGGGCCACATGGGTACGCCCGGCACGCATGCGCTGCATGGTTTCTTTGCCGGCCACCACGATGGGGTCGCAACCCAACACCAAATCAGCAGCCGCCAAACTGATGCGCGTGGTGCGAATGTCGTCTTGTGTATGGGCAATCAACACATGGCTCCAAGTGGCGCCGCCTTTTTGTGCCAGACCCGCCGCGTCTTGCGTGACGATGCCTTTGCCCTCGATGTGGGCGGCCATGCCCAACAACTGACCAATGGTGATCACGCCCGTGCCGCCGACGCCCGCCACCACCACACCCCAGGGTTGTGCCATCTCTGGCAACGTGGGCTCAGGCAAGGTGACCTCGGGCATGGCGATGCGCGAAGCGCCTTGGGTGGCCTTCTTCAACGCGCCACCTTCCACGGTGACAAAGCTGGGGCAAAAACCTTTCAAGCAACTGGTGTCTTTGTTGCACGTGCTTTGGTTGATGGTGCGCTTGCGACCGAATTCGGTTTCCAGCGGCTCCACGCTCAAGCAGTTGCTTTGCACGCCGCAATCGCCGCAGCCTTCGCACACCAAGTCGTTGATCAACACCCGCACCGCAGGATCCACCATGGTGCCGCGTTTGCGACGGCGACGTTTTTCGGTGGCGCAGGTTTGGTCGTAGATGATGACGGTGCAGCCTTTGATCTCGCGCATCTCGCGCTGGATGCGGTCCAGCTCGTCGCGGTGGAACACCGCCACGCCACTGACCAACCCAGCGCCGTCGTATTTTTCGGGCTCGTCGGTGACCACGACGATGCGTTGCGCGCCTTCGGCCTTCATGCTCTGTGCAATTTGCAACACGCTGTGGCCTTCGGGTCGTTCACCCACGCGTTGACCACCGGTCATGGCCACGGCATCGTTGTACAAAATTTTGTAGGTGATGTTCACGCCCGCCGCCACACTTTGGCGCACCGCCAAAATGCCGCTGTGGAAATACGTGCCATCGCCCAAGTTGGCGAACATGTGGGACTCGTTCACAAACGGTTGCTGCCCCACCCACGGCACACCTTCGCCCCCCATTTGTGTGAAGCCCAAGGTGCTGCGATCCATCCACAAGGTCATGAAGTGACAGCCAATGCCCGCCATGGCACGCGAACCGTCAGGCACTTTGGTGGAGGTGTTGTGCGGGCACCCCGAGCAGAACCAAGGCAAACGATCGGCCTGAGAGGTCACCGCTTTCATCTGTGCTTCTTTGGCCTCAATGATGGCCAACTGTGCATGGATGCGCGCGGTGGTGTCGGCATCAACCCCGAGTTTGAGCACGCGTTGCGCAATGGCTTTGGCGATGAGCGCGGGGTTCAAGTCGGCATTGGCACGCAACAAGGTGTTGGCACTCGGATTGGGCATGGACCATTCGCCGCCGCTGTGGTCGTCGCCAATTTCGTTGAACTTGCCCAACACGTTCGGGCGCACATCAGCGCGCCAGTTGTAGAGCTCTTCTTTCAGTTGGTACTCAATGACTTGGCGCTTTTCTTCGATCACCAAAATTTCTTGCAAGCCTGTGGCGAAGTCACGCGTGAGCTGAGCGTCGAGCGGCCACACCACGGCCACCTTGTGCAAACGAATGCCCAAGCGACGGCAAGTGGCGTCATCCAAACCCAAATCGAACAGCGCTTGGCGCGTGTCGTTGAAGGCTTTGCCGCTGGCGATCAAGCCCAAACGATCGTTGGGTCCTTCGATCACGTTGTGGTTCAAGCGGTTGGCCCGCACATAGGCCAAGGCGGCGTACCACTTGTAGTCAAACAGACGCGCCTCTTGCTCCAGGGCCGTGTCGGGCCAGCGGATGTGCAAGCCGCCAGGCGGCATCTCAAACTCTGGGATGACGATGTTCACACGCCCGGGATCGATCACTGCGGTGGCGCTGGACTCGACAATTTCTTGAATCGTTTTCATGCCCGACCACACGCCACTGAAGCGGCTCATCGCGATGGCGTGCAAACCCAAATCCAAAATTTCTTGCACGCTGCTGGGGAAGAACACCGGCGTGCCGCAGGCTTTGAAAATGTGGTCGCTCTGGTGCGCAGCGGTGGAGCTCTTGGCCACATGGTCGTCACCAGCCACGGCCAACACGCCGCCCCACGGCGTGGTACCGGCCATGTTGGCGTGCTTGAACACATCGGCGCAACGGTCGACGCCGGGGCCTTTGCCATACCAAATGCCAAACACGCCGTCGAACTTATTGCTGCCCGCCGGTGCAAAACCGAGTTGTTGCGTGCCCCACAACGCCGTGGCCGCCAGCTCTTCGTTGACACCGGGCTGGAACACAATGTTTTGCGCTTGCAGATAGGGCTTGGCCTTCCACAACGATTGGTCGTAGGTGCCCAAGGGGGAGCCGCGGTAGCCACTGATGAAGCCCGCGGTGTTTTTGCCTTGCAAGGCATCGCGTTGGCGCTGCAGCATGGGCAGCTTGACCAAGGCTTGCACGCCACTCATGAAGGCACGGCCGGCATCTAGGCTGTATTTGTCATCCAAGGTGACGGTGTCGAGAGCGCGACGGATGTGCTCGGGCAAGGGGGCGTTCATCTCTGACTCCGTTCTGTTTCGTGCGTTGAACAAAGTGTAGGGCGAGATCTATCTCCGTGCAGCTGGCGTTGACACCTACGAGTCAATGCCATCTCGCCGTTCAATGCATCAGCGTCGAGGGGGTGGACGTCGGCAGCACAGGCGCCGCTTCGTCAGCGCTGGCCAACCCCACCTGCCACTGCGCGGTGGCTTGCAGCTTGTCGAGCAACGCAAGCATGACTTGCAACACCGCGGAATTCATCTGCACTGTGACGGATTGGCCAGTGTCAACATCTAGGCGTAAAGACACGGCATCGCCATCATGGTTCAACACCAATCCTGTGACCAACAACGGTGTTGGTCCCAGCGGTTGTTCTTGCGCCGGCCGAAAAGTTTCACCAAAGTTCAACTGCTGCGTCACCGCTGCTTGTTGAAATGAGTTCATAACTTGTGCAACTTGCGGCGCGTGTTCACGCTCCAACGCTTTGACAACCAACTCATCTGCGCCTTGAATTAACCCACGCAGCACAAAACGCGTGAGCCAAAAACTGAACTCTTGGTCGTCACTGGTGTTGAAGCGAAACAGCACACGGTCTTCTTTGCACACCCACTCGCCATTGAATTGTTTGATGCTCATTGCTTTACCTCGGCGACCTCGGCCACAACACCCACAACCGCAAGCCTTGTTTCATACGTCCCGCAAAATCACCGGCTTCTGCTCCCGTGCCTGCAAAGTAATCGGCGCGCACCGCTCCCACAATGGCACTGCCGGTGTCCTGCGCAAACACCAAGCGTTGCAAATTGGCATTGGGGCCCGCACTGGCCAACCACACGGGTGTGCCATAGGGAATCGAATCTTTGTCCACCGCAATGGAGCGGCCGGCAGTCAGCGGCACGCCTTGGGCGCCGCGTGGCCCTAAGTCGGCGTCGGCCGCGGTGCGCACTTCTTCGCGGAAAAACACATAGCGCGGATTGCTCCACAGCATGTCTTGCACCACGCGTGGGTTGCTGGCCTGGGTGCTGTTGATCCAGGCTTTGATGCCTGGCCACGAGGCATCGCGAATCAAGCCGCGATCCAACAACCAACGCCCCACGCTTTGGTACGGCTGCTCATTCGAACCGGCAAACGCCAAACGCACCACGCGTGTGGTGCCATCCGGCTGGGACACGCGCACGCGGCCAGAACCTTGGATGTGCAACACCAAGGCATCTATCGGGTCGGCCAGCCACGCCACCTCTCGGCCCCGCAGCGCCTCACGCGCTTGCGGCAAGGTATCGATCTCTTGGCGCGAGAACCAAGGACGACCTGCGCGACGCGCCTCCGCCAAACCCTCAGGCGGTGCATACAAGGGCACCTCAAAACCCGGGCGTTGCGTGGCCGATGCATCAAACAACGGCTCGTAATAGCTGGTCAACAACCCTTCGCCCACACCGTCTAACGACTCCACGCGGTAGGGCTGCAAATGGCTCATCATCCACAAGCGACGGTCATCGTCATTGGCCAACATGAGTTGACGCACATCCGTGCACAACAGGGCAAACAAAGGGCCCGGACGTTCGCAGTTTTGCAGCCACGCATTCCACGCATCCTGCAGTGTGTCGTTTTGCCAACCTGGGATGTCGTTCCATGACGCTGCCACCCATCGACTGCGGTAACTTTGCTGCGGGCTCGGCGTGCCAGGCATACCGGCCAACGAACCCGTCGCGCGCGGCGCCTCGGTTGCCGGGCGAGTCGGGGCAGGGCGACGCCCCGAATCATCCACCGGGGCACGGATGGCGGTGCCGCACGCCACCAAACTGGCGAGCAACAGCACTTCGAAGGTCCGTTGAATCGCGCGACGCACGTGCATGGAGTGTGCCGCCCTCATTCGCTGCGCAGCAAATTGGCCAGTTCGACGGCGGACTTGACGTTCATCTTGTCGAACACCCGCGCACGGTGCACTTCGACGGTGCGCACACTGATGTCGAGTTGGTCCGCGATCAATTTGTTAGGCAAACCCTCGACCACCAAGTGCATCACGTCGCGTTCACGGTCGGTCAAGTCGGCCAAGTTGTGCTGCAGGTTTTGTTTGCTGCGTTGGGCCGCTTGGGTCTGCGCCGATCGGGCCAGCGCTTGCTCGACACGATCAACCAAGGCGTTGTCAGAAAACGGTTTTTCGCAAAAGTCAAAGGCGCCCCGTTTGACAGAGTCCACCGCGGTGGGCACATCGGCATGACCCGTCAAAAAGATGACCGGCAATACCTCAAGCAGCTGCAGTTCGATCAGATGTTCAAACAAAGCCAAACCGCTCATGCCGGGCATGCGCACATCAAGCAACAAACAACCCGGCTGTGTGGGCCGCCATGGCTGCAAGCTTGTTTTTAAAAATGCCGCGAAGGCATCGGCGCTGTCAAACGACTGGCTGGGCAAACGACGCGAGCGCAGCAACCACGCCAGGGCCTCGCGCACGCCGGCATCGTCGTCAACAATAAAAACCAAAGCGTCTTGTGTGGGTTGCATGAAAGATTCCTCGCGTCACGATTGTGGCAAGGTGAAACTGAACACCGTGCCACGTGGCGTATTGGGGCGGTGGCTCAGAAAGCCACCATGCTGTTCTACCACGGTCCGGCACAAACTCAGGCCCAAGCCCATGCCCTCTTGTTTGGTGGTGAAGAAAGGCGTGAAGAGTTTCTCAGCCACCTCCTCCGGAATGCCATGCCCCACATCGGCCACCGTGAATTCCAACCAGCGGCTGGTGGCATTCGACGCGGCATGGCGCACAGTCAAGGTCAGCACCTTGTTGGGCGTGTCTTCGGCCATGGCTTGCATGGCGTTGCGCGAGAGGTTGAGCAGCACCTGTTCCACCATGGTCCGGTCGCACAACACCGCGGGCAAGTCGGTGGGGCAGTGCACCGCCACGCGCACGCCGAGCTTGCGGGCTTGCAAGCTGACCAACGGCATCACGTCGTCTAACAACGCACGCGGCGTCACCGCTTCACGCGCTTGGTCACGACGACGTACGAAGTCGTGCACGCTTTTGATGACTTTGCCAGCACGTTCGGCCTGCTGCCCAATGCGTTGGATCGCACTGCTGAGTGTTTCTGCCAACTGCGGGTCTTGCAACGCCGCGTCTTGCAGCAAGTTCATGCTGCCCGTGGCGTAACTGGAAATGGCCGCCAACGGCTGGTTGAGCTCGTGGCTGAGCAGCGAGGCCATCTCACCCACGGTGGCCAAACGCGCGGTGGCTTGCAAGCGTTCTTGGCTGGCACGCGAGACCTCTTCCACGCGACGTTGTTCACTGATGTCGAGCACCGCACCCATCCAACCCGTTTGCTCGCCCACGGCGTTGATCAAGGGGGCTTCGAAGATCAACACGGCAAAACGTTCGCCGTTTTTGCGCATGAACACCGATTCCACGCCCTCACGCGCGGGCGCGTTGCCCGCCAAGCGCAAGGCTTGGCGTTGGCCATATTCGTCCACCATTTCGGGTGGCCAATAAGGCGCAGGAATACTGCGGCCAATCAGCTCATGGGCTTCAAAGCCGACCATTTCGCAAAACGCTGGGTTGACATAGGTGATGCGACCTTCTTTGTCACGCGCCCGCAAACCAGTGACCAGCGAGTCTTCCATCGCCTTGCGAAACGCCAAGGCTTCGGCCAAGTCCAACTCCACGCGTTGGCGACGGCGCATGTCACGCGCCAGCATGCTCAGCACCGTCACCAAGGCCAGAGCCATGGCGGTGACCAAGGCCGTCAGCACATTGGGAAACAGATCAGGTGCGCCACGCCAACTGTCAATGCGCAAGACCATGGTGTGGCCTGGCAAGTCCAACAACTGTTTAGCCGTGAAAACGCGCGAGCCGCGTCGCACATTGCCGTGCATGGCCAAGCGCGTGCCATCAGACTCGGTGAAGGACACCTCTTGGCTGCGCGTCAACTGCGGTCCCACCATGGTGATCAAAATTTCACCCAACGAATACGTGGCCACGGTGTACCCCGTGAGTTGCCCATCGGTGATGACGGGCAGGCACAAGTCCATGATCTCCAAGCCTAAGCCATCGGCCTGCGGCACATAGGTGCTGGCGCCATAGCCTGGTCCGCTTTGGCGACGCGCCACGCCGCAGGCTTGCACCACCTCAGGTTGATTCGCTTCGCGCCCCAAACGTTTGAACACCGGCGCACGAAAGGGGGTGTCGATGCTTTTGACCACACGCAAATCCACATCGCGCAATTCGAGACGAAGCCATTCGCGGTGTTCGCGCAACAGAACTGCGGCATCTTGTTGCCAAGGCACTTTGACACGGTCGGCGTATTGCAAAGCTTGCAAGCTTTGCACGTTGCGCGTGAGCGCGGTGCGGATGTCGCTGACCGCATCAGCCGCATCGCGCTCGATGCGGTTTTGCACTTGACTCACTTCGTAGCGCCCCGCCAGCCACACCAAGGTGCTGAGCATGGCCACCACCAAGAGCACCAACAAGGCCCACAGCACGCGCCGACGCGAAGGGTGGCCGATGGGCAAAGACATCACTCGACCTTGGTGACCCGTGGGTTGGCCCATGTGCCATCCACATGAAATTCCGTGGTGCCCGCGCGGACCAAGGGCTTGCTCAACACCATCTGCGCCAAGTAGCTGGTCAAACCAACCAAGGGGTTGATGGTGGCCACATACAGCGAGGCGGTGCCGGCATTGATTTCAGGCACCACCACCACTTTCAAGTCTTGCGTTTCATGCGCCAGATCGGCAGTGCCTTCGATCAAGGCGCCGGCCACCACGCCTTTCATTTGCAAATTGTTGGTGAACGCCACGCCTTGTTCAATGCGCACGTCGCCACGCACAAAGTCAAACGCAAATCCATCGCTGAAGATATCGTTGAAGTCCAAAGTCAAGCGACGCGGCAAGGCTTGCAAATTCAGCACACCGAGCAAGCGGGCCGCACCCGGCTCTGTTTTTAGGAATTGACCTTTTTCAATGGCCATGTTCACCTTGCCCGACATACTGGGGTAGTGCAAGGTAATGGGTGAGCCCTGCCATGACACCTGTCCCTCCAAGCGGCCTTCGCCACCGCGAATGGCATCGGGTGTGCCCAAGCGATTGAGCAAGTCACCACTGTTTCGCACAGCCAACACAAAACTCATGTTTGTGCGGCGTTGACGTGGGCCATCGGCGATCCAACTGCCATTGGCCGTCAGCGTGGCTTCTGGCAGGGTGACGTTGAATTTGTTCAAACGCCATTCGCGCGTGGCGTTGGTTCCTGCACGGTTGACCGCATCAATTTCCAAACGCCCTAATTTTTTGCCACGCAAGGTCAGATCCGACACCACGATGTCCAGCGTGGGGATGCTGCTGGGTTGCTCGCTCAACAAACGCTCGACATCGGGCACCAAGCTTGGTGGGATATTCAAGTACGCCAAACGTGCAAACAACTGCGCCGGGGTGTTGCCGCTGGCGGGGCGCACTTCGGCGGAGCCATTGAGCTCTTCGGCGCTGATGTTCAAGCGCCAAACCTCGTTCTGGCGAGACCCCCCCACCACGACTTTGTGAATCAAACGATCGGACACTCTTACCTGGTCGGCTTGCAAGGTGGCAAAGCTGGGCAAATAGTCTTGCGCCGAATCGCCATCGGCTTCGCTGCCAATCGCCTTGGCGGAGGTGTTTTTGCGCTTCAACAAGGTGGTGCCGGTCAACTCAGTGAGCGCGGCATTCCACGCATCGATGTCGACCATGGGCAACTGCAAACTCAAGCTCACCGCGTTGTCACGCATCGGCACGCTATCTAAGGCGGAGGCACCTACGGCAATGCCCCCACGTAACACGCGCTGACGCGGACCGCTGAGGTCACGCACATAGGTCACGGCAGCCACACGCTCGAGCGAGACTTTGATTTGGTCTTGCAACACGCGCGCTTTGGGCTGAAGGGATTCGCGGGTGAGCTGGGTCTCAATGCGCAGCGGCAATGCAGTCGCTGCTGCTTTGGTCAGCGGTGCGGGCAAGCTCAGTGCCATGCCTTTGAGGTTGCTCGTGATCAGCAGTTCGGGCTCGCCACGGCGCAAACCCAACGTGGCGCTGTACTCAGACTTGCCTTTGGCACGTTGCGCGAGCCGTGAGACAAAGCCCAACTCTTTGGCTTGGCGCAATCCATCTGCCGTGAGTTCGCCCTTGATCTTGAGTTGCAAGGGCGACTGGTCTTGATTGGCGGCAAACGACAACCCGCCTTCTAAATTAGCCTCTCCGCCCAGCAACTGGGCTTGCAAGCCTTTGAGCTTGAAGCCTGATTCGCTGAACTGCAACGTCCCGCGCGTGCGGTTCAACACCGGCGTGCCAGGAATGACTTGCAGCGCGTTGTCGGCAAACCCCACACTGCCTTGCACTTTGGTGTCCTTGAGTTGCGCAAGCGGTAGCGTCAGCGCCAATTGGTAATTGGCATCGCCCGTGGCTTGACTCTTGTTCAACACCGTTCCGGTCAACTCATTCAACGCGGACTTGGCAATGACATCCAACACTTGCTTCAACGGGCCACGTGCTTCGCCAGTCACGCTCACCACCGCATCTGCCAAGTTCGGCACCAGTGCTTCTACTTTTTGCCATGTCACATCAGGTGCCCCCGCCAACTGCGTGCGACCGGTGAAGCGCAGGGCGCTGCGCTCAAACACCAACTCGCCATCGACTTCGGTCAGCGCAGGCCACACGGGCTCGGGCGTTGCTTTGGGTTTGGGTATCGGCGCTGGCACATAGGCATAGCGCCCGTGGGCAATGTGGGCCGACACACGAAACTCACCCAACTTGGGGTTGTCAAATGGCATGTCTTTCAAATGACCGCGCAGGCGCAGCAACCCATGGCTGCCATCGCCCGCGAGCACGGCCTGGCGCACGTAGGCACGCACATCGGCAGGCAAGGTGTTGGGCAAATAGCGATGCACGTGCGCCACCTGCGCACGTGAGAAGGAGGCGGTCAAGTCCAACACGCCAGGCAAACGCTCGCCGCGCTCGCCCGTCTTCCAGTTGCCATTGAACTCACCTGCCACATCGTCGTTTTGTACGCGACCTTGGGTGAACTGCACCGACACCTCGTCGCCTTTGCGTTGCCAAGCCAGTTGCACCGACGCGTCTGTCAACGCCAGTCGTGGTTCATCCAAGCCTGCAGGCAAGGTGAGGCTGCCTTGGTGCACGCCCACGCGTGCTTTGCCACCGGTTTCGCTGATATCAAATTCGACCTGTGCACTTTGAATGCCTGGCAGCTGCGCCCACACACCGTCGGCTTGCGCATCACGCTGCATCGCAAATTGCCGCACGTGGCCACGCGCGGTGTAACGCAACAACGCACCGTCTTGTTGTTGCCACGTGGCTTTGAGTTGGTTCACTTGGCCTTGGGGTTGCACACGCGCCAACAGGCGTCGCAAAGGTTCTGCCAATGGCAGCCGTTGGCTGACCTGGTTCAGCGCATCCAGGTCCAAGCGGTCGGCACTGAGCGTGCCCGAATCGAAAGCCTCACCGCGCCAGCTCACGCGCAACACACCGCCGGGCCAACGTTCGCCCTCTTGGGTGTCGAACACCAAGTCTTGGCTGCTGATCTCGACTTCGCCATCCAACCACTGCGCCCCGAGTCGACCCTGCACGTGGCGTAAGCTGAGGGGCTTCAAGTCGGCCCCCAAACGGGCCGCCACCGCATCCACCGCCACATCGGCCGTCACCCCCACCGGTTGACCACGACGCACATCGGTCCACAAACGAATGGCGCCTCGCCCTTCTTGCAGCGACAGGCCTTTGTCCATCACCACCCATTGACGCATGCTGGCCAAGTCAACATAGGGCAGGTCGGCAAACAGTTCGCCCGACCACTGCGCCACGTCACCAGCACGCTGCCAAGGTACCTGCTGAAACTTGCCACGCAACGAGATGCGCTGACCCAGCGCTGCAGGCGGCGTGACGTCAACCCGCAGGTCATGACCAAACCACTGGTTCTGCACCGACACATCGACATCGCTGAGCGTCAGCACCGGTGCATTGGCTTGAACGGCCTCTGCACGGCTGTCGTCGCGCCAATGCACCACCCCTTGACGCACCACAAATTGCGGCTGCGAAAAAAACCAATCGGCGCTACGACCATCGCCCTCGGCTGCGATGTCCAAACCCGCAACCCACACATGGCCGGCGGTATCACGGCGAATTTCTAATTCCGGCCGATCCACGGTGAGTTGTTCTAAATGCCCACGCAGTAACGAACGCGGTGACACTGCGGCCAATACCCGAGGCAAATGCAGCGCTTCGCGTCCTTCGCGGTCAAACAAGCGCACATCGGTCACTTCCAACCAGGGCACCCACCACCCCCCCTCGACACGCAGACTGCCAATCTCGAGGCGTACCCCCATGGCACGTGAGGCTTGCTGTTGCACCATTTCGCGGTAGTCGGCAATTCGCGGCACAATGAAAATGTGCAAGGCACTCCAAGCCAGCACCACCACCACCCAAGCCAGGACCACCAGACCCAAGGTCCAGTAGACCGCACGACGCCACACAGATTTAGAAGCTAAATCTGTTTCAGCAGCAACGGGGGTGGAATTGAAAGAGTCAGACAAATGTTTCATGGCGCCAGCAACATGACCGGAATTATCCCCTCCTCGCCGCAAGATTTGAGTACATCTTCGCGCTTCGTTCAGCGCCTGCGCCGCCGCTACGCCAATGAAGTGCACTTGCTGCCGCCTGGGCCTCCCGTTTTGGCCACGATACAAACCTGCTTTGACGCGCTACGCCAGACCCACAGCTGTGGCGACGCCATGCGCATGCTGCGCCAATTGGTGATGGAACGACTGGTTGTGTTGGACTGCGACACCCGCGTGGGTTTGGACGTGGTGACCCGCGCCGTCACCGAACTGGGGGAATTCGCTTTGGACATCGCGTACCAAGAAGCGCAGCAACAGCTCGATGCCAGCTATGGCGTGCCGACCACACCCCAAGGCGCGCGCGCCGTGTTGTGGATCATTGGCATGGGCAAGTTTGGCGCACGCGAATTGAATGTCTCCAGCGACATCGACTTGATTTATGTGTATGACGAAGACGGCGACACCACGGGCTTGCCCGACGGACGCGGTCGCATCAGCAACCATGACTACTTTGCGCGCGCCGTCAAACTGATTTACAGCCTGATTGGCGACACCACCGAGCACGGTTTTGTGTTTCGCATGGACTTGGCTTTGCGCCCCAACGGGAACTCAGGCCCCAGCGTGGTGTCGCGTCAAGCCTTAGAGGAATACTTCTTGGTGCAAGGTCGCGAGTGGGAACGCTTTGCGTGGTTGAAAAGCCGCGTCGTGGCGCCTGCCAGCGCTAAAACACAAGCCCTTGATTTGCGCGACACAGTGTTGCCCTTTGTGTTCCGCCGCTACTTGGACTACAGCGTGTTTGAATCGCTGCGCGGTTTGCATCAGCAGATCCGCAACCACTCGGCCAAGCAAAGTGCGGGGCGTCCTGAACGCGCCAACGATGTGAAGTTGTCACGCGGGGGCATTCGTGAAATTGAATTCACCGTGCAACTGCTGCAAGTGGTGCGCGGCGGCCACTTTCCCGAACTACGCACCCGCCCCACACTGCAAGCCTTGCAGCGGTTGACGCAAGCCAACTTGATGCCTGCCGCCACCGCCGAAGCCTTGGCCAAAGCCTATGTGTTCTTGCGTCAAGTCGAACACCGCATTCAGTATTTGGACGACCAGCAAACCCACGTTCTGCCGACCCAAGACGAGGACTTGAACTGGATCGCTTGGACGCTGGGTTTTGGCGACGCCTGTGACTTCTTGAGCCAGCTCGACAGCCACCGCGAATTGGTGGCGCAAGAGTTTGACCGTCTGTTGGGGCTGGGAGAAAAACCCGAATCGGCCTCAGGCGCTTGCAAGGGATGCAAGACTGCCACCACGTCGCCCACCCATGTGGACCTCGCCTCGCTACTGCCCACCCTCAACGCGCGTTTGCGCGAACGTGTGGCACATTGGCAAGAACAACCTCGCGTGCGTGCCTTGCGAGATGAAGGCATGCAACGTCTGTTGAAACTGTTGCAACGCACCAATGCTTGGGTAGAAGAAGGCCGCATCACCGAAGACGCCGCTACGCGGTGGAGTGACTGGATTGAGCCCTTGTTACGCCGAGAAAGTTACTTGGCCCTGTTGGTCGAACGCCCCCGTGTGCATGAGCAACTCATGCGCTTGTTGGGCTTGGCACGCTGGCCGGCCAAATACCTGTTGCAACATCCGGGTGTGATTGATGAATTGGCCGGCGAAGCCCTGCTGGCCGAACGCTTTGTCCATGACGAGTTTGAGCAAGAGCTAGAGCGCCGCTTGGTATCGCTGCAATCCACTGGCCAAGCCGATGAAGAAACCTTGCTCAACTTGCTGCGTCGCGCGCACCACGCTGAAGTGTTCCGTACCTTGGCCCGCGATGTGGAGCGACGCATCACCGTCGAGCAAGTGGCCGATGATTTGAGCGCGCTGGCCGACAGCGTGTTGAAAATCACCAGCCGATGGGTGTGGCAACACTTCAAACAACGCCACCGCGAGGAGCCGCAGTTCGCCATCTTGGCCTACGGCAAGCTGGGCGGCAAAGAGCTCGGTTATGGCAGTGACCTTGACATTGTGTTTGTGTACGAAGACACGCACGAACGGGCAGGCGAAATTTACGCAGCCTATGTACGTAAGCTCATCAACTGGTTGACGGTGAAAACCAGCGACGGCGATTTGTACGAAATTGACACGGCCTTGCGTCCCAACGGCAACTCGGGTTTGTTGGTCTCCACCTTTGAGGCCTACGCCGACTACCAATGCCAACGCGGCGAAAACACCGCATGGACATGGGAGCATCAAGCTATGACACGTGCGCGTTTCTGTTTGGGCGCACCGGCATTGAAAGAGCGTTTTGACAGCGTGCGCGCCTCAGTGATCAACGCGCGTCGTGACGTCACGGCTTTGCGCGAAGAAATTGTGGCGATGCGTGACAAGCTGCGCGCAGCCCACACCGTCAAGAGCGGCTTGTTTGATGTGAAGCACAGCGCCGGCGGCATGGTGGACGTGGAGTTTGTGGTGCAGTACTTGGTGTTGGCCCATGCCGCACAACATCCCAGCCTGCTGGGCAATGTCGGCAACATCGCCTTGTTGCTCAATGCGGAAAAGGCCGGCTTGTTGCCTGCGGGCGTGGGTCAAGCCGCGGGCAGTGCGTACCGTGAGTTGCGCCGTGTGCAACACCGCGCGCGCTTGGATGAACAGCCCACGCAAGTGCCGCCCGCGGAATTAGCCGAAGAATGCGCCGCGATTCAAGCCCTGTGGCACGCGGTGTTTGGCACCTCGTCACGGAGGGCCGAGGACTGAGGGCCTTTTAACCTTGACGGATTTTTTTTACCAACGCGGTGGTGGAGTAACCGTCCACAAACGGAATCGCTTGGGCCCGCCCGCCGTAGGCCAACACCACGCGCGTTTCCGCCAAGGTGGACATGTCGTAGTCGCCGCCTTTGACCAACACATCGGGGCGCAATTCGGTGATCAGCTCGAGGGGCGTGTCTTCGTCAAACCACGTGACCAAGCTGACCGATTCCAGTGCGGCCATCAAGGCCGCACGGTCCAGTTCGTTGTTGAGGGGGCGATCTGGACCTTTGCCCAAACGACGGGCCGAGGCATCGCTGTTGAGCGCCACCACCAAACTGCCGCCGAGGCTGCGCGCCTGCGCCAGGTAAGACGCATGGCCGCGGTGCAACACATCGAACACGCCATTGGTGAACACCACGGGTCCCTGTTCTCGCAAGCGCGCCACGCGTTGCACGGCCTCTTGACGCGAAGTCAATTTCGACAAAAAGGCAGGGGGCAACAAAGAAGATTCACGCATGGTGGGTGAATTTTAGGTGGGCACTCACGACCAATCGTGGTTCTTGGCTTGCGCAGACGGTTGTTGACCACGCCAACCTTGTACCGCATCCGTCAGCGCAGCCAAGTCGGAAACCACGGTCACGCGATCAATCGCGCGACGGCGCAACGCTGAAGCACCGCCACCGGCCCACACCTCGACCGAAGCGGGCAACAACAAGTTCAACTCATTCAAACCATCCACCACATGGTTGGCGTTCATGTTGACACTGAAGCTCAAAGCCACCACATCTGCGCTGTGCGCAATCGCGGCTTGGGCAATTTCGCGCAGTGGCGTTTGTGTGCCCAAGGACACACAACGACACCCTTGCACCGTCAACAAAACCTCCACCATGAGCAAACCGAGGCCATGTTCTTCCTGTGGAAAAGTGGTGAGCAGCACGCGTGGCCCTTGGGTTTCTGAAGGACGCGCAATGCTCGATATGGCTTGGCGCAACACACGGGAAACGCATTCGGTGTAGAGGTGCTCCTCGTGCACGGCCAAATTGCCGCGTGCCCACGCTTCCCCAATAAGGTGCGTCAGGGGCGCCACGAGGTCCAACACAAAGCGTTGCACGCCCTCTTGCATCAGGCGCTTGTGCAACTCACGTCGCAAACCTTCTTCGTCCTGCATTTGAATGAGGGCGATGAACGCCGCCAAGTCCTCGCGCGCCTGGTGCGGTTGAGCGTCTTCCTTGGCGCGAATGTTGGCTTGACCACGGCTCAGGTGCTGCAACACCTCCATGGACTGCGCCACGATGCGCCCAGGCCGGTGCCCTTGGTCCATCAAACGCTTGATGACGCGCAGCTTTTCCACTTGCGACATCGGGTAGATACGCTCGCCATGGACATCCCGTTCCGGCACAGGAAAACCATAGCGACGCTCCCAGACCCGCAACGTGTCTTTGCCAATGCCGGTATCGCGTTCGACCGCTGCAATCGACAACATGACCTGTGAATGTTCATCACGTGAGTTCATAAATGGGATTCACCAGTTGGATGTGAGGGTTTATATTTGTCCTGGACAAAACCAAAATCGTACGCGATGATTGTCCAGGAAGAAAGGTCCGTTTGGCTATGTTTCGACTTATTTTTTTGATATGTGGACTTTTGACACTGATCGTCCCAGCGCACAGCGCCACAGAAACCAGTTGTCCTCGCGTGCTGCAACACACGGTTCTGCGCCTGCAAGATGAAAAGCCTCAGGCACTTTGCCAGTACGCGGGACAGGTCGTCGTCGTGGTGAACACGGCCAGTTTTTGCGGCTTCACCCCCCAATACAAGGGCTTGGAAGCCTTGTACGCCAAATACAAAGACCGTGGCTTGGTGGTGTTGGGCTTCCCCAGCAATGACTTTTCGCAAGAGCCCGAGAGCAATGCCAAGATTGCAGATTTTTGCGAGAACACCTTTGGCGTGAAGTTCCCCATGTTTGTGAAAACCACCGTGCGTGGTGCCGATGCCATCCCGCTGTTCAAGCAACTGGCCGAACTCACCCACACCACGCCGAAGTGGAATTTTTACAAATACGTGATCAGCCGTGATGGCCAACAGATCAAAAGCTTCAGCAGCATGACAGGGCCGCAGGACAAAAGCTTTGTGCAAGAAATTGAAAAGCAATTGGCAGCGAAAGGTACGACCCCATGAGTCGCATTGCCATCGTGGGTTCGGGCATTTCGGGCTTGTCGGCCGCACATCACTTGCGCGGCCATGCCGACATCACGCTGTTTGAAGCGGGCGATTATTTTGGCGGTCACACCCACACCGTGGATGTGACCTTGCCCTCCGCCACCGGCATGCAAACGCACGGCGTAGACACCGGGTTTTTGGTCTACAACGAGCGCACCTACCCCGGCCTGATTGGCTTGTTTCAAGAGCTGCAAGTGGCCACCGTCAAATCCGACATGTCGTTCTCGGTGCAAGTACCGCAGACACAAGGCCGCGCGGCCTTGGAATGGAACGGGGCCAACTTGAACACCGTGTTTGCCCAACGCAGCAACCTGTTCAAGCCCAGCTTTTTGCGCATGCTGCGCGATGTGATTCGCTTCAACGCCTTGGCCACTGCCTTGGCCGAACGCAACCAAGACCACGAGTTGGCGCAACCGCTGTCTGCGTTCTTAGCCCAACACCGCTTCAGCCATGCGTTTCGCGATTGGTACCTGTTGCCCATGTTGGGCTGCATTTGGAGCTGTCCCACCGATCAGATGCTGCAGTTTCCTGTCGCCACCATGATTCGGTTTTGTCACAACCATGGACTGATTCAAGTCAACCACCGACCCCAGTGGTACACCGTCGCAGGCGGTGCCCGCCACTATGTGGAAAAAATTGTGGCGACCATTCCAGACGCACGTTTGAACACCCCTGTGCTGCGCATTGATCGCCATGCCGAGGGCGTGACGCTGCACACGCAGGCGGGTGCTGAGCCATTTGATCATGTCATCTTGGCCACGCATGCGGACCAATCGCTGGCCATGCTCAACGCACCCACGGCTGACGAGCAAGCCACACTCGGCGCGATTCGGTACCACCCCAATCGTGCGGTGTTGCACACCGACACGCGTGTCATGCCGAAAAAGAAATTGGCATGGGCCGCCTGGAACTACGAACGCGCGGCGAGCGACAACACCGAATCCACCCGCGTCTGTTTGCACTACTGGTTGAACTTGTTGCAACCGCTGCCGTTCACGCAAGATGTGATCGTGTCACTCAACCCCGTGCGCGACATCGACCCCAAGCACATCTTGGGCGAATACAACTACGCACACCCTGTGTTTGATTTGCCGGCCATTGAGGCACAAGCCCACATGGCCAAGTTGCAGGGACAGCAACGCACCTGGTTCGCAGGCGCGTGGATGGGCTATGGGTTTCACGAGGATGGCTTCAAAGCCGGTCGCGCTGCGGCGCAAGCATGGTTGGCAACGCACCCATGACCCATCAACACGCATCGCACACAACGCCCTCACACGCCTTGATCGGGTTTGGTCAAGTGCGCCACACCCGCTTGCGCCCCAAGCACCACGCGTTTGTGTACGGCACGTTTTTTCTCATGCTGCCCATGCGCAAGCTGCAAGCCGAAGGCTCGTCCGTCCTGCCCCTCAACCGTCGCGGCGTCATCAGCTTTCACGATGTCGACCATGGCGATGGACGCAGCGCAGAAGGGGGCGGCGCCCTCGCCTGGTTGGATGCCATGCTGCAGCAAGAGGGCATCACCGACGCGACGGGTGAGGTTTGGTTGCATTGCTACCCACGCGTATTGGGGTACACCTTCAAACCGGTGAGCTTTTGGTATTGCCATGCAACCGATGGCAGCTTGCGCGCCATCGTGGTCGAAGTGAACAACACCTTTGGTGAACGCCATTGCTATTTGCTCGATCGTCCCCGTTATGGCATGGAGCAAGAGGCCACCAAGGTATTTCATGTGTCGCCGTTTTGCGAGGTCCGAGGCCGCTACCGCTTTCGTTTTTTGCGCACGGACGCGCACACCGTCGCACGTGTGGACCACGACGATGCCGAAGGCCCCTTGATTGAAACCAGCGTCAGTGGCGCGCTCGAACCCATCACAGCAGAAGCACTCCGCCGCGCGTTATGGGCCTACCCCTTGATGACCTTGATGGTGGTCGCACGCATTCACTGGCAAGCGCTGAAGCTCTGGCTCAAGCACGTGCCGTTCTTCACCAAACCCACCCCTCCCACCGACTTCGTGACCCGCTAATTTGGAAAGGCCACTCGCCATGAACACCTCCACGTTGACCAACACCCCCCTGGCAGACGCACAGAGCCCATCGATGCCAGCTGCCGCGCGCCGCGTGGTGAAACTGTTACAGCGTTTGCAGCACGGCACCTTGCATGTGCAATGGCCCGATGGGCGAACCGAACAATTCGGCCATGCAGCCGACACGCACTTGAATGTGACCTTGCATTTGCACAACTGGTCACCGCTGACTCAGGCCCTCAAATCGGGTGACATTGGTTTTGCCGAAAGCTACATCGCAGGCGACTGGACCACCAGCAACTTGGCCGACCTGTTGCAGCTGCTAATCGCCAATCGTCGCGACATGGAAGAGGTGATTTACGGCCATTGGTTGGGTCGCTTGTTTTACCGCGTGCGGCACTTGCTCCACCGCAACACCCGCAGCAACAGCAAAAAAAATATCCACGCCCATTACGACTTAGGCAACGCGTTTTACACGCTGTGGTTGGACCCGACCATGAACTATTCGTCCGCCTGGTTTGGCGACGATCGCAACCAACCCATGGCCACAGCACAAACGGCCAAGGTGCGTCGCGCCTTGCAAATGGTGGAGGCCAAAGCCGGCGACCGCATCATGGAAATTGGTTGCGGCTGGGGGGCATTGGCCGAGCTCGGTGGCAAAGAATTTGGCGCCCACATGAGTGGCGTCACGCTCAGCCACGAGCAGCTGAGCTATGCCCAGCAACGCATGCAACAACAAGGGTTGAGCACCACCAGCAACCTGCGCCTACAGGACTACCGCGACATTGACGACGGCCCCTACGACGCGATCTGCTCGATCGAGATGATCGAGGCCGTCGGCCAAGAATATTGGAGCACCTACTTTGACACGGTGGCACGTCTGTTGAAATCTGGTGGCAAGGCGTGCATTCAAAGCATCGTCATTGATGACGCGTTGTTTGAGCGCTATGTCAAAAGCACCGACTTCATTCAACAGTACATCTTCCCGGGCGGCTGTTTGCCTTGCCCACGCGAGTTCCGCGCGCAAGCCAACCGCGCAGGCTTGCAAGTGATCGATGAAATGACCTTTGGCTTGGACTACGCCGAAACCTTGCGCCGTTGGCGTCACCAATTTTTAGCGGACAAAACACAGGTGCTGCAGCTCGGCTTTGACGAGCGCTTTGTGCGCATTTGGGAGTTCTATTTGGCCTACTGCGAAGCGGCGTTTGAGCAGCACAACATCGACGTGGTGCAGTACACCTTGGTCAAACTTTAAAGCACCATGGGCTTGTTCTTTCGCCCTCTCAACCCGTCCATCACCGATTGGCATGGGCGCAGTGTGTGGCTGATCGGCGCGTCCAGTGGGATTGGTCTCGCCACCGCACATGCGCTGCACAAAGCAGGCGCACGCGTGGTGGTTTCAGCGCGACAAGCGCCACTGTTGCAGCAGTTTGTAGACACCCATCCAGGCGCTCAGGCGGTGGTCTTGGATGTGGTCGACGCCACGGCCATGATCCACGCCGCTGCGCACGTACGCGCCGAGCAAGGGCTCGATGTGGTGATGTATTGCGCAGGCTACTACCAAGCCCAACGCGCCACCCAGTTTGACTTGCCGTCGATGCTGCGTCATCAAGAAGTGAATTACGTCGGCGCGCTGCACATGCTCGATGCGGTGCTGCCCACCTTGTTAGCGCAAGGCCATGGCCACTTGAGCCTGGTGGCTAGCGTGGCTGGCTTTCGTGGCTTGCCACACAGCTTGGCCTACGGCCCCACCAAGGCCGCACTCATCAACTTGGCAGAAACCTTGTATTACGACTTGTCACCGCAGGGCATTGGCGTGAGCCTGATCAACCCTGGGTTTGTGGACACGCCCCTGGTGGCCGCCAACGAATTTCCCATGCCGGCGTTGATTCGCCCTGACGATGCTGCAAAAGCCATCGTGCGCGGCTGGGCGCGCGGCGAGTTTCAAATGCACTTTCCCAAGCGGTTCACCGCGTGGTTGCAATTGCTGCGCGTGTTGCCCTACCGCGCGTACTTTTCGGTCCTACGCCGCGTCACCGGTCTTTGACCTGCTTCTGTCGACTCTCACACACCATGTCAATTGCCAACTCCCCCGCGCCATGTACCACACCCGAAGCCGCACTGGCAAGCGTGGTGCGTTTCTTCGAGCATTTGCAACCCGCCGATGTCGCACGGCTGGCCGACCTCTACACCACCGATGCGCAATTCAAAGACCCATTCAATGAGGTGCAAGGCGTGCCGGCCATTGCACGCATCTTTGCGCACATGTTTGAAAGCTTAGAAGCGCCCCGCTTCGTCATCACACAACAGGTGCAACAGGGGGTGCAGTGTTTTGTGACGTGGGATTTCATCTTCACCTTGCGCAGTGCCAAAGCAGGTGAGCCCCTCATCATTCGTGGCGCCAGCCATTTGGTGCTGCGCGAAGAGGCGGGCCAATGGCGCGTCGCCGTGCATCGCGACTACTGGGATGCGGCGGAAGAGTTGTATGAAAAGCTGCCCGTGCTGGGCAGCTTGATGCGATGGCTCAAACGCCGCGTGAACGCATAAACCGCGTTAGGCGGGCGCTGTGTCTTTGAAGCTTTGGCGTTGCGCCAAACGCTCGTACAGCGCGCCCAAGTTGGGGTGCGCACCGCGCCAGTCGATGGTGGGAAAACGGAAATCCAAATAACCCAGAGCAGCGCCCACGGCGATGTCTGCCAAACTCAAATGGATGCCCACGCAGTGGCTGCGCTCGGCCAGCGCACGGTCCATGGCGCTCAAGCTGTCGTTGATTTTTTTCATTTGGCGGTCAATCCACGCCGGGCTGCGTTCGCTGTCTTTGCGGCCCGGCCATGTGGCTTCCAAGCGCGCCAGGATGGCGGCGTCTAACAAGCCATCGGCCAACGCTTCCCAAGTTTTGACCTCGGCACGCTCACGCCCGCTGCCGGGAATGAGTTTGCCCACGGGCGAGAGGGTGTCCACGTATTCCACGATCACGCGCGAATCAAACAAGGCCTCGCCGCCTTCCATGATGAGGCAAGGCACTTTGCCCAAGGGATTCGACGCCGCAATGGTGGTGTCGGCGGCCCACACGTCCTCCGTCACAAACTGGTAGTCCAGCTTTTTTTCGGCCATGACGATGCGCACTTTGCGCACATAGGGACTGGTGATCGCACCAATGAGTTTCATACGTTTTTCACAAATCAATCGGGCCTCTATCTTATCCAAGCTGCGTATACATGCGCCTAGACACGTGCACCTAAAATTCAGGGATGAGCACAAACACCCCCACCTCCTCCAACGTTTCCCCTGTCACCGCTTTGTCGCCGCTGGATGGCCGCTACGCCAGCAAAGTCGCCGCTTTACGCCCCCTGATGAGTGAACAAGGTTATATGCACCGCCGCGTGCAAGTGGAAATCGCGTGGTTCATCGCCTTGAGCGATGCGGGGTTTGCGGAATTCAAACCTTTGAGCGCTGCGTCACGCACATATCTGATCGGTTTGGTCAGCAACTTCAGCACCGAAGATGCGCTGGCCATCAAAGACGAAGAGAAGGTCACCAACCACGACGTGAAGGCGGTGGAGTACTGGATCAAAAAGAAATTCAAAGGCCACGCCGAGCTCGAAGCTGCCGCCGAATTTGTGCACTTCGCATGTACCAGCGAAGACATCAACAACACCAGCCACGCCTTGCAACTGCAAGCCGGTCGTGACGAAGTGATCTTGCCGGGCTTGGATGGCTTGATCACCAAGCTGCGCGAGATGGCACACGACTACGCCGACGTGCCCATGCTCAGCCGCACCCACGGTCAAACGGCCAGCCCCACCACCGTGGGCAAAGAAGTGGCCAACGTGGTCATGCGTTTGAAGCAAGTACGCGAGCGCATTGCCAACGTGCGCATCATGGCGAAGATGAATGGCGCTGTGGGCAACTACAACGCTCACCTCAGCGCATGGCCCGACTTTGATTGGGAAGCCTTCAGCCGCAAAGTGGTTGAAACCCCGGCGCCGTTGGGCTTGGGCCTGACCTTCCAGCCCTACAGCATTCAAATCGAGCACCACGACTACATGGCCGAGTTGTTTGATGCCGTGGCTCGCGCCAACACCATTCTGATCGACTGGTCACGCGACGTGTGGGGCTATGTGTCCTTGGGCTATTTCAAGCAACGCTTGAAAGCGGGTGAGATTGGTTCGTCGACCATGCCGCACAAAGTCAACCCCATCGACTTTGAAAATGCCGAAGGCAACTTAGGCTTGGCCAACGCCGTGTTGAAACACCTGAGTGAAAAGCTGCCCATCAGCCGCTGGCAACGTGACCTGACCGACTCCACCGTGTTGCGCAACATGGGGGTGGCGCTGGGCTACGCCGCCTTGGCGTATCAATCACTCAGCGTGGGTTTGAACAAGCTCGAACTCAACCGCGAAGCGCTGGAGGCTGACCTTGACGCCGCATGGGAAGTGTTGGCCGAGCCCATCCAAACCGTGATGCGTCGCTACGGGGTGCAAGGCGCTTACGAGCAGTTGAAAGAAGTCACGCGCGGGAAAACCGTCACCGCCGAAGCGCTGCATGGTCTGATTGCCTCGTTGCAAATTCCCCAAGCCGACAAGGACCGTTTGCTGGCCATGACACCTGGCAGCTACGTGGGCAAAGCCGCCGAACTCGCACGTCGCGTGTAAGACGCGTCGATTCGGCAGCAACTTCATGGCGATCAAATCCACCATCTTCAAAGCGAACGTTCAGATCGCTGACATTGACCACGGCTACTACGCCGACCACGCGCTGACCTTGGCGCGCCACCCCAGCGAGACCGACGAACGCATGATGGTGCGCTTGGTTGCGCTGTCGCTACAAGCCCATCAGTTGCAAGACCTGTGCGGCGGGGACGGCGTGTTGGGTTTTGGCGCGGGATTGTCGGATCCCGATGAACCGGATGTGATGCTGACCGATTTCACCGGTCGCAAGCGCCTGTGGATTGAAGTGGGTCAACCCGAAGAAAAACCTTTGCTCAAGGCCTGCAGCAAAGCCGACCAAGTGGTGTTGTATGTGTTCTCTAGCGCGGGCGATGTCTGGTGGAAGAACATGCAAAACAAACTCATCAAACCCACCACCTTGCAAATTTGGCGCATCCCCAGCAGCGCTTCGCAAAACTTGGCGAAACTGGCTGAACGCAGCATGCAGCTACAAGCGACGATTCAAGAAGGCGTGGTGATGATGAGCAACGGCACCACCACCGTTGACATCGAGTGCGAGCGCTGGAAGTAAGGCTTAGTCGGCCTCGACCTGTGCCCCCCCCACATCGACAGAAGCACTCGCCAACGCACGTTCGGCGTATTTGTTGAAACGCCAAGACGTCCCAATCATGGTGATGCGCCGCCAAGTGCTGCGTTTCTCGGCAGGGCTCATCTCGGGCCAATACTGCACCTCGGCAAAGCTGCGGCCACAGCCCTTGCACTCTTCATCGCCCTGGCTGGTGGAACAAATGGCAATGCACGGCGCATCGGGCGTGGTGCGGTACCAGGCCAACCACGCGTCATAGGCTTTGGGAGGGAAGCCTTTTTCTGCCGCTTCTTCGTGGTGGTAGTAAATCATCAGCGCATAGACCTCAGCCAACGCCCGAATTTCGGGCGCCAGCGTGACGCCATCGGGTGAGGGCTTTTGTTCGCGCCAGTAGTTGATGGCCGCCTCAATGTCGGTGATGTGAATGCCAGCCATCGCGTTAGAGTTTGCCACCTAAAAAGCAGGGTGAAAGTCGGGGTGTGGATCATAGCGGGAATGCTATGCTGACCGCGCAATGAAACTACTTTTGACTTGGGTACTCCACGCCACCGCCTTGATGGCTTTGGCACATCTCTACAACGGCGTCGAAGTGACGAGCTTCGGGTCCGCCATGATGGCCGCTTTGGTCATCGGCATCTTCAACCTCATCGTGCGTCCCGCACTGGTCGTGCTGACCTTGCCTGTGACGTTTTTCACGTTGGGCTTGTTTTTGTTTGTCATCAACGCCTTCATGTTCTGGGCGACGGCTGGCTTGTTGGATGGCTTTTGGGTTCGCGGCTTTGGCTCAGCCTTGCTGGGCTCGTTGCTGTATTCCGCGTTTGGCGTGGTGATTGACTCAGCGCTCGAGCGCTTGTTCCCGCCGCAAATTCTCTAAGGTGCGCAGCCGGGCATCGATGATCGATGCCTCGACATGACCCGCAGGGTTCAGTTTGCCCTCTGCCGCCAGTTGATGCGCCAGCAACTGGGCCGCCTTGAAACGGTCGACCGCGGCTGAATAGTCCAACTCCACAGCGCGCGCTTCGGCCTGGGCACGAATCGCGCGCAACGCATCCCCTTGCGCTTCGTAGGCCGAGGCCAACAGCAACCACGCCGACGCATCGCGCGGATGCTGGTTCAACCACAACGACAGTTCACTCGCCGCCGTTTTGGCTTGTGCTGGTTTTTGGGTAGCCACGCGGCCTTGACCCAGCAGCATGCGGGTTGCGCGGTCGTTGCTCGCCAAGACTGTGGCTTTAGGTTCGAGCAGCATCACCGCCTGCGCCGCATCGCCCGCCGCCAAAGCCAACTCGGCGGAGAGGAGCCGAACCACACGCAAGGCACTCGCATCATGGCCGCCCAAGGCTTGCAAGCGTTGCACCTGTTGGCGCGCAGCTGCAAAGTTGCGCTGCTTCATCTCGGCCATGGCCGCACCGTACAACAGTCCGGCTTGGCGCGGCTTGGGCGCTGCAGACAAGTGGCCCGCACTGACTTGCTCCGTCAGCGCACGCAAGCCATCGACGCCCGGATTCGTCAACACGTAGGCGCGGGCCGACATCATGGCATGTGTGGCGGTGGTCATGGCCGTGACCTTGTTCGGCAAGAGTTGTTGACGCGCTTGCGCATCTGCAATGCGTTCTGTCGTCATCGGGTGACTGCGCAGGTAGGGGAACGAGCCGTTGTCATTCAAGCGTGCCGCTTGTTGCAGCTTCTCAAACATGGTGACAAAGCCTTGCGCTTCATAGCCCGCATCGGTCATCACGCCGTAGCCCACACGGTCAGCCTCACGCTCCATGTCGCGTGAAAAGTTCAGCTGGCTTTGCATCGCCGCCGCCTGCCCACCCACCATCACCGCATTGGCGGCGCTGATGCTGCTGGGATTGGCGGTGCGGCTGGCCGCCAGCATGCCCAAAATCATCGCCCCGATCACCACGGGCCCTTGGCGACCCTGCTGTGCGATCATGCGTGCAATGTGGCGTTGCGTCACGTGGCTGAGTTCGTGCGCCAACACCGAAGCCAATTCGTCCGCACTGTTCACTGCAGCAATCAACCCCAAGTGCACGCCAAGGTAGCCTCCGGGCAACGCAAATGCGTTGATGCTGCGATCGCGAATCAGTGCCACCTCCCATGCAAACTGCTGCTCTAACTCGGCTGTTAATTCACCGCGTTGCCGCGCCGAGGCCAGCAGGGTTTGCCAAACGCCTTGCAAGTAGTCGCCCAACACGGGGTCATCTAAGTAATCGGGGTCGCGGTAAATCTCGCGGGCGATGCTTTCACCCAAACGGCGTTCCACGCCCAAGGGTACCTCCGCCCCGTCACCCAAATTGGGTAACCGTTGAACCGACGTTTGCGCATACAGCGAGGCGCTGGGCAGCAGCAAACTTGCACACAGCCCCATCACGCCAAGTCGATGGCGCCAGCGGGGAGGTGTGCGTGAAAAAAACATAGGTCAACGGCCCGTATGATGCGACTTTTGATGTTAACCCGTTGCCTGTTTCAACATGTCCACACTCACACACTTTGATGCCCAAGGCCAAGCCCACATGGTGGATGTGGCAGACAAAGCACACACCAAACGCATTGGCATCGCCACTGGTCGCATTGTCATGCTGCCCAGCACCTTGGTGTTGATTCAAAGCGGTACAGCCAAAAAAGGCGATGTCCTGGGAATTGCGCGCATTGCAGGAATTCAAGCCGCAAAAAAAACCAGTGATTTGATTCCGCTGTGCCACCCCCTCGCATTAACGCGCGTGGCGGTTGAGTTTGCGATTGACCCCAACACACACAGCGTGCAATGCACGGCCACCGTTGAAACCGTTGGACAAACCGGCGTTGAGATGGAAGCACTCACCGCGGTGCAAGTGGCTTTACTGACTATTTACGACATGTGCAAAGCTGTAGACCGAGGCATGACGATGACCGATGTGCATTTGCTAGAAAAGCACGGCGGCAAGTCGGGCAGCTACGTTGCGGGTTAAGAGGCGCTAACGTCGGGGTTACCGACTACACATCAAAAAAGTTGTTTGTCCAACTCCTGTCCAACTGAGGATCAGGAAATGGCTTCTTTTCGCCAAAGAAACAACAAGTGGCAAGCTCGCGTGAGCCGCGATGGTTACCCCGACCAAGTCAAAACGTTTGATGCAAAAAGTGATGCTGAGCGCTGGGCAAGGTCTGTCGAGACTGAA
>JBFYKC010000001.1:0-29210 GCA_041311135.1 Comamonadaceae bacterium | reverse complement strand
GTGTTCTCGATGCCGCCTTGGATGCCTTTGAGTTCCACCAAATTGCCCAAGCGGAGTTGAGACAGCAGTTCTTGTGCGGACGACTCTGAAACTTCGGTGAAAACTGCCATGACAACCAAGGGATGAAAACGTTGCAGCATTGTAGTTGTCGCTCATTGGCCTCCCTGCTGGGCTCGCTTCGGCGGTGGGAAATGGACGGTTTCCTCATGCTGTACCAGAAATCGTCAACCGCCCATTTCCCACCACCGAAGCTGCGAGTTAGGTTTTTGTCGGCACGCCCACCCATCGCGCCCAGCGAGCGCAGAAAAAAAGTGCATCCATGCCCACGGCACAATTGGCAGCTATGAGTGAATCCAAAACCTTGCTGCTGGTCGACGGCTCCAGCTACCTGTACCGTGCCTTCCATGCCATGCCCGATTTGCGTGCCGTGCCGGGGGACCCCAACAGTGCGGCCACAGGGGCGATCCGCGGGATGATCAACATGATGCAAGCCCTGCGCAAAGAGGTGCCCACGCAATGGGCGGCTTGCGTGTTTGACGCCAAGGGACCTACTTTCCGCGACGAGATGTACCCCGCGTACAAAGCCAATCGCTCGCCCATGCCCGATGACTTGCGTTCGCAAATCGAGCCCATCCATGCCATGGTGCGCATGCTGGGTTGGACGGTGTTGGATGTGCCCGGTGTCGAGGCCGACGATGTGATTGCCACCTTGGCTGTGACGGCGGCTCAGCAAGGTGTGACCGTGGTGGTGTCAAGCGGCGACAAAGACTTGAGCCAGTTGGTGAACGAACACATCACCATCATGGACACCATGAACGGCAAGAAGCGCGATGTGGCCGGTGTGACCGCCGAGTTTGGCGTGCCACCGCATTTGATGATCGATTACCAAACCTTGGTGGGCGACACGGTGGACAACGTGCCCGGCGTGCAAAAGGTCGGGCCCAAGACCGCTGCCAAGTGGTTGATGGAATACGGCTCGCTCGACAACTTGCTGCAAAACGCAGACGCCATCAAAGGTGTCGCTGGCGAAAACTTGCGTCAAGCCCGCGATTGGTTGCCCACGGGGCGTCAGTTGGTCACCATGAAAACCGATTGCGATTTGTCGGCCTACGTCCCCGGCTTGCCTGCGCTGGATGCGCTGCATTTGGCCGAGCCCGACAAGTCGGGGCTCAAAGCGTTTTACGAGACCTATGGGTTCAAAGGGTTGGCGCGCGCGCTGAGCGAAGGCAGTGACACGGCCACCTCAGAAGCGAAACCCAAGTTCGAACCCAACCCCGGTTTGTTTGACGAGCCCGCACCCGCGGTGTCTGCGGTGACTGACAAACATTACGACTGCGTGCTCACCTGGGAGGCCTTTGATACCTGGCTGGCCAAGCTGCAAGCCGCCGAGTTGGTGGCGTTTGACACGGAGACCACCTCGCTGGATGCCATGCGTGCCGAAATTGTGGGCTTAAGCTTTTCGGTCCAGCCCGGCGAAGCTTGCTACATCCCGCTGGGACACAGCTATGGCGATGCCCCTACCCAATTGCCCATCGGCGAGGTGTTGGCCAAACTCAAACCCTGGTTTGAAAACCCAGCGATTCAAAAACTCGGTCAGCACATCAAGTACGACCGCCATGTGATGGCGAATCATGGCATCGACGTCAAGGGCTACGCCCACGACACCATGCTGCAAAGCTATGTGCTGGAAGTCCACAAGCCGCATGGCTTGGCCAGCTTGGCTGAACGCCATGTGGGGCGCAAAGGGTTGAACTACGAAGACTTGTGCGGCAAAGGCGCGCACCAAATTCCGTTCGCGCAAGTCGATGTAGCACGAGCCACCGAGTATTCGTGCGAAGACTCTGACATGACGTTGGATGTACATCGCGTGTTGTGGCCGCGCCTGCAGACCGATGACAAATTGCGCTTCATCTACCAACTCGAAATTGACAGCAGCGAAGCGCTGTACCGCATTGAACGCAATGGGGTGTTGATTGATGCACCCACGCTGGCTGCGCAAAGCCACGCACTGGGCCAGCGCATCGTGCAGCTTGAAACCGAAGCGTATGAAATTGCTGGGCAGCCGTTTAACTTGGCCAGCCCGAAGCAACTCGGTGAAATTTTTTTCGACAAGCTGGGCTTGCCCGTGATCAAAAAGACGGCCACGGGCGCACGCAGCACCGACGAAGAAGTGCTGGAAAAACTGGCCGAAGACTACCCCTTGCCCGCCAAAATTTTGGAGCACCGTTCCTTGAGCAAACTCAAGGGCACCTACACCGACAAGCTGGCACAAATGGCGGTGCCGCGCACTGGCCGCGTGCACACGCATTACGCGCAAGCAGTGGCCGTGACGGGGCGTTTGTCGAGCAACGAACCCAACTTACAAAACATCCCAATTCGCACGGCGGAAGGGCGCAAAGTGCGCGAGGCTTTTGTAGCCCCTGCCGGCTGTGTGATTGCCAGTGCCGACTACAGTCAAATTGAGCTGCGCATCATGGCGCACATCAGTGGAGATGAGGCCTTGGTCAAAGCCTTTCACGATGGCTTGGACGTGCACCGCGCTACGGCCGCCGAAGTGTTTGGTGTCGGCGTGGACCAAGTGAGCAACGAGCAACGCCGTTACGCCAAGGTCATCAACTTTGGTCTCATCTACGGCATGAGCGCCTTTGGTTTGGCCAAAGCGCTGGGCATCGACAACACGGCGGCGAAGAACTACATCACACGTTACTTTGAACGCTTTGCAGGCGTGAAGCGCTACATGGACGACACCCGTGAACAAGCGAAAGCCCAAGGCTATGTCGAGACGGTGTTTGGTCGCCGCTTGTACTTGCCCGAAATCAACAGCCCGAACGGCCCGCGCCGTGCGGGCGCAGAGCGGGCTGCGATCAACGCGCCGATGCAGGGTACGGCGGCTGACTTGATCAAGATGAGCATGGTCAAAGTGCAGCAAGCGTTGGATGCACAACAGCGTGGCACCAAAGTCATCATGCAAGTGCACGATGAATTGGTGTTTGAAGTGCCAGAGTCAGAGGTGGACTGGGTGCGTACCGAAGTGCCGCGTTTGATGGCTGAGGTGGCGCAACTGAGAGTGCCGTTGCTGGCCGAAGTAGGGTTGGGGCCCAACTGGGACCAAGCGCATTGATAATTCAGGCATGACCTTGCTTTTTATTCTTGTCGGTACCTTGGTGGCTGGCATGGGCAGTGTGTGGCTGGCTGCGTTGCTGGCGTATGCATTGTTGTCACGTTTCACGCAGCATTTGCTGAGCTTGGCTGCGGGTGCCCTGTTGGCCACTGCATTCACGCGTTTGTTGCCCGAGGCGTTTGAGCTGTCCATGGCGCCAGGGGCGGCAGGGGTATCGGCGCAAGGTCTGTTTGCCGTGTTGCTGGTGGGCTTGGTGTTCTTCTTCTTACTCGACAAAGCAGAACTGTGGCACCACGGCCACGAGCATGGACACGACCATGCACACCACCATGATGCACACAATCATTCGCATACCCACAACCACCTCAGTGGTGGTTGGGCGGTGTTGTTGGGTGACAGCGTCCATGCGTTTGGCGACGGTATCTTGATTGCAGCTGCTTTTGTGGCCGATTTTCGTCTGGGGGTGGCAGCCGCGTTGGCGGTGATGGCGCACGAAGTACCGCACCATGTGGGTGATTTGGTGGTGCTGCGACAAACGTTGCACAACCCGCGTCGCGCTGTATTCAAACTGTCGTTGGCAGGTGGCGTGACGGCGATTGGCGGTGTGATGGGCTACATGCTGGTCGGCGCATTGCATGAGTACCTGCCGTTCTTTTTGGTCGTAGCCGCCAGCAGCTTTATTTATGTGGCACTGGCAGACTTGATTCCTCAGTTGCAAAAACGTTTGTCTCCCCGCGAGACCGCGGCACAAGTGGCGTGGTTATTTGCGGGTATCGCCCTGGTCACGGCCTTGGGCGAATGGGCACAGCACTGAGCTGGGTCCGTCTTGTCTGTTTAGGATTTTTCGCAGGGCAGCCCAGGGGTGTTGCACCACTCGCTCCAGCTGCCTGCATAGAGCGCCGTAGATCCCAAGCCCGCGACTTCCATGGCCAACACATTGGGCACGGCACTCACACCGCTGCCACAGTGATGCACCACCGTTTCAGTTGGGGCCGAACCAAGCAAGGCTGAAAATTCCGCACGAAGTTCAGCAGGACTTTTGAAAAATCCTTGTTCATTGAGATTGGTGTTGAAGGGGCGGTTCAAGGCACCTGGGATATGACCGGCCACGGGGTCCAGCGGTTCAACCTCACCACGGTAGCGAGGGGCACCGCGCGCATCGACGATGGTTTGCGTGCCATCGCTCAAATGCTGCGACACGGTGAGGGTGTCCACCAAACGCACCAGCGGTTCTTTCAAAACAAAGCGCCCCGCAGGACGAGCCGCTTCTTCACCCGCGTTCACGGCCCCTTGTGCCGCAACCCAGGCTTGCAAACCACCGTCGAGCACTGCCACGGCTTGGTGACCACACCACTTGAGCATCCACCACAAACGACCGCAGTAGTTCATGCCGTTGCGGTCGTACACCACCACTTGGGTGTCTTCGTTCACGCCGATCTGCTGCAACCATGTGGCAAACATCTCGCGTTGGGGCAAGGGGTGTCGGCCGCCATTCACGCGGTGCGCCGCATCGTGCGTGGCCAAGTGTTTGTCCAAGTCGGCATGCAAGGCACCCGCAATGTGTTGTTCAAGGTATTGCGCATACCCTGCAGGTGGGTTCATCAAATCAAAAGTGCAGTCAACGATCAGCAGGGAGACACCGCTGGATTGCAAGGCGTTGAGTTGGGCGACAGAAATCAAGGTGGTGTACATGTGTGCTCCAAACAAGGTCAGTGTTCTTCCGCAGGGGCATTGGGAGCTGCTCGGGCGCGCAGCAGGGTGGCGGTCATGCCACTGGCGACGATCAAGGCCATGCCTGCCCACCCGATGAGCGGGATGTCATCGCCAAACAGCAGCAAGCTGTAGAGCGCGGCAAACACAATGCCGGAGTACTGCAAATTGGCCACCACCAGCGTGGCGCCTTGGCTGTACGCACGTGTCATGCACAGTTGGCCGAGCGACGCAAAAATGCCCACAGGTAGCAACCACACGGCGTGTTCCCAATTCCACTCGGAGACACCGGCAAAGCCCATGCCGAGCAAGCCCGCCACTGTGGTGCCAATGGCAAAGTAAAACACAGTGCGGGTTTCGGGCTCGCCTAGGCGTCCGAGTGCCATCACTTGCATGTAGGCAAAGGCGGCTGCAAAGCCCGACATCAAGCCAATCAGTCCTGCGAAGATTTGATTTTGTTCAATGGTGGGGCGCAGCATCATCACCACACCGGCAAAACCAGCGATCACGCTCAAGGCGAGGGGGCCTTGTGACCACGGGCTGCGGCCTTCTTGCGGTGTCCAGTTGATCAAGGTGCCACCGACCAAGAAGGCGGCAATCCACACGCTGCTCATGTAGTTGAGCGTCATGGCGGTTGCCAGGGGCAGTTTGGCAATGGCATAAAACCAGGCACTGAGCGAGAACACACCAATGGCCGAGCGCCACAGATGCATGCTGGGGTACTTGGTGCGCAGTGAAACCTTGTTTTGTTTGGCAATGATGGCGAGAAACACCACGCCCACGATGCCACGGTAGAACACCAACTCGGCGGAGTTGAAATGCTGTGAGCCAAATTTGACGCACACGCCCATCGTGGCGAAGAAGGCTGCACCCAGCAGCATCCACAGGGCTTGCATGTGTGTGTGGCTTTAGGGTTGCGTGAAGTTGAGTTTGCCGCGGTACCACTCGTGGAAATGCTGCATGCCATCTTCCATCGGGCTTTGGTAAGGGCCCACTTCGTTGTCGCCGCGTTGCATCAGGGCTTTGCGGCCTGCGTCCATGCGTTCGGCAATTTCGTCATCCTCAATGCAGGTTTCCATGTAGGCAGCTTGCTGAGCTTCAACGAATTCACGTTCGAATGCAACGATCTCTTCGGGGTAATAGAACTCCACCATGTTCAGCGTTTTGTTCACGCTGAGGGGGTGCAAGGTGGAGACCGTGAGCACGTGGGGATACCACTCCACCATGATGTGGGGGTAGTAGGTGAGCCAAATGGCACCTCGGTCGGGGAGTTGCCCGTTGCGGTATTTCAGCAACACGTCGTGCCAGGTTTGGTAGGTGGGCGAGCCCGGTTTGCCAAAGCCTTGCGATACGCCCACGGTTTGCACCGAGTAGTTGTCTTTGAATTCCCAGCTCAAGTCGTCACAGGTCACGAACTGGCCAAGGCCAGGGTGGAACGGGCCTACGTGGTAGTCCTCGAGGTAGACCTCGATGAAGGTTTTCCAGTTGTAGTTGCACTCGTGCAGTTCCACACGGTCGAGGGCGAAGCCCGTGAAATCCAGGGCGGCGCGGGGGCCCATGTTGGCCAAGTCGGCTTCAATGTCCAAGCCGTTGTCTTCAAACAGCAAACCGTTCCACTCGCGCAATTTGTAGTTGTTGAGGTTCAGACAAGGGTCATGCGAGAAGTGGGGGGCGCCTAACAACTCGCCAGAAGCCGAATAAGTCCAACGGTGCAAGGGACACACGATGTTGCCACCCGCTGCGGCTTGAGACGGGCCATTCAACGACCCGCGGCCTTTGAGCATCACCGCTTGGCGATGGCGACACACATTGGAAATCAGCTCCACCCCATGGTTGGAGTGGACGAGTGCGCGCCCTTCGCTTTCTTGCGGGAGAGCGTAGTAGTCGCCCACGTTGGGCACGGCAAGTTGATGGCCCACATAACGGGGCCCTTGCTGAAAGATGGTCTCCAGTTCGCGCTGAAAAAGCGCCTCGTCAAAGTAACTGGTAACTGGTAGTTGGCTATGCGCCTGCTGCAGTTGAAGACTTAAATCAGACATGGGTGACCTGACCTAAAGACTCCCCACAGGGAGGTAAGTGGACAAAAATAAATCGGCCGAAAGGTCGATTGAAGGATGCCCATTGTACCCAAGGGGCCAAACTTTGCCCCGTCCACGACCTAAAATGGCGGGCTACTTGACCCACCTCAAACCCGGATATCCGCACACCATGCCCAAGGCCAAAACCCCCACCAATGACGCAAGCGCTGCCCCCGCCAGCTATGAGGCGGCCTTGAAAGAGTTAGAGGGCTTGGTTTCTCAAATGGAATCAGGGCAATTGCCGTTGGCAGATTTGCTGTCGGGGTATCAACGGGGTGCGGAACTTTTGACTTACTGTCGCGCACAACTGGATGCGGTGGAGCAGCAAATCAAGGTGCTTGACAACGGCGCGTTGAAGACTTGGACACCTACGTGAGTGCTGCCATGACGCAAGCTGAATTGGACCAATGGAGCACCCATTGGTTGAGCGTGGTGGAAGACGCGTTGTCGCGCTGGATTCTCCCGGATGCGCCTGCTGGTTTGGGTGACGCGATGCGTTATGCCGTGCTGGATGGTGGCAAACGCTTGCGTCCGTTGTTGGTTTTGGCTGCGCGTGAAGCCGTGGCGCATGGCGTGAAAGAGGCCGCGCTGGACGATGCCGCTTTGCGAGCCGCCTGTGCGGTGGAAATGATCCATGCCTATTCGTTGGTCCATGACGACATGCCGTGCATGGACAACGATGTGCTGCGCCGGGGAAAACCCACGGTGCATGTTCAGTTTGGTGAGGCCCAAGCCTTGTTAGCGGGTGATGCGCTGCAAGCCTTGGCGTTTGAGCTGCTCGCGCCGGCTGCGTCGACCATTCCTGATCGCGTGCAAGCCCATTTGTGCCGTTTGCTGGCGGTGTCTGCAGGCTATGCAGGCATGGCCGGTGGTCAAGCGATTGATTTGGCCAGTGTGGGCGTGGCATTGACAGAAGACCAGTTGCGTCACATGCACCGTCTGAAGACCGGCGCCTTGCTAGAAGGCAGTGTCATGATGGGGGCGGCATGTGGCGAAGCCTCGGCGCAAGCCCTGAGCGGCTTGCAGCGCTACGGCCAGGCACTGGGTTTGGCCTTCCAAGTGGTGGACGATATTTTGGATGTCATCGCCGATTCAGCGACGTTGGGTAAAACAGCAGGCAAAGACGCGGCCAACGACAAGCCCACCTATGTTTCTTTGTTGGGCCTGGCACAGGCAAAGGCTTACGCGCAGTCCTTGCTCCGTGAAGCGCTTGACGCTTTGCAAAGCACCGGCCTGACGCACACCCACACGCTGGCCGCACTGGCTGAGCGCGTGGTGAATCGGAATACGTGAACATGTCTCATTTGTTGCCCACCATCAACTCACCTGCTGACTTGCGTGCGTTGCCACGCCATCAGTTGCCTGCGCTGGCCGATGAGTTGCGTTCGTACTTGTTGCACAGCGTGGCTAAAACCGGTGGGCATCTGAGTTCCAACCTCGGCACGGTTGAGTTGACGGTGGCCTTGCACTATGTGTTCAACACGCCGCACGACCGCATCGTGTGGGACGTGGGCCACCAAACTTATCCGCACAAAATTTTGACGGGCCGGCGTGACCAAATGAACACGCTGCGCCAACGCCATGGCCTCAGCGGTTTCCCGCGCCGTGACGAAAGTGAATACGACGCCTTTGGCACCGCGCATTCGTCCACCAGTATTTCCGCCGCCTTGGGGATGGCCATTGCGGCGCAGCAAAAAGGTGAACAACGCCACGCCATTGCCGTGATTGGCGATGGCGCCATGACCGCTGGTATGGCCTTTGAGGCCTTGAACAACGGGGGCGTGTCGACCTCGAAGTTGTTGGTCATCTTGAACGACAACGACATGTCCATCAGCCCGCCTGTGGGCGCACTGAACCGCTATTTGGCCCAACTGATGAGTGGCAAGTTTTACGCCGCGGCCAAAGAGGTGGGCAAGCAAGTGCTCAAAGGTGCGCCGCCCTTGTTCGAACTGGCCAAGCGCTTTGAAGAACATGCCAAAGGCATGGTGGTGCCCGCCACCTTGTTTGAAAAATTTGGCTTCAACTACATCGGCCCCATCGATGGCCATGACCTCGATTCACTCATCCCCACGCTTGAGAACATCAAGCACTTGGACGGGCCGCAGTTCTTGCACGTGGTCACGAAAAAAGGGCAGGGCTATAAATTGGCCGAGGCGGACCCCGTGGCTTACCACGGTCCTGGCAAGTTTGATCCGGCGGTGGGTTTGGTGCCTAGCGCGGGTGCTACAAAAACCACCTTCACCCAAGTGTTTGGTGATTGGTTGTGTGACATGGCCGAGCACGATCCCTTGTTGGTGGGCATCACGCCTGCCATGCGAGAGGGCTCGGGCATGGTTGAGTTTCACAAGCGTTTCCCTGAGCGCTACCACGACGTCGGCATTGCAGAACAACATGCGGTGACGTTTGCCGCGGGCTTGGCCTGTGAGGGTGTCAAGCCCGTCGTGGCGATCTACTCCACCTTCTTGCAACGCGCGTATGACCAAGTGATTCACGATGTGGCCTTGCAAAAGCTCCCTATGGTGCTGGCGCTCGACCGCTCGGGCATTGTGGGTGCCGACGGCGCCACGCATGCGGGTTTGTATGACATACCGTTCATGCGCTGCATTCCCAATGTCAGCATGGCATGTCCTGCGGATGAAAACGAATGCCGTCAATTGTTGACCACGGCTTACCAACAAGACCACTGTGTGGCCGTGCGTTATCCCCGTGGTGCCGGGGCTGGTGTGCCTGTGCAACTGGGGCTGCACCCCTTGCCATTTGGCAAAGGCGAGGTGCGTCGCCAAGGGCAGCGCATTGCCATCTTGGCGTTTGGTACCTTGCTTTATCCAGCGCTGCAAGCTGGCGAGGCCTTGAATGCCACCGTGGTCAACATGCGTTGGGCCAAACCACTGGACACAGAACTGCTGGCGCACATGGCGGCCACGCACGACGCCTTGGTCACCGTGGAAGAGGGTACCGTCATGGGTGGCGCAGGTTCTGCCGTGCTCGAGGCCTTGCAAACCTTGCAATTGAACAAGCCGGTGCTGGTCTTGGGCATTGCGGATGTCTTCACCGAACATGGTGATCCTGCCAAGTTGTTGGCCGAGTTGGGCTTGGATGCAGCAGGCATTCAGGCGTCTATCACGCAGCGTTTTTTGAAGTAATTTCACGCGTTCTGAAGTTTTTTGCAAGATTGGGTTTTCAGGGGAAAACCCGTGCATCTAACCGGCTACCCAACTGCATACAATCCCCCATCGCTCGGGGGATCGCTCCACAAAAGTGACACGCCGTTGCGATTTGTTTCAACAACTCATGGGAGTCTTTATGGACCGTCGTTCCGTTATTAAAAACGCAGGTATTGCAGGTATTTTGGCTGCCGGTGCAGCCCCCGCAGTGCATGCACAAGCAGCAATTCGTTGGCGCTTGGCCTCGAGCTTTCCTAAGTCGCTCGACACCATCCACGGTGCTGCCGATGTGTTTGCCAAGGCGGTCAAGGCTATGTCGGGCGGCAAGTTCGAAATTTCGGTGCACGCAGCCGGCGAAATCATGCCTGCGTTTGGCGTGGTGGATGGTGTGCAACAAGGCTCCGTGGAAATGGCGCACACAGCCCCTTACTACTTCTTCGGTAAGGACGAAACCTTTGCTTTGGGTTGTGCCATCCCTTTCGGCTTGAACAGCCGTCAAATGACCGCCTGGATGTACGAAGGCAACGGCTTGAAGTTGATGCGCGAGTTCTATGCCAAGTACAACATTGTGAGCTTCCCTGGTGGTAACACGGGGGCCCAAATGGGTGGTTGGTTCCGTAAGGAAATCAAATCAGTGAATGATTTGAAAGGCCTGAAATTCCGCGTGGGCGGCTTTGCTGGCAAAGTGCTCGAGCGCATGGGCGTCATTCCCCAAAATATTCCTGGCGGCGACATTTACCCCGCTTTGGAAAAAGGCACGATTGACTCTGCCGAGTGGGTCGGTCCTTATGACGATCTGAAATTGGGCTTCAGCAAAGTGGCGCCGTTCTACTATTACCCAGGTTTCTGGGAAGGTGGCCCTCAGTTGGACTTCTTCATCAACGACAAAGCATTTGCTGCCCTGTCTCCCGAAAACAAGGCGATTGTTGAAGCTGCTGCTGCTCAGGCCCACTCTGACATGCAAGCCAAGTATGACGCCCGTAACCCCACAGCATTGAAGCAGTTGGTTGGCTCTGGTACGAAGTTGCGTGAGTTCCCCAAAGACGTGATGGCATTGGCTTTCAAAGAAGCCATGGCGTTTTACAACGAAGTTTCAGAGAAGAACCCCAACTTCAAAAAGGTGTACACCGATTACTCGAAGTTCCGTGCTGAATCAAACCTGTGGTTCCAATTCACCGAAGCGAAGTTTGATCAGTTCATGCAAAAGCAAAAGCTGTAATTCAGCGGTTTGCAAGAGCGACAAAAAACCGCGCCTAGCGCGGTTTTTTTTATGGGTGTTGCGTGAAGATTCTGGGTTTAAAACTGGCGGAAGGCTGCCAGTTCTACACTCAGGCGCTCACACTCGTCTTGCACATGACGGCTGCTGACGTAAAACACTGCGAACTTGCCCATCAAGGTGCGCACATAAAAGCGTGGGGCCACGAACCACTCTAAGCCGCGCACGCGAATGAGTTTGGCGTAGGCCAACTCGTCATAGGCCATGTGCTTGTCCCAAATCCAAGTTTGGTGAATGCCTTTGGCATCTAAGCGTGCGCGGCTGTGCATGACGTGCCAAGTGGTCCAAGCCAACAAGGCCCAGCCCAAGACAAACCAGCCTGCTTGGCGCAAACCTTCTAGGCCCGTATCGCCGCCAAACTTACCCTGCTGCCACAGCGTGAACAACCAGTAGCCAGAGCCCACCAAGGTGGTCCACGTGATGGCTTGAAACCAGCGTGAAAACGCTGGCCCTTCAATGCCATCGTCGATGAGGGGGTGAAACACAAAAGGTGTTGGGCCTAAAGCGTTGGTAGGGGTGGGGTCAGAGGTGGGCATAACAGTGTGGTTGTGTGCTGACAAGAAAAAGCCCCTCGCGGTTTGGCCGGAGGGGCTGATGACAGGTCAAGGTGTTACTTCTTGAACAAGTCTTCCATGCGCTTTTGCTCGTTGACGGCGTTCTCAGCTTCAGAGGGCTTGGGCCCTTCGAGTTTGAGTTCGGCTTCGGGGGCTTCTTGCTCGGTGGGCATTTCGATGACCACCTTGTCGAGATCAACTTTCTCTTCTTTGTCCAAGAACATGGTGACGGTCTCGGGTACAAAGATCACGATCACGACCAACACCAACTGCATGATGACCCAAGGAATGGCGCCCATGTAGATGTCGTTGGACTTGACGGGTTTCTCGATACGGCCTTCTTTGAACAAGGTGTCGGCAATGCCGCGCAAGTAGAACAGCGCAAAGCCGAAGGGCGGGTGCATGAAGCTGGTTTGCATGTTCACGCACAGCAGTACACCGAACCACACCATGTCGATGCCCATCTTGTCGGCAACGGGGCCCAACATAGGCAAGATGATGAAGGCGATTTCAAAGAAGTCCAAGAAGAACGCCAAGAAGAAGATGAAGATGTTCACCACCACGAGGAAGCCTACTTGGCCGCCCGGCAAGCCTGTGAGCAAGTGCTCCACCCACTTTGCGCCGTCGACGCCTTGGAACACCATCGAGAACACGCGTGAGCCGATCAAGATGAACACCACCATGGCAGTGAGGCGCATGGTGCTGTGCATGGCTTCCCAAATCAGGGCTTTGTCCAAGCGGTTGTGTATGGCAGCCAAGATCAAGGCGCCCACGCAACCCATCGCACCCGCCTCGGTGGGGGTAGCAATGGCGGTGTTGATGCCGGGCAAGCCGCCCATCGAGCCCAAGACCGCGAAGATCAAGAAGGCAGATGGGATGATGCCGCGCAAGCACTTCATCCACAGGTGGAAACCGTCCGCGGTGCGTGCTTCTTTGGGAATGCCTGGCACGTGGTCAGGTTTGATCAAACCCAGCGCAAAGGTGTACAGCGCGAAGATGGCCACTTGCAGCATGGAGGGGCCCCAAGCGCCTTTGTACATATCACCCACAGAGCGACCGAGCTGGTCAGCCATCACCACCAGTACGAGGGAAGGTGGGACCAGCTGGGTGATGGTGCCTGACGCTGCCAAAACGCCAGTGGCGTAGCGCATGTTGTAGCCATAGCGAATCATCACGGGCAATGAAATCAAAGCCATGGCGATCACTTGGCCAGCCACCGTACCGGTGATGGCGCCCAGGATGAAGCCCACGATGATGACCGAGTAACCCAAGCCACCGCGCACGGTGCCAAAGAGTTGGCCCATGGAGTCGAGCATGTCTTCAGCGAGACCGCACTTTTCAAGAATGGCACCCATGAAGGTGAAGAAGGGAATGGCCAGCAACAAGTCATTGCTGAGAATGCCAAAAATGTTCAGGGGCAAGTTGGACATGAAGCTCACGGGGAACCAGTCCATGCTGATGGCGAAGAGGCCACAAGCCAAGCCCAAAAACGCCAGCGAGAACGCGACGGGGAAACCAATCAACATCGTCAGCACAAGGCCGGCGAACATGATGGGTGCGAAGTTTTCCATTTGCATGATCGTGAGTCCTTATTGCACTGGCTTTTCGTAGTGCGTGTCCATTTCGTACTTGCCTTGCAAGTAGGCCACGCGCTTGATGATTTCGCTCAAACCTTGCAGGAACATCCAGCCAAAGCCCAAGGGGAGGAGAAGCATGGCAGGCCAGCGAATCAAACCGCCTGCATTGCTTGACATTTCGTTGGTCACATACATCTTGACGAAGAGCGGAAAGCTCAACCAAGTCAACATGGCCATCACGGGCAACAAGAACAGGACCAAGCCAAACAAGTCGACATAGACAGGGCCTTTGTCTTTGAGCTTGCCGTAGAACAAATCCACGCGCACGTGCTCGTTGAGTTTGAGCACCAAGGGGGCGCCCAGCATCACGGTTGCTGCGAACAGGTACCACTGAATTTCGAGCCAGCCGTTTGAGCTGACGTCAAAGCCGTAGCGGATGAATGCATTGCCTGCCGAGATGACGGCAGCGGCCAATACGCCGAATGCAGCAACGTGGCCAAATTGCTCACTGATGCGATCAACGCCTAATGCAAATTTAAGAAGTTTTGACACTGAGTGCCTCCATTTTTTGCCAACCCGTGATGGTACCAAGACTAACGGTTTTTCCCTTGGTTGAGGCGTTGAAGTTTTAGGGACGTGTTTGAAATAAGTTCATGCGCTGGCATGGCTCTTTTTGGTGCGTTTGAAGGTCCACCAGGGCAGCTGTTGGTTGAGCGGTTGTACCTCGCCCGAATGGTCGGCTTGGTAGCCTCGCAAGTGGTTCAGTGTCTGTATCCAAGCGCTGCTTTGCAGGTGTGCGCGCAGGGCCTGTGTGGCGGGGGTGTCCAGTGCCGACTTGAGGCAGACCAAGTGGAACTGCTCTTGCACCAAGGGTACAAAACCGAGCCCACGCGCTCGCGCCGTGCTTTCAATGCCCAAGCCCACGTCACAGCGGCCCGAGGCAATGGCCTCGGCCAAGGCGGTGTGGGACGGTTCCTCATCGGGCCAGTTGTTCAGATCGTCCGTGCTCAGGCTGTCTTGGGCCAGTAAGTCGTCCAACAACACGCGTGTGCCCGTGCCTTTGCTGCGTTGAACAAATCGGGCTTGGCTGCCGGCCACATCGGTCAGGTTGTGGAGTTGCAACGGATTGCCTGTCTGAACGATCAGGCCTTGGGTACGCGTGGCAAAGCCAATGATTTTGTGCAGTCCCGGTTGCAACAACGCTTGGTAGGCCTTGGCTGAATGCGAGTTGGCGTTGGGTTGTGCCTGGGTGTGGAACCCAGCCAATGTACAGCGTCCTTCGTTCAGCGCACGAATTGCGTCCACGCTGCCGCAAAAACGAATGTCTAAATGCAAGCCGGCGCTGGCTGCGTGTTCGCGTAAGCGAGGTAGGGCGTCGTCATGGCTGGCGTACAGCGTCAGCACATGTGCGGCAGGGTCAAACGCGATGGCAAAGGTGCGTTCTAGATCGGCGCGCAAGGCTTCTAATTGGGGGGCGAGGCGGGCTTGGGTTTGGCGTTCGGCCCACATCAGCTTGTCGCCGAACTCGGTCAAGCGCGCGGATTGGCCCTTTTCCCAAACGATCAGCTCGTGGCCGAGCACGTCTTCCCAGCGCTTGAGTTCGCCCCACACATGGCGGTAAGACAAGTCCAACGCGCGTGCTGCTGCAGAGATGGAGCCGTGTTGCGCCACCGCTTGTAGCAAATCCATCAGCGGATGACTCAGCAAGGCACCCTCGTTGCCAGTGCTGGTGCCGGAGTCTGTTTTGTGGCTGAGGGTGTAGTGGAGTTTGACGCTATGCACGGCGTTTCATATGGCAGGGTTATCTGTAGCCAACTACGATAACTGAAGTTTTGATTGTTTTATGACCACGTTTGCCGATACCTCTCTGACAGCGCTGCGCCTGTTGACTGAACTAGATCCCGTGTTGTGGTCCATCGTGGGGCGCTCCCTGTGGGTCAGCGTCTTGGCGACTGCCATGGCCTGCACCTTGGGTGTGGTGCTGGGCGCATGGCTGGGGGTGGCTCGGTTTACGGGGCGCGATGTGTTATTGACCGTGCTGAATACGATGTTGGCCTTGCCTTCGGTGGTGGTGGGCCTGTTGGTGTATTTGCTGCTCTCACGCACAGGCCCTTTGGGTTTTTTAGGTTGGTTGTTCAGCCTCAAGGCCATGGTGTTGGCGCAAGCGGTGTTGGTGTTGCCCGTGGTCACCGCGTTGACGCGCCAATGTGTCGAAGACGCCGAGCGCAACCATGGCGAACAGCTGCAGTCCTTGGGGGCGAAGCCCTGGCTGCGCAGTGTGCTGCTGGCCTGGGACGAGCGGTATGCCTTGTTGACCGTGCTGATTGCAGCCTTTGGTCGTGCCATTTCAGAGGTGGGGGCGGTGATGGTGGTGGGCGGCAACATCGAAGGATTCACCCGCGTCATGACCACCGCCATCGCCCTAGAAACCAGCAAAGGTGATTTGCCTTTGGCGCTGGCCCTGGGCTTTGTGCTAATGAGCGTGGTGCTGGTGCTGAATGTGTGCATTTCGTTGTTACGACGTTGGCGCCAACGCATCGATGGCTCTGGGACTGACCCTGTGCAGGGGGTGATGGTATGAGTGCCGTGTTGCAGATGCAGCAGGTGGCGGTGCAATTTGGCACCCATATGGCATTGCAAGAGGTGACCCTTCACATGCACGCCGGTGAGCGCGTGGCCTTGGTGGGCGCCAATGGCAGCGGCAAGAGCACGCTGCTGCGTGCGGCGCATGGGTTGCTCCAGGTGTCGCGAGGGCAAGTGCGTGTGGCACCTGAGGTGCACCAAGCCATGGTGTTTCAACGCCCACACATGTTGCGCACCACCGTGCAGCGCTTTGTCATGTGGGGGTTGTGGCTACAAGGCATGGGCTGGCAGGCGTCGCAAACGCGGGCGATGGAAGCATTGACGCGCGTTGATTTGCAAGACATGGCCGAACGCTCGGCGCGGACCTTGTCGGGCGGTCAACAACAACGCTTGGCTTTGGCGCGGGCTTGGGCGCTGCAGCCTCATTTTGTGTTGCTGGACGAGCCCACCTCGAGTCTTGACCCACACGCCAAGCGTGATGTCGAGCGCTTGCTCACCGAGTGGGTCACCACGTCGAAGGTGAGTTTGCTGTTCAGCAGCCACAACTTGGGTCAAGTCAAACGGTTGGCCACACGTGTGATTTATTTGGAGACAGGTCGTGTGTTGGCCGATTTGCCAGTGGACGAATTTTTCAATCGCCCTTTGGGGGAGAGCCACCCTGAAGCGCATTTGTTTTTAAAAGGAGAGTTGGGATGACACGTCGTTTTCAGTTGATTTCGTTGGTTGGCTGCTTGGCCGTTGCATTGACCTTGAGCACGCGCGTGGTGCATGCTCAGACACCTAGCATCGTGATGGCATCCACGACATCCACCGAGCAATCAGGCTTGTTCTCGCACTTGTTGCCGGCCTTCAAGCAAGCCTCGGGCATTGACATCAAAGTGGTCGCCTTGGGCACCGGTCAAGCCTTGGACACGGGGCGTCGTGGCGATGCCGATGTGTTGTTTGTGCATGACCAAGCGGCCGAAGAAAAGTTTGTGGCGGAAGGCTTTGGCGTGAAGCGCTATCCCGTCATGTACAACGACTTTGTGTTGGTCGGCCCTGCCGCCGACCCCGCCAAAACACGTGGCAAAGACATTGTGTCTGCCTTGCAAAAAGTGGCCGCAAGCCAAGCCGGTTTTGTGTCACGCGGCGACAAGAGCGGCACCCACGCGGCCGAGTTGCGTTACTGGAAACAAGCCGGCTTGGACAACAAAGGCAATGGCTACAAAGAGTGCGGTTGTGGCATGGGCCCTGCGCTCAACATGGCGTCCTCTCTTGGGGCGTATGTGTTGACTGACCGTGGCACGTGGTTGAACTTCAAGAACCGCCAAGACTTGCAAGTGTTGGTCGAAGGGGACAACCGCTTGTTCAACCAATATGGTGTGATGGTGGTGAACCCAGCCAAACATCCGCATGTCAAAGCCGATTTGGCGCAGAAGTTTGTCGACTGGGTGGTGTCGCCTGCGGGGCAAGCATCGATTGGTGCTTACAAGATCGGTGGCGAACCTTTGTTCTTCCCGAACGCCAGCAAGTGAGTCACGACCCCTTGGCTTTGCCAGGAGACAACTTGCGGTACAGCGTGGCACGGCTGATGCCCAAGTGACGCGCGGCCTCAGTTACATTGCCGCGCGCTTGTTGCATGGCGCGGCGAATCAAATCGCCCTCCACCGCTTTGAGTGCGGGCGCCGCAGGTGTCGCCAGCATTGAGGCTTGTGCCGGACCCGCTTGCACATGGATGCGCAAACCTGACCACAAAGGCAGCTCTGCGCTAGGGCCATTGGGTTTTAGGTCAAACAAGGTTTGCCACGCGGTGGCAAAGACATCGCCGGCGTGTGGAGAAGGCTGCAACAGCAACCCCATCATCTGTCGCGCATGTGGGTTGGCGCAGCGGATGAAGCCATCTTCATCCAGTCCAATCAAACCGTCGTTGTCCGTACCCAGTGCTTGTCCCGCCCAGTTGATGCGTAACAGCAAGGCGGGGGCTGTTTGCTGAATCAGCGTGTTCTCAATGCTGCGTGCCGATTGCGCAGCCAAGTGCTGCAACTCAGGGCGCTCGGGCACATCAATGCCTGTCAAGTCGAGCATGCCAATGCAATCCCCTTGGGGGCTGAACAGCGGTGCGCCTGCACAGCTGTAGGCGGCGTTGTCATTGAAAAAATGTTCGCCCCGATGTAGCCAAACCGGGCGTTGCTCGGCCAACACTGCGCCAATCGCGGTGGTGCCTGCGTTTTGTTCTGACAAGTTCACGCCCACCCGTGCAATGCTGGTGGCACGCCGGTCATGCGTATCGATTTCACCGCGTGTGTCGATCACCACGCCTTGCGCATTGGTGAGCAGAGCGAAATAACGTGTGCCAGCAATGGCGCGACTCAAACGGTCGAGTTCATGTTGTGCGGCATGCAACAAGGGCTGGTGTTCTTCCTGCAAGCGTCGTATCTGCGCTTGGTGGACCGCATCAAAGTGGACCGTTTGTTGTGGCCGCTGCCCCCACGCCAAACAGCGCCGCCAAGAGCGTTCAATCCAGCTCTCAATCAGCGGTGCGTTCAAGCCTGTGCCGTTCTCCAACATTTGCTGGCGAGCAGCCGCAATGTGGCTGAGTCGCAGGTTGGGGGTGAGGTCGCGTGGCATGGCGTGATTTTGTCCAAATTTCAGTGCAATCGTGCGTCGACTGTCTCAACTTGAGAATTTCTGGGTCTATCCCTCATGCAATCTAGGGTTACTCCTGAGAAAAGGGCTGTAAAGACATTCACAAAATCCTATGCAACGTATTTCATAGCGCCGGAGCCCCGACCGGTTTTCGTTTTGTCGCACCAGGAGACACAGATGCAAAAAATTTTGCACATCAACCCCGATAAATGCACAGGCTGCTTGCAGTGCGAAATGGCTTGTTCATATGAGAACTACGGTACCTTCGCCACAGCCAAATCTCGGATCAAGGTGTTTGACTTCCACGAGACGGGCAAAAAAGTGCCCTACACCTGTACCCAGTGCGACGAAGCTTGGTGTTTGCATGCCTGCCCGGTAGAGGCCATCACGCAAGACAAAACCACGGGCGCCATGGTGGTCAACGAGACCGCCTGTGTCGGCTGCAAGGTGTGCACCATCGCATGCCCGTTCGGCACCATCAACTATGTGCAAGAAACCGGCAAAGTGCAGAAGTGCGATTTGTGCGGCGGTGACCCCGCCTGCGCCTCGGCTTGCCCCACCGGCGCGATCACTTTTGTGGATGCCAACTGGACCGGCCTCGACAAAATGAAACAGTGGGCTGACAAGCTCGGCAACCAACCTTCCGCTTCTTAATCTCATCCATCGCAAGGAGAACACATCATGACTTGGGCTGGAAAAATCCTCCGCATCAACCTGACCACAGGGACTGTTAAATCTGAACCTCTCAACATGCAATGGGCGCGCGACTACGTGGGCTCGCGTGGCTTGGGATCTAAATACCTGATCAGTGAAATCGACCCCAAGGTCGATCCTTTGTCCCCCGACAACAAACTTATTTGGGCCACTGGTCCCCTGACTGGCACCATGGCTTCGACCGGTGGTCGCTATACCGTCATCACCAAAGGTCCATTGACCGGTGCCATTGCTTGTTCTAACTCAGGCGGCTACTTTGGTGCTGAACTGAAGATGGCCGGTTGGGACATGGTAATTTGTGAAGGCAAATCACCCAAGCCGGTGTACCTCTACATCCATGACGATGTGGTGGAGTTGCGCGACGCTTCTGGCCTGTGGGGCAAGAGCGTGTGGGAAACCGAAGCCACGCTGAAGAAAACCCTGCAAGACCCACTCACCCGTGTGTCGTCCATCGGCAAAGCCGGTGAAAACAAAGTGTTGTACGCCGCTGTGGTGAACGACTTGCACCGTGCGGCAGGCCGCTCTGGCGTGGGCGCGGTGATGGGCAGCAAAAACCTCAAAGCCATTGCCGTGCGCGGCACTTTGGGTGTGGGCAACGTGCGTGACGCCAAAGCATTCATGCAAGTGACCGCTGAGAAGAAAAAAATCTTGGCTGAAAACGCCGTCACCGGTCAAGGCTTGCCTGCCTATGGCACACAGGTGTTGATGAACGTCATCAACGAGGTGGGCGGCTTGCCCACACGCAACCACCGCGATGTGCAGTTCGAAGGCGCCAAAGACATTTCAGCCGAAGCCATGGCCACACCCCGTGCCACCGATGGTAAGAAACACTTGGTGACCAACCAAGCGTGTTTTGGCTGCACCATTGCATGCGGTCGTATCAGCAAGATGGACGAGACGCACTTCACGGTGCAAAACAAGCCGCAGTATTGGGGCGCATCAGGCGGCTTGGAATACGAAGCGGCTTGGGCCTTGGGCGCTGCCAACGGCGTGAACGATTTAGAAGCCTTGCAGTACGCCAACTTGCTGTGTAACGAAGAAGGCATTGACCCCATCAGCTTCGGCGCCACTGTTGGCGCCGTGATGGAGTTGTACGAAATGGGGGTGTTGACCAAAGAGCAAATTGGCATCGATGCCAAATTTGGCTCAGCCCAAGCCTTGGCTTTCTTCGCTGAAGAAACTGTCAACGGTCGTGGCTTTGGTGTGGACATTGGCCAAGGCTCGAAACGCCTCACGGCCAAGTACGGCCACCCTGATCTCAGCATGAGTGTCAAAGGCCAGGAGTTCCCCGCATACGACGGGCGCGGTATTCAAGGCATTGGCTTGGCATACGCTACGTCTAACCGTGGCGCTTGCCATTTGCGCGGTTACACCATCGCGTCAGAAGTGTTGGGTATTCCTGTCAAGACCGATCCGCTTGAGCACGAAGGCAAGCCAGAGTTGGTGAAAGCCTTCCAGGACGCAACGGCCGCGTTTGACTCGTCGGGCCTCTGTATCTTCACCACCTTCGCATGGGGCTTGGCTGACTTGGCGCCACAAATGCAAGCCGCCTGTAACGAGGCCTACACCACCGAAGAGCTCGAAAAAATTGGCGAGCGCATTTGGAACATGGAGCGTGAATTCAACAACGCGGCAGGCTTCACAGCCAAGGACGACAACTTGCCCAAACGCCTGTTGACCGAGGCAGCCAAAACAGGCCCTGCCAAAGGCAAAGTCAGCATGCTGCCCGAAATGTTGCCTAAGTACTACCAAGCACGTGGCTGGGACAGCGAAGGTCGTCCCACCGCTGAAACCAAAAAACGCTTGGGCCTTTGAGTGCACACACCATGACACATCACGTCATTCTTGGCGCCGGCCCTGCTGGCGTGATCGCGGCTGAAACCATTCGCAAACACGCGCCTCACGACCGCATCACCCTGGTGGGTGATGAGGTTGAACCCCCGTATTCGCGCATGGCGATTCCGTATGTGTTGATTGGCAACATCGACGAACGTGGCACCTATTTGCGCAAAGCGGCCGACCACTTTGCGCAGCTCAACATCACGCAGGTGCACGCGCGTGCGGTGTTGGTGGATGCCAAAGCCAAACGCATTCAACTCAGCAACGACGAGGTGCTGCAATTTGACAAGCTGTTGATTGCCACCGGTTCGCGTCCTGTGCGCCCACCTATTCCAGGCATCGACAGCGCGCAAGTGCACCCATGCTGGACCTTGGACGACGCCCGAGCCATCATGGCGCTGGCCAAGCCCGGCGCGCGCGTGGTGCAGATGGGCGCAGGCTTCATTGGTTGCATCATCATGGAAGCCTTGGCCTCGCGCGGCGTCACGCTGTCGGTGGTCGAGATGGGGGACCGCATGGTGCCGCGCATGATGGGGCCTGTTGCGGGCAACATGATTCGTGATTGGTGTGAAGCCAAAGGCGTGCAGGTGTTCACCAGCGCCAAAGTGGAAGCCATCGTGCCAAACGGCTCAGACAACCCAGGCTTGTTGTCTAAATTGGCGCAAGCAGTGGGCATGCAAGACGCCCCCACCGATGCGCCTTTGACCGTGCGACTGTCGACAGGGCAACGACTGCCTGCCGACTTGGTGATCAGTGCAACAGGTGTGAAACCCTGCATCGATTTTTTGAAAGACTCTGGCATCACCTGTCTGCAAGGCGTGTTGACCGACGAGCATTTGCAAACCAACGTACCAGGCGTGTATGCCGCAGGCGATTGCGCGGAAGCGTTTGACAAAGTCAGTGGCACCACCATCGTCAGTGCGATTCAACCCAATGCAGCCGAACAGGCGCGTGTGGCGGCACTCAACATGGTGGGGCAAGTGGCCACGCTCAAGGGCGTGACGCAAATCAACGTGTTGGATACCTTGGGTCTGATTTCCACCAGCTTTGGCAACTGGCAAGGCGTACCCGGTGGTGAGCAGGTGTCGTTGACGACGCCGGGTAGTCACTTGAGTTTGCAATTCAAAGACGATGTGCTGGTGGGCTGCAACAGCGTGGGCTGGACGCAGCATGTGGGTGTGATGCGTGGCTTGGTTGAAGGTCAGGTGCATTTGGGCGAGTGGAAAGACAAACTCAAGCAAGACCCTACCAAGTTGATGGATGCCTACCTGGCATGTGCCCAAGGCCAAGGGGCGTGGACCGGCGCAGCCGATACGCGTCGACGTTGATGCGTTAACCTTCGCGCATGCACATCACGTTCAAACTGTTTGCCACACTGACTGACTACCTGCCTGCGGATGCCCGTCGCAGCAATTTGGTAGCGCTCGACGTGGCAGACGACGCCACCATTGCTCAAATCATTGCGCCTTTCGGTATGCCCGACAAGTTGGTGCACTTGGTGCTGGTCAACGGCACCTTCATTCCCCCAGAAGACCGAGCCAGCAAGACGTTGGTGGAAGGCGATGTGTTGGCTATTTGGCCTCCCATTGCGGGCGGTTGAACGCTTGAGGTTGCCGATTGCAAGCGGCCTACGCGTCTGAGTTCTCTCGCGAGATGGGCTGCACCGTCAACGAGTGGTTGGGGTGGTTGCCGCAAGCCATTGGGGCACACCCGTGGCAGCGAGAGGGGGATGGGGTGCAGATCCAGTTGCACGACCACGGCACGCTGCAAGGGCAATTGCGCATTCAATGGACGGTGGCTGAGCCACGTCGCATTGCGTTGGTACAAATTCCCCGTTTGCTGGTGCATTTCACGTTCACGGGGCTCGATGCCTCGCAGCGCTACCAGTTCATGCGCCGGTTTGATTTGTACATGCAGCGTGGGGGCGGCTAGTAGGATTGCGCCATGTCTGTTGCCCAGTTGTCTGCCATGCCCGTGCGGGATGCCGCCACAGCCCACGCCATGTTTGCCTATGCCCAGCTGCTGGGCGGTGGGCGTGGGGTGACGTTCCGATTACCACCGCCTGAGCCCACCACGTGTTGCGGCCGTGGCTGTAACGGCTGCGTGTGGGAAGGGTTTGTCACGGCGGCCAACTACTGGCGTGAGGATGCGGTGGCGTTGTTGAACGGCAATCCTTGAACCGTCAAACCTTGTTCTGAAAACTGCTGCGCTTTGGCTTGGCGTAAGCCAGACACACGGCGCATCAGATCTTGCCAATTCATAAAAGGGCCTTGTGCGCGTGCAGTCAGCACCTTGGCGCTGAGCGACGGCCCCATGCCTTTGAGGCTGTCCAGCTCCGCTTCGTTGGCTTGGTTGATCTCGAGTGCCCAAGTGGTGGGGCTGAGCAACACCAAGGCGAGAACACCACGTGCCGACCAGCGGCGCACTTTGTGTAAACCCGTTTCAAAACTCACAGGTTTAGACTGGGTGTTCATGTGTGACGAGCTTATTGACTCAAGGTGGCCATGTACTGCGTGACCCCGCTTTGCACGTCGGCAAATGAGTGGTCGCATCCACTGGCACGCAGTTGGGTCAAGTCAGCTTGGGTGTAGCACTGGTATTTGCCGCGTAGTGCATCAGGGAAAGGCACGTATTCAATCAACCCGGCTTGGGCTGCATCCGCCAGATCCAAAGCCGCTTCCCCCTTCTTGGCGCGCATGGCGTTCACCACAGACAAGGCCACATCATTGAACGGTTGTGCGCGACCCGAGCCAAGGTTGAAGATGCCAGATTTGTCGGGGTTGTCCAAGAACCACAGGTTCACGGCCACCACGTCGTCGATGAACACAAAGTCGCGCATTTGGGCGCCTTGCGCATAGCCGCCGTATTCACCAAACAACTTCACTTTGCCTTCGGCGTTGAACTGGTGGAACTGGTGGAACGCCACGCTCGCCATGCGGCCTTTGTGTTGTTCGCGTGGGCCGTACACGTTGAAATAACGAAAGCCCACCACTTGGCGTTTGAATTTTTTGAAGTTGTTGTTGCACTCCAAGCGCATGCGTTGGTCAAACAACAATTTGGAGTAGCCGTACACATTGAGTGGCAACTCGTACTCGGGCGATTCCACAAAGGTGTCGCTGCCGCCGTAAGTGGCGGCTGATGAAGCGTAGAGCAAGCGTGTGCCCGATTGTTGGCAGGCGTTGAACAACCCACACGACAGTGTGTAGTTGTTGTCCATCATGTATTTGCCATCGCTCTCCATGGTGTCGCTGCACGCACCTTCGTGGAACACAGCTTCGACTTTGCCAAATGCGTTCTCTGCGAACAGTTCGTAGAACACATCTTTGTCGAGGTAGTCGGCGATCTTCAAATCGGCGATGTTGCGAAACTTGTCGCCCTCGGTCAGGTCATCGACCGCGATGACGTTGGTGATGCCTCGGGCGTTCAAGCCTTTGATGATGTTGCTTCCAATGAAGCCAGCGGCTCCGGTGACGACGATCTTCATGCAAACAACTCCTCATAACTCACGGTGGCTGTGCCAAACTTGCCCACCACCACACCACCGGCTTTGTTGGCCCAAGGCATGGCCTCGCGCAGACTCAAACCGGCAGCCACCAAGGTGGCCAGAGTGGCGATCACGGTGTCACCCGCACCGGTGACATCAAACACTTCGCGCGCCTGGGCTGAAACGTGTGATTCACCTTGCGCATCAAACAAAGTCATGCCTTCTTCGCTGCGCGTCAGCAACACGGCGTCCAGTTTTAAAGCATCACGCAAGGCGTGTGCTTTTTGGTTCAAGTCGGCTTCGCTGGTCCATTTGCCAATCACTTGTTCGAGTTCTGCGCGGTTGGGCGTGATGCACGTGGCCCCAGCGTAGCGCGAGTAGTCGCTGCCTTTGGGGTCAATCAACACAGCCTTACCCGCTGCGCGTGCGGCGGTGATCATTTGCTGCACATGGGCCAAGCCACCCTTGCCGTAGTCAGAGAACAGCACCACGTTGTGGGTCGGCAACAGCTGCATGAACTGGTCGGTTTGCGAGGCCAACACTTCGTTTTGTGGTGTGTTCTCAAAGTCGACACGCAGCAGTTGTTGTTGACGACCAATCACGCGCAGTTTGACGGTGGTTTTGAGTTGTGCATCGCGTCCAAAGTGTGGGGCAATGCCGGTCTTGGCGACCAAGTCTTCGAGCAAATGGCTGGCTTCGTCGTTGCCCACCACCGACAGCAAGGAGGCATGTGCACCGACGCTGACCACGTTATAGGCCACGTTGGCACAGCCACCCAAACGGTTTTCTTCACGCGCGATGCGCACCACAGGCACGGGCGCTTCGGGGCTGATGCGGTCGACAGCGCCGTACCAATAGCGGTCGAGCATCACATCGCCGACGACCAAGACATGGGCTTGGCTGAGTTGCTGTGGGGTGAGGGTCATAGTTCCTCCACGCGTCGAGCGGGGTAACTGTCCCAAGCTTGGCAGCCGGGACATTGCCAGAAATGTTGTGTGGCTTCGAAACCGCATGCCGCACAACGGTAGCGTTGCAGCGGCTTGGCTGCACGCTCCAAGGCACGTTGTACTTGCGGGTGAAATTGTTCGTGCTCAAACTTTTCGTGCGCAATCCACTGCGTGGCAGCGACCAAGGAAGGTTCACGCTCCAAGTGTTTGGCAAACCAGTCGTTGGTGTTGATGTCGCCCTGCGCATTGCGCAACGCGACGATGGCATTGAGTACATCCAGCGAGGCGTTTTTGGTGTAACTGGTTTCCAGTAACGTCAGCGCTTTTGCCGTGTGATGTAAGGCAGGTGCCAACTTGGCCAATTGAGGCGCCACCAAGGGCAGGGCGCTTGGCACTTGTGTCGCCAAACTTTCCAAGGTGCTATAGGCTTCTTGTGTGCGTCCGATTTGCACCAGGGTGTTGGCCAAGGCGATGTGGGCGCGGGCACCCTGCGGTGCCGCTTCGATGGCTTGTTTGAGAAGTGTCAAAACTTGTTCTGACTGGTGTGTGGCATCCAAGCCCTCGGCTTCTTCACACAAGTAGTGTGCCAAGCGACCTTGAAAGCTGCCTTGCCCGCTGTGGCTTAATTTTTGAGCAATCACCGATGCTTTGGGCCAATCGCGTGAGCGCTCATAAATGTTCAGCAAAGCCAAATGCGCTTGGGCTTCATGTGCAGTGCCTTCGAGCTTGGTCAGGGCATCTTCTGCGCGATCGAGCAAGCCAGCTTTGAGGTAATCCAAAGCCAGCGCATGTTGCGCACGGTCACGGTCGGTTTGGCTCAAATCACCGCGTGACAGCAAGTGCTGGTGCACGCGTACGGCGCGTTCGTACTCACCACGGCGACGGAATAAATTGCCCAAGGCAAAGTGCAACTCTGAAGTGTCGGGGTCGTGCTGAACGGCTTCAATGAAGGCGTCAATGGCTTGGTCTTGTTGCTCATTGAGCAAGTGGTTCAAGCCTTTGAAATAGGCCTTGGGCGTTTGACGGTTTTCAAGGCGCAGCTGGCGCAAATCCATGCGCGAAGCAACCCAGCCTAAAACGAAGGCAAGGGGCAGTCCCAGCAAGATCCAGCTGAGGTCAAATTCCATGTGGCGTGTCCGCGGTAGGGGCGGCGGGTGTTTGTAGTGACTCGGAAGCTTTGGCCTGTTGTGCCAACCGACGGTGTTTCCACCAGCGTGGCACCATGCCCACCACGCCCACGGCGACGCCAATGACGAACGCAATCAACACTACCAACACCAACGGGGCTTGCCAGATGGTGCCAAAAAAGAAATGGACCACAGCATCGTGTTGGTTGTTCAGCGCGAATGCAAACAGGGTAAAAAAAATGGCTGCTTTCAGTACCCACTGAAGCAGCCACATGAGGTTTTTCAAAGCAAAGCTCCTCTGTGACGAAGCCATTTTAGCCTTGCAGCCTCTGAAAATAACGTGCGTTATTTAACCTTTGCCGACCCCGCCAACAATTCCTGTGTGCGTGCATCAACCGCTTCGCGCAGGGCTTTGCCTGGCTTGAAGTGGGGCACACGCTTTTCAGGAATCGCCACGCTTTCGCCGGAACGCGGGTTGCGTCCCATGCGTGGCGGGCGACGGTTGATCGAAAAACTACCAAAGCCCCGCAACTCAATGCGGTGCCCGCGCACCAGCGCGTCGCTCATCGCGTCAAGAAGCGTCTTGACAGCGAACTCGGCGTCGCGGTGCGTGAGCTGCCCAAAACGGGCAGCCAGTTCTTCGACCAGGTCTGAACGGGTCATCAGTTGTTGTCGAGCTTAGCGCGCAACAAAGCACCCAAGCTGGTGGTACCAGCGTTTTCTGCTTTGGATTGTTGTGACAACGAAGCCATGGCTTCTTGTTGGTCAGCGGCGTCTTTGGCTTTGATGGACAACTGGATGTTGCGGGTCTTGCGATCCACGTTCACCACCACGGCTGTCACTTCGTCGCCGACTTTCAACACTTGGCTGGCGTCTTCCACGCGGTCGCGTGAAATTTCGCTGACGCGCAAGTAGCCCACGATGTCTTCGCCCAAGTCGATTTCAGCGCCCTTGGCATCCACTGTCTTGACCTTGCCGGTAACGATTTGGCCTTTGTCGTTGATCGACACGAAAGTGGTGAAGGGGTCAGAGTCGAGTTGTTTGATGCCCAAGCTGATGCGCTCGCGGTCCACGTCCACAGCCAACACGATGGCCTCGACTTCTTGGCCTTTCTTGTATTCACGCACGGCGTTTTCGCCGGTTTCGTTCCAAGACAGGTCAGACAAGTGCACCAAACCGTCGATGCCAGCAGCCAAGCCCACGAACACGCCGAAGTCGGTGATCGATTTGATCGGGCCTTTGACGCGGTCGCCACGCTTGGTGTTTTGCGCGAAGTCTTGCCATGGGTTGGCTTTGCATTGCTTCATGCCCAAGCTGATGCGGCGCTTGTCTTCGTCGATCTCGAGGACCATGACTTCGACTTCGTCGCCCAATGACACGATCTTGGAAGGGGCCACGTTCTTGTTGGTCCAGTCCATTTCAGACACGTGCACCAAGCCTTCGATGCCGGGTTCGAGTTCCACAAACGCGCCGTAGTCGGCGATGTTGGTGATCTTGCCAAACAAGCGTGTGCTTTGTGGGTAGCGGCGGTTGACGCCCATCCAAGGATCATCACCCATTTGCTTGAGGCCCAAGGACACGCGGTTTTTCTCGGTGTCGAACTTGAGAATCTTGGCGGTGATTTCTTGACCGGCGGTGACCACTTCAGAGGGGTGACGCACGCGACGCCATGCCATGTCGGTGATGTGCAACAGACCGTCGATGCCGCCCAAGTCCACGAAGGCACCGTATTCGGTGATGTTCTTGACCACACCATTGACGATCGAGCCTTCTTTCAAAGTCTCCATCAACTTGGCGCGCTCTTCGCCCATCGATGCTTCCACCACAGCGCGGCGTGACAACACGACGTTGTTGCGCTTGCGGTCGAGCTTGATGACCTTGAATTCCATCGTCTTGTTCTCGTAGGGAGACAAGTCTTTGATCGGACGTGTGTCGATCAATGAACCAGGCAAGAAAGCGCGGATGCCGTTGACCAACACGGTCAAACCACCCTTGACTTTGCCGCTGGTCGTGCCAGTGACAAACTCGCCAGATTCGAGTGCTTTTTCCAAGCTCATCCACGATGCCAAACGCTTGGCTGTGTCGCGGCTCAGGATGGTGTCGCCGTAGCCGTTTTCAACGCTACCGATCGCGACGGAGACGAAGTCGCCAGCTTGGACTTCGAGCTCGCCCTTGTCATTTTTGAATTCTTCGATTGGCACATAAGCTTCAGACTTAAGGCCAGCGTTCACGACGACGTGGTTGTGTTCGATACGAACCACTTCAGCAGTGATCACTTCACCTGTGCGCATTTCTGAGCGCTTCAGGGATTCTTCAAATAGGGCGGCAAAAGATTCAGACATTTATTTCCTTTGTCTCATCACGGGAAAGAGGGCAGCATGATTACTGCACCACATGGGCCTGCGATAAGC
>JBFYKC010000184.1:0-10703 GCA_041311135.1 Comamonadaceae bacterium | reverse complement strand
GACGGTAGTTGTTGAAGAATGGTGTGTGACGACCGCCTTCATCTTTGCTCAACACGTAGATCTCAGCTGTGAAGTGCGTGTGTGGCTTGACTGAACCAGGCTTGCACAACACTTGACCGCGCTGCACGTCTTCGCGCTTGGTACCGCGCAACAAGATACCCACGTTGTCGCCCGCTTGACCTTGGTCCAACAGCTTGCGGAACATTTCCACGCCGGTACATGTTGTCTTTTGTGTGTCAACGATACCCACGATTTCGATTTCTTCGCCGACTTTGATGATGCCGCGCTCGACGCGACCAGTCACCACAGTACCGCGGCCAGAGATGGAGAACACGTCTTCCACTGGCATCAAGAAGTTGCCGTCCACAGCGCGCTCTGGCGTGGGGATGTAGCTGTCCAACGCAGCTGCCAACTTCAAAATGGCTTCTTCGCCCAATGGGCCTTTGTCGCCTTCGAGGGCCAGCTTGGCTGAACCTTGAACGATCGGTGTGTCGTCGCCTGGGAAGTCGTACTTGCTGAGCAATTCGCGCACTTCCATTTCGACCAATTCCAACAACTCAGCGTCGTCAACCATGTCGCACTTGTTCAAGAACACGATGATGTAAGGCACGCCCACTTGGCGAGCCAACAAGATGTGCTCACGTGTTTGAGGCATGGGGCCGTCAGCAGCGGAACAAACCAAGATAGCGCCGTCCATTTGAGCAGCGCCGGTGATCATGTTTTTCACATAGTCAGCGTGGCCAGGGCAGTCCACGTGGGCGTAGTGACGTGTTTCAGTCTCATATTCCACGTGCGCAGTGTTGATCGTGATGCCGCGTGCTTTTTCTTCAGGAGCCGCGTCAATTTGGTCGTAAGCCTTCGCTTCGCCACCAAACTTGGTTGACAAGATCGTGGTGATCGCCGCTGTCAACGTTGTTTTGCCGTGGTCCACGTGACCAATCGTGCCCACGTTCACGTGGGGTTTGGTACGTTCAAATTTTCCTTTTGCCATTTCTTTTCTCCAAAGAGCATGCCCGTGTACAGGTTTTATGTCTGCACGATGCTGCTGATTCGCCCCGCACGGGTGACAGGGCGGCGCATCGTCGCAGACAGAGGCCGCTTTGCAGCAACCCCATGGGTTTTTTATTTAGCGCGGGCGGCCACAATGGCTTCCGACACGTTACGTGGGGCTTCAGCGTAGTGCTTGAATTCCATCGTGTACGTGGCGCGACCTTGTGTCATCGAACGCAAAGTGGTTGAGTAGCCAAACATTTCTGACAATGGCACTTCAGCTTTAATCGCTTTACCACCACCGACCATGTCGTCCATACCTTGCACCATGCCGCGACGCGAGGACAAGTCGCCCATCACGCTACCGGCGTAGTCTTCCGGTGTTTCCACTTCCACAGCCATCATGGGCTCCAGAATCACGGGGCTGGCTTTACGGCAACCTTCTTTGAAACCGAAGATAGCGGCCATCTTGAACGCCATTTCGTTCGAGTCCACATCGTGGTACGAACCGAAGTGCAACGTCACTTTCACGTCCACAACGGGGTAACCCGCCAACACGCCTTGACCCAAAGCTTCTTCCACGCCTTTTTGCACCGCAGGAATGTATTCGCGAGGAACCACACCGCCCTTGATCGCGTCGACGAACTCGAAACCTTTGCCGGCTTCTTGAGGCTCAACCTTCAGCACCACGTGACCGTATTGGCCCTTACCGCCAGATTGACGCACGAACTTGCCTTCAGCCTCTTCCACTGTCTTGCGAATGGTTTCGCGGTAAGCCACTTGTGGTTTGCCCACGTTGGCTTCCACGCCGAATTCGCGCTTCATGCGGTCAACAATGATTTCCAAGTGCAATTCGCCCATACCACCGATGATGGTTTGGCCGGATTCTTCGTCGGTTTGAACGCGGAAAGAAGGGTCTTCTGCTGCCAAACGTGACAAAGCAATGCCCATTTTCTCTTGGTCAGCTTTGGACTTGGGCTCCACCGCTTGGCGGATCACGGGCTCAGGGAACACCATGCGCTCGAGCGTCACAACGGCCGCTGGATCACACAAAGTCTCACCGGTGGTGACGTCTTTCAAGCCCACACAAGCAGCGATGTCGCCGGCGCGGATTTCGTCCACTTCTTCTCGGTTGTTGGCGTGCATTTGCACGATACGACCGATACGTTCTTTTTTGCCGCGCACCGCGTTGTACACGGTGTCGCCCTTTTTCAGAACGCCAGAGTACACACGCACGAACGTCAATTGACCAACGAAGGGGTCGGTCATCAACTTGAATGCCAAAGCAGAGAACTTCTCGTTGTCGTCCGCTTTACGCGTGACTTCTTGCTCGTCTTCGTCGTAACCCGTAATGGCTTTCACGTCGACAGGAGAAGGCAACAACTCAACCACGGCATCCAACATACGTTGCACACCCTTGTTCTTGAACGCGGTACCGCACAACATGGGCTGAATTTCAGTGGCCAAGGTACGTGCACGCAAGCCAGCGGTGATGTCTTCTTCAGACAAGTCGCCTTCTTCAAGGTACTTGTTCATCAACTCTTCAGAGGCTTCAGCAGCCGCTTCGACCATTTTCTCGCGCCACTCTTTGGCTGTCTCGACGAGGTCAGCTGGAATGTCTTCGAAAGTGAACTTCATGCCTTGAGACGCTTCATCCCAAATGATGGCTTTCATCTTGCGCAGGTCCACCACGCCGGTGAAGTTTTCTTCAGCACCGATTGGGATCACGATTGGCACAGGATTGGCTTTCAAGCGCAATTTCATCTGGTCAACGACCTTGAAGAAGTTAGCACCTGTACGGTCCATCTTGTTTACGAAGGCCAAACGTGGCACCTTGTACTTATTGGCTTGACGCCACACGGTTTCGGATTGGGGCTGAACGCCACCCACCGCGCAGTAAACCATGCAAGCACCGTCGAGCACGCGCATGGAACGTTCCACTTCAATCGTGAAGTCCACGTGACCAGGGGTGTCAATGATGTTGAAACGGTGCTCAGGGAAGGAGTTGTCCATCCCTTTCCAGAAACAAGTTGTGGCAGCAGAAGTGATCGTGATACCACGCTCTTGCTCTTGCTCCATCCAGTCCATGGTGGCAGCGCCATCATGCACTTCACCGATCTTGTGGTTCACACCGGTGTAATAAAGAATACGCTCTGTCGTTGTGGTTTTACCAGCGTCAATGTGCGCTGAAATACCAATGTTGCGATAGCGCTCAATGGGGGTATTGCGGGCCATGTTTTACCTTTGAATTTAGAAGCGGAAGTGGCTGAATGCCTTGTTGGCTTCGGCCATGCGGTGAACTTCGTCACGCTTTTTCATGGCACCGCCACGACCTTCAGCAGCTTCCAACAATTCGTTGGCCAAGCGCAAAGCCATGGACTTTTCACCGCGCTTGCGAGCGGCTTCTTTCAACCAGCGCATGGACAAAGCCAAGCGACGAACAGGACGCACTTCAACGGGCACTTGGTAGTTAGCACCACCCACGCGGCGGGATTTCACTTCCACCATGGGCTTGACGTTGTTGATGGCCACAGTGAACAACTCGAGCGGATCTTTGCCCGATTTTTGTTCGATTTGCTCCAGGGCACCATAAATGATGCGCTCGGCAACTGCTTTTTTGCCGCCTTCCATGATCACGTTCATGAATTTGGACAGCTCAACATTACCGAATTTTGGATCCGGCAAGATTTCACGTTTAGGGACTTCGCGACGACGTGGCATTGGTTCACCTCTATTGCTTCAGTTGGCATCCTTTCGGACACCGCGAAAGTCATCTTGACTTCCACTTACTCGACCCACATCCACCGTGGATGCTTGGGGTCACTTCGTTTTGCATCGTCTGCCTGACGACCAAAACACCGATTGACGAATTAAGCCTCGTTCAGGCTGGTGGCTTGTTCAGCCAGAAAGCAATTAAGCCTTCTTAGGACGCTTAGCGCCGTACTTAGAACGCGATTGCTTGCGGTCTTTCACGCCTTGCAAGTCGAGTGAGCCGCGCACGATGTGATAACGCACACCTGGCAAGTCTTTGACACGACCGCCGCGCACGAGCACCACACTGTGTTCTTGCAAGTTGTGGCCTTCACCGCCGATGTACGAAATGACTTCGAAACCGTTGGTCAAGCGAACTTTTGCAACTTTACGCAGCGCAGAGTTTGGCTTTTTAGGTGTCGTGGTGTACACGCGGGTGCACACGCCACGACGTTGTGGAGAGTTCTGCATCGCAGGGCTTTTGGACTTGGTCGTTTCGACCTCGCGCCCCTGACGCACCAGTTGATTGATGGTTGGCATTGAAAAACGTCCCTAAACGTTTGAATTAAAAAAGAAAACGTGAATCCCTTCGGAAATTCCGAAAAGCCTTCTAGTGTATCAGCATCGGTGGGCTAGAGCAAACCTAGCCCAAAAGGACTCATCTAGGCGTTATTTCACCCAGAGCCGTACCGTGTCCCAAGCGCGGCCTACGAAGCCTGCCTGCTCCACAGTTTCCAGCACCACCAAAGGCACGTCCACCAGTGGTTTTTGGTCGAGGGTGACTTTCAAAGCGCCCACGGCTTGACCGCGGGCCAACGGCGCCACCAAGGGCTCGGGACGCGCCACTTGGGTTTGAATACGCGCGGCGGCACCTGCTGGCACGGCCACCACAATGGGGGCCAAGCGCCCCAGCTTGACCGTACTGCCACGGCCTTTCCACACCGCGGGCGTCACCACGGCCTGGTTGCCATCGAACAACTTGATGGCGTCAAACGCGGTGTAACCCCAATTCAGCAGTTTTTGCGATTCCGTGGCACGGGCGTTCTCGCTCGAAGCCCCTAACACGATCGACAACAAGCGACGCTGTCCCACGCCTGGCGCATCGCGCTTGGCGGTGGCAATCAAGCAATACCCCGCCGCATCGGTGTGGCCTGTTTTCAGGCCGTCAACGCTGGGATCACGAAACAACAACAAATTGCGGTTGTTCTCGTTCGCAGCGGGCGTGCCGGGGTAACGGTATTTTTTGATCGCGTAGTACCCCACGTAATCCGGAAAGTCTTGCATCAGGCGGCTGGCCAACAGGCTCAAATCGCGCGCAGTCGTGGTGTGCCCGGGCTCGGTCAAGCCTTCTGGGTTTTTGTAGCCCGTGGACTTCATGCCCAACACCTTGGCTTGGGCGTTCATCATTTCCACAAAGTGCGCCACAGTGCCGCCGACACCCTCGGCCAGTGCCATGGTGGCGTCGTTGCCCGACTGAACGATCATGCCTTTGATCAAGTCTTCCACAGGCACTTTCATCTTGGGGTCGATGAACATGCGTGAACCAGGCATCTTCCAAGCGCGCTCACTCACGCCAAAGGTTTGCTGCAAGCTGATCTTTTTAGCCTTCAAGGCGTCAAACACGATGTACGCCGTCATGAGCTTGGTCAGCGATGCGGGCTCGATGGGCTTGTCTGCATCCAACTCGGCCAGCACTTGCTGCGCCGTGACGTCCACCAACAAATAAGCACGGGCGGCGATTTCTGGCGGCTGAGGCACTTGCGCTTGCGCCTGCAACGCACAAGTCAGCCCCATCAAGAGGCCGAGGAAAACGGAGCGCAGAAATCGTGTCATGGCTGTCTTTGCGAGAAGAAGAAGGAACGGATGGGGTGCGTCGTGTGGACAGTTGCGGGCGTTGAATTAGCCCTGCAAATGGCGCACCACCAAGCTTTTGAGAAGTGGCAATTGTCCATGAAAGAAATGCCCGCCCCCCGGCACCACCGTCACCGGCAGGCTTTGCGGACGCGCCCAATCCATCACCGACGCCAGCGACACGGTGTCATCTTGCTCGCCATGTACCACCAAGGTTTTGTCGTGCAACTCGGGCGCAATGGGCGCCACCGTGAAGCGCTGGGCAGCCGTGCCGACAAAAGCAATTTTTTCAATCTGACGCTGCGGGTGTAACGCGGCCAACGCGTGGCTTGCCACAAACGAGCCAAACGAAAAGCCTGCGATCGCCAGCGGTCCTTGCGGTGCCACCTGTTCCACCACGCTCAACAAGTCGCGCGCCTCGCCGGCACCTGCGTCATGCGTGCCAGCGGAGGCACCCACACCACGGAAATTAAAACGCACCACCGTCCAACCGCATTGCACAAAAGCACGCGCCAAAGTTTGCACCACCTTGTTGTCCATGGTGCCGCCAAACAACGGATGGGGATGCGCCACCACGGCCACGCCACGCGCAGCGCCTTCGGGCACATCACGCAACGCTTCAATGGTGCCAGCTTCGCCGTGCAGGGTAATTTTTTCGGTCTGTGAATTCATGAGTGCCTTAACGCCCCACGTTCTCGGGTACCACCAAGCGGTCGACCACTTGGCCGTTTTTCAAATGACTTTCAACAATCTCGTTCACATCGTTGTTGTCCATCACGGTGTACCACACGCCCTCTGGGTACACCACCGCCACGGGACCACCGGCACAGCGGTCTAAGCAACCGGCCTTGTTCACACGCACGCCACCAGGCCCCGCCAGCCCCGCCGCTTTGACCTGCGATTTGCAGTGATCAAACGCCGCTTGTGCGCCGTGGTTGGCGCAGCAATCTTGGCCGTTGTCGCGTTGATTAAGACAGAAAAAGATGTGGTGTTTGTAGTAGGCGGCGTGTGTCATGTCCGCCATTTTAGGTTTGCACCTGTCAGCGCTGCGGACCACGCTCGCGCGTCAAACGCACCAAGGCCAACACCAGCACCACATAAGGCCACAACCACCCCACCCACTGCGCCAGCCCATGGAAACGAATGAACCGCCCTTGCTCCCAGTTTTGCAGGGTTTGCGCGAAATAAGCGCTCTCCGGCGATTGGTTCAAGACGCTCTGCTGCACCAACAGCGCCAGCAACAAAAAAGCCCAAGCCGCACGCGCCGACGCCATGGAGAAAACCAAGGCCGCCACAAAACCAAAACTCAAGCCCAGCACCACGGGGGAACCCAGCCACGTCCAGGCATGTGCTGGTCCGTAGCTCAACGCCGCGGACAATGCGCTCATACCCAAGGCCATCACCGTCACGCCCATGGCGTACAACACACGTTGCCCGGTTTGGCGTATCACGCCAAACCCCAGCAGACACGGCACCAGCAACCCCAACATCACGCACAACAGCTCGGCACCCGGCAACAGCGGCTCGAGTTCAAACGAACGCAAGGGAATCCAGTCCTCAAATGGCGTGGCTTCAAACGCACTGGTCAGGGCATCTTCCACACGCTCCCACACTTGCCCTAACCCCAAGGGCACCGCCACCGGAAACAACAAGGCCACGGGCCACAACGCCATCAGCACCAGCGCCATGTAGGCATCACGCACAAACCAGCGGGCACGAAATTGACTCCAGCGGTGCAACAACCCCAGTTGTTCCAAAGCATTGGCCACCACCGCGCCCAACCATGCACCAAGGGTGTTGAGCAAAAAATCGGCCAACGAAGGCACGCGCGCTGGCAAATAACTTTGCAAGCTCTCCAAGGTCAGCGACAACAGCGCGGCCGAGGCCGTGGTGAGCAAAATCACCGGCCCTTGCCAGCCCATACGCCGACCACTCAAGGTCAAGAAAAAACCCAACGGGGCATAGCCCAACACGTTGGAGGCGACATCAAAGCCGGTCCAGTATTTGGGCCAAGGGGCCATCAAGAAAGCCCAAGGCGCGATGTCTTGGTTGCGCCATTGGTCAAAGGGATACAAGCTGGCGTAGATGATCAACGCCACACACAGTTGCGACAGAGGCCACGCCGAGGTTTTGCGCATGGTCTGGCTCGCTCGGTCAGAAGGGTTTGACCACCACCAAGATCACGGCCAGCGTCAGCAACACCACCGGAACTTCATTGAACCAACGGAACCACACATGGCTGCGCGTGTTGGCTTGTGCTTCAAACTTGCGCAACAGCGCGCCACACGCATGGTGGTAGCCCAACACCAGCAACACCACCGTCAACTTGGCGTGCATCCAGCCATTGCCTGGGCCCCATCCAATGCCAACACCCACCCAAAGCCACAACCCGAGGGCCACAGCAGGCACCATCAGCAAAGTGGTGAAACGCATTAACTTGCGCGCCATCAGCAACAAGCGCGCTTCCTCGGCGTGTGAGCCGGGTGCCACCATGGCCAAGTTGACAAAAATGCGCGGCAAGTAAAACAAGCCAGCAAACCAACTGGCCACAAAGACGATATGAAAAGCTTTGATCCACAACATGGGGCCAGTTTAGCCGTGCTCAAAAAAAGCCCGACACGAAGTCGGGCCAAGTTGCCTACTTGCGCTCACGCAACAGGCCCCGCTCAGGGAGGAAAAGCGGGGGGCGGCAAGCCACCCGCAATCAATCTATCAAAGTCAAACCGGGCCAACAATGGGGGAACCCTAGGGCATTACGCCAAGGCGACAGCCAAAACCGGGCACAATTTTGACCATGCAACACCCATTCGCCCCCTTCCCCGCCAACCGCCCCCGCCGTCTGCGTCGTGACGATTTCACCCGCCGCTTGGTGCGTGAACACGCGCTCAGCGTGAACGACCTGATTTATCCCGTGTTTGTGCTCGAAGGTGAGAAACGCCGCGAAGCCGTCACATCCATGCCTGGCGTGGAGCGCCTGAGCCTCGATTTGTTGCTACCAGTGGCTGAAGCGTGCGTGAAATTGGGCATCCCCGTGATGGCCTTGTTCCCGGTCATCAGTGGCCACCTCAAAACGCCCGACGGCATGGAAGCCACCAACCCCAATGGCTTGGTCCCACAGGTGGTGCGTGAGTTGAAAAAACGTTTTCCCACGCTCGGCATCATGACCGACGTCGCACTCGACCCCTTCACCAGCCACGGCCAAGACGGCTTGCTGGATGACACCGGCTACATCTTGAACGACGAAACCACGGCCATGTTGGTCAAGCAAGCCATGACGCAAGCCGACGCAGGGGTGGACATCGTGGCACCGAGCGACATGATGGATGGCCGCATTGGCGCCATTCGCCAAGCCCTCGAAGCCAAAGGCCACATCCACACCCGCATCATGGCCTACAGCGCCAAATACGCCAGCGCGTTTTACGGCCCCTTCCGTGACGCCGTAGGGTCCGCCGCCAACTTGGGCAAGAGCGACAAAAAGGTCTACCAAATGGACCCCGGCAACACCAACGAAGCCTTGCGCGAGGTCGCCATCGACATCGCCGAAGGCGCCGACATGGTGATGGTCAAACCTGGCATGCCTTATCTGGACGTGGTGCGCCGCGTCAAAGACGAGTTCGGGGTACCCACCTTCGCCTACCAAGTCTCGGGCGAATACGCCATGCTCAAAGCCGCTGCACAAAATGGCTGGCTCGACCACGACGCAGTGATGATGGAAAGTCTGTTGGCCTTCAAGCGCGCTGGTGCCGACGGCATCTTGACGTACTTCGCCATCGATGCCGCCAAAAAGATCCGCGGCTTAGCCTAAGTGTTTGGCAAAGAAAGCCAGCGTGCGCAAGCGCGCTAGCTTGGCGGAGGCTTCTTGGTACGCGCCACGGTGGTCACAGTTAAAGCCGTGGTTCGCGGGATACAAATGCACCTCCACCTCAGGATGGGCATGCTTGAATTTCTCCACCGTGTCTAACGGAATCCAGTGGTCTTCTTCGGCGTAATGCGCCAACACGGGGCACTGGGGGTGACGTGCAATTTCTTCATCGGTGGTCGACCCGCCACCGTAGTAAGGCACTGCAGCGCTCACACCCTTGATCAAGGCCGCGCTACGCCAAGTGAGCAAGCCGCCCCAGCAATAGCCCACCACGCCCACTTTGCCACCGCTGGTTTTGGCTGCGTAGTCCACCGCCGCTTGAATATCGGCCAGCACGCCCGGCGCGGGCAAAGATTCGATGGCTGTTTTGAGCGTCATGCCGGCTTGCATGTCTTCGGGCGTGTACCCCAACTCCACGCCATGTTTGGCACGGTGAAAGGTGGCCGGTGCGACAGCCAAATAGCCGTCTGCAGCATAGCCATCGGCCACTTCACGGATGTGTGCATTGACACCAAAAATTTCTTGCAGCACCACGACCGCACCTTTGGGTGCGCCTTTCGGATGCGCCACATACGCGGGAAATTCAAAGCCATCGGCAGCGTGAAGTCGTACGGTCATGACAGATCTTTCTCTCAAGTTTTCGGAAATTTTGTATCAACTAGGTTACTCCTATTTGCAGCGGCTCGGTGTATCGTCCTCTCTCAACTGCCCCCTAGGAGACAAGCCTTGAAACCCGTGCTCTTAATCACCGGCGCCAGCCGTGGCATTGGCGCAGCCACCGCCGTCTTGGCAGCTCAGCAGGGCTGGGCCGTGGCCGTCAACTACGCCAGCCATCAAACCGCCGCCGATGCAGTGGTCAAACAAATTCGTGATGCGGGCGGCAGCGCCATCGCGGTGCAAGCCGATGTGGGCGACGAGGCACAAATTCTGCGCATGTTTGCCGAGGTCGATGCACAACTCGGCCGCATCTCCGGCCTAGTAAACAACGCCGGGGTGGTCGACGTGACCGCCAAAGTCGAAGCCCAAAGCTGGACGCGTTGGGAACGCATGATGCGCATCAATGTGCTGGGCGCATTTGCCTGCGCGCGTGAAGCTGTGCGTCGCATGAGCACCGCGCACGGCGGCACTGGCGGCAGCATCGTCAACGTGTCCAGCGCCGCCGCGCGTTTGGGGGCGCCTGGCCAGTATGTTGATTACGCCGCCGCCAAAAGTGCCATCGACGCTTTCACCATTGGCCTGGCCAAAGAAG
>JBFYKC010000171.1:0-10847 GCA_041311135.1 Comamonadaceae bacterium | reverse complement strand
GCCTACACCTGGGTGCGCGTGGACATGCCCGGTGCCAAACCGGTCTTGGTGCAAGTCGGCGAGACCTTGGAAAAACGCTCTGTCTTGGCGACCGAAATTATCAAAGGCGTGATGCTGCCGCAGTTCGTCACCCTGCCGTTGGCCGTGCTGTTGGTGTGGTTGGCCTTGGCGCGTGGCATTCGTCCGCTGAACAAACTCGAAGAACGCATCCGCCTACGCAAGCCCGATGACTTAAGCCCGCTCGATGACTCGTCGGTGCCGCAAGAAGTGGCGCCATTGGTGGCCTCGATCAACGACTTGTTGACGCGTTTGAAAGAATCCATCGCGACCCAAAAACGCTTCTTGGCCGACGCCGCACATCAACTCAAAACACCCCTGGCGGGTTTGCGCATGCAGGCCGATTTGGCGCAACGCGCAGACTCAAGCGCAGATGAACTCAAACAATCGCTCAAACTAATTGGCCGCGCCAGCATCCGAGCCACCCACACGGTGAACCAACTCTTGTCGCTGGCACGCGCGGAAAGCGGCAGCACCAACATCGCGCGCAGCCCCTGCGACTTGGTGGACTTGGTGAGCGATGTGATTCAAGACTCCTTGCCCCACGCGCTGGACAAACACATCGACCTGGGCTACGAAGGCGCCAGCGCGGGCAGCCACGGCGTACGTGTGATGGGCAACCCAACCTTGCTCAAAGAAATGGTGCGCAACTTGGTGGACAACGCCATCAACTACACGCCTTCGAGCGAAGAGCAGCCCGGCATCATCACCGTGCGCATCTTGGCCGACAGGTTTGGCAAAGTGGTGGTGTTGCAAGTGGAAGACTCGGGTCCTGGCATTCCTGAGACCGAACGCGACTTGGTGTTCCAGCCGTTCTACCGCGCCTTGGGCACCGAGGCCGATGGCTCTGGGTTGGGCTTGCCGATCGTGATGGAGATTGCGCACCAACACGCCGCCATCGTGACCTTGGAGGACGCAGCGCCTGGCAAGCCCATGCCCGGTGCACGTTTCTCTGTGCGCTTCTCAAACACCCACGCTTAGCGGCGCAGGTTTTATGCAACCCCTTTGGGGTGAAATTGAATGGTTTGTTCAGGCGGCGCGTGGCCAGCACAAGGCATGTTGCACAGGTCGTGGCCATGCACAGGACATGCGCGGTTGAAGGTGACCACATGGTCAACCTCGGCGCGAATACCAATCCACTCGCCGACCACGTGGTCGTGGTGGCTGGGCACATGGGCCATCACCGTCTCGCCCGTTTTCAAGCGCAAGGTGTACAAAAACTCGGAGCCGCGAAACGCTTTGCGAATGATCTCGGCTTTCACCGGTGCATCGTCGTCGTGCACGATGTCATCGGCGCGCAGCAACACATCGCATTCGCCCGCGGCAAACGTACAAGGCAGCGGGCATTCGGCCACATCAGTCAAATCGCCCATGGGGGTGTGCACCACCACTTGGTTGTTCACCTCACGCAAGGTGGCTGGCGTGAACACGCCATGGCCAATGAATTCGGCGACAAAGCGTGTAGCAGGACGGTGATACAGCGTGTAGGCATCGTCCCATTGGTGCAGACGGCCTTCAGACATGACGCCAATCACATCGCCGATGGCAAACGCTTCCATTTGGTCGTGCGTCACAAACAAGGCGGTGGTTTGGGCTTCTTTCAAAATGCCGCGCACCTCCAATGCCAAGCGCTCGCGCAGTTCGACATCGAGGTTCGAAAACGGCTCGTCCAGCAACAGCAGTTGCGGCTTGGGCGCCAAGGCACGGGCCAAGGCCACGCGCTGTTGCTGTCCACCCGACAGTTCGTGCGGATAACGCTCGGCGCTGCTGGCCAAACCGACCAAGGCCAACACCTCGCGCACACGCGCTTCGCGCTCGGCACGCGAATGTTTGTGCAACCCAAAACCCACGTTGTCTTGCACGCTCAAGTGCGGGAACAAAGCGTAGTCTTGAAACACCATGCCAATGCGACGCGCTTCCGGCGCCACATGCGCCGAGGTGCTACTGACCACCGATTGCGCCAATCGAATTTCGCCCGCGCTGGCGTGCTCTAGCCCGGCCACGGCACGCAACAGCGTGGTTTTGCCGCAGCCCGAAGGGCCAATCAATACGCCCATCTCGCCCGCACGCAGGCCCAAGCTGACACGGTCCACCGACGGACGTGTACGCTCGGGGTAGCTGACAGAAAGCTGGGCGACATCTAAAAACATGGCGCCATTGTAGAGACGCCCTCGCCTTCGGCCTCCCTACAATGCCGCATGGTTTTTAGCTCACGTGGGTTGATTCGCGGCGTCTTGTTGGTGTTGGCACTGCTATTGGCATTGCCTGTGTTGACCGTGCTCGCGTCATGGGCGCAATGGAACAGCGACTCGGCCAGTATCTTGGCTGAGATGGCCCGCACCGTACTGCCCGACTACGTGGGCACCTCGTTGGGTTTGTGCGTGCTGGTGAGTTTGGGCGTCATCAGCATGGGCACGGTGTCTGCTGCTGCGGTGACTTTGTTTGACTTTCCCATGCGCCGCACGTTGGAGTGGGCACTGTTGCTGCCCTTGGCCATGCCCGCTTATGTGGTGGCCTACGCGTACACCGACTATTTGCAATTCAGTGGTCCGCTACAAACCGGCATCCGCGCGGCCTTGGGTGCGGATGGCCGGGTGTTCCCCGAAGTGCGCAATGTATGGGGCGCCGCCTGCGTGTTCACACTGGCGCTGTATCCGTATGTGTATTTGCTGGCACGGACCGCACTGTCTGAACGTGCCAACCATTTGATGGAAGCCGCACGCTTGCTGGGCGCGCCGTTGTCGCGCCGCATCTTGCACGTGGCCCTTCCGTTGGCGCGCCCGGCCATTGCCGCCGGCACCGCCTTGGCCCTGATGGAAACCCTGGCCGACTTTGGCGTGTCAAGCTACTTCGGAATTCAAACCTTCACAGCCGGCATCTACAAAGCTTGGCTGGTGATGGACAACCGAATTGCCGCCGCGCAACTGGCCACTTTGCTGTTGGTGGTGGTGGTGGTTTTGTTGGCTACCGAGCAACGTGCGCAATCGCGCTTGCGTTTTGCCACGGCGCGTGCCGATCGCCACAGCAGTGAATCGCAACCCTTGAAGCTGCGCGGCCTGTCTGCGGCCTTGGTGTGGACCTTGTGCGTGCTGCCCGTGTTGTGCGGCTTTGTGTTGCCGGTTATGTTCATGTTCCGCGCGCTGCTGCAAGGGGATGGGGTGGTCGACTTGCCATGGGCGCGCTTCATGCAATGGTCACTCACCAGTTTGTCCTTGGGCGGCATGACGGCGCTGCTTGCCGTGGGTGCGGCCTTGCTGCTAGCGGCACAAGCGCGCTTGCACCCCAACTGGCTCACACGCCAAGTCATGGGCGTGGTAAGCCTCGGTTACGCCGTGCCCGGCGCGGTGATTGTGGTGGGCTTGCTGTTGCCTGTGGGCTGGGTGCAGGCCACCTGGCCGCAATCGGGCGTGGGCTTTTGGCTCACAGCCACGGTGCTGGGCTTGGTATGGGCTTACTTGGTGCGCTTTGTGGCGGTGGCTTTGCAATCGGTGCAAAGTGGCTATGCCCGTGTACCGGCCTCGTTGGACGACAGCGCGCGCATGTTGGGCACATCGGGCTTTTCGTTGGTGCGCCATGTGCATTGGCCTTTGCTGCAAAAACCAGTGGCTGCCGCCACTTTGCTGGTGCTGGTCGATGTGATGAAAGAGTTGCCCGCCACCTTGGTGCTGCGCCCGTTCAACACCGACACCCTCGCGGTCATGGCCTACCAACTGGCACGTGATGAACGCTTAGGGGAAGCTGCGCTGCCTTCTCTCGCGCTGGTGCTGGTGGGCTTGTTGCCCGTCATCTTGCTCAGCCGCACCCTGCGCCGCCACTGACCTCGAGCTGAAAAACTGCACCTCTGACAGGGACATTTGATCCAAGTCAAATGATAATGATTCGCATTTGATGTACACTTCATCCAAGCTTTTCAACTTGGAGTCGCCCCATGCGTCGCACCCTCACCGTTTTGTCTTTGGCCATTTCAGCCGTGTCGGCTGGCTTGTTCAGCGCGTCTGCCTTGGCAGAGGAACCCGTCATCAACCTGTACTCCGCGCGCCATTACCCCACCGATGAGGCGCTCTACAGCGACTTCACCAAAGCCACGGGCATCAGGATCAACCGCGTGGACTCTGACGACGCTGGCATCATCGCCCGCCTCAAAGCCGAAGGCTCGGCCTCGCCAGCCGATGTGATCTTGTTGGTCGACGCCGCGCGCTTGTGGAAGGGCGAAGTCGATGGCATATTCTTGCCCATCAAATCGAAAACCTTAGAGACCGCCGTGCCAACCCAACTGCGCGCAAAACCGACCGACGACGGTGGCACCGCTTGGTTCGGCTTGTCCACACGCGCCCGCGTGGTGGTGTACGACAAACTCAAAGTCAAGCGCGACGATGTGGACACCTATGAAGAATTGGCCGATCCAAAAAACAAAGGCAAGCTGTGCATTCGCTCTGGCTCGCACCCCTACAACCTGAGTTTGTTTGGCGCCATGACCGAACACCTCGGCCCCGTGGCCACCGAAGCGTGGCTCAAAGGCATGGTCGACAACATGGCGCGCGCACCCAAAGGCGGGGACACCGATCAAATCAAAGCCGTCGCCAGTGGCGAGTGCGGCATTGCGGTGACCAACACCTACTACTTGGCGCGCTTGATGCGTTCGACCAACCCGGCCGAAAAAGCCGTGGCCGAGCGCGTGGGCGTGGTGTTCCCCAACCAACAAAGTTGGGGCACGCACGTGAACGTCGCCGGCGGTGCCGTGGCACGCTATTCCAAGAATCCCGGCAACGCCGCCAAGTTTTTGGAATACCTGGTGAGCCCGGAAGCACAAAACCACTTTGCCAACGGCAACAACGAGTGGCCCGTGGTGAAAGGCATGAAGCTCGACAACCCCGCGCTCAAAGCCATGACGGGCGGCAACTTCAAAAGCGAGCTGGTGCCCATCAGCGCGGTGGGCATGAACCAAATCAAGGTGCAACAAATGTTGGACCGCGTGGGCTTTAAGTAAGTCGCGCCCCGCACGACGCGCTCGACTTGAGCGCGGACACGAACAGCCAGCCACTCACGCCTTCGGGTTGTTGATAGCCAGCGATTGACCGGGCAGCTTTGCCTGTCCCTTTTTATTGTTGGACTTCAAATGAAAACGCATCCGTGCGCTGTGCTGCGCCCAAGTACCGCTCGTTCTCTCAACACCGAAGCGCCCGCGCTCTTGCCCTTGGCCGCCATGATGCTGGCGGGCTCTATCGGCATTGTTCAACCCGCACAGGCGCAAAGCGAAGAAAAGACGCTGAAGACCGTCACCGTCACCGACACACAAGACCCCAACCTCAGCAAAGAGAGCTTGCTGGTCAAACAAACGGGCATTGCCAAAGGCAACCAACAGCTCAAAGACATTCCTCAAACGGTGACGGTCATGACAGAAAAGCTCTTGGCCGACCGCAATTTGGATGACTTTCGCGAAGTGCTCAAAACCACAGCTGGCGTCACTTTTCAAGCGGGGGAAACAGGCGAAGAAGACGTGCGCATGCGCGGCTTCTCGCTCGGCCAAGCAGGCGATATTTATGTGGACGGCCTGCGCGACGCGCCGCTGATTGAGCGCGACACCTTCAACACCGACCGCGTGGAAGTACTCAAAGGCTCGGCGTCGATGTTGTTCGGCAAAGGCTCCACCGGCGGCGTGGTGAACCAAGTCAACAAGCAACCATTTTTGATGGACCAAAGCGAGGCCAACGTCACTGTCGGCAGCGGCGAAACGCGCCGTGTGACCGTGGACATGAACAAGCAAACGGGCGAATCCGCCGCGTTTCGTTTAAATGCCATGACCCACCAAGCCGACAACTGGGGCGCCAAAGTCGACAAAAAAGGCGTGGCCGGTTCTTACCGCTGGGGCATTGGCGAGCGTGACGAATACACCACGAGCCTTTACCACCTTGAAACCGATGGCCGACCGCTCTACAACCACCCCTGGGTGCTGAGTGAAGGCAGCAGAGGCACCATCATCCCTGTACTGTCTGCCAGCAACTACTACGGCTTGGCCAGCGATTATTTGCGCACGCAAAGCAGCTACGGCACCTTCACGCACAAGCACCGCTTTGATGCCGACAGCGAACTCAAAACCACCATTCGCCACGGCCACTACGAACGCGACCTGTGGGCACATGCGATTGGTTTTTGCAACAGCAACGCTTCTACCAGCGGCAACAACGCCGCCAGCGGTTGGGCTCAACAAGCGACCTGCGCAGGACAAGGCACCATCACCAACACCTCACCCATCACTGGCAACACCGTGCTCACGCGCACATCCAAAGCACGACGCGGCATCAGCGATGTCACCCAAGCGCAAAGCGACTACAGCGACAAGTTCACCGCATGGGGACTCAAACATGACCTGATTGCCGGCTTGGACCTCTCCAAAGAGTCTGCCAAGCGCAACAACAACGCCGCGAGCGCGGCGCTGTACAACACCAGCGCCACCAGTACCGCCACCGCCAACTTAGACCCCGCCTACACCACCTTGGTTGGAACCCCCAACGATGTTGAAACACGCGTAGACACACGCAACATCTTGATGATGGGATTCAACTCACAAGTCATCGGTGCATATGCGCAAGACACGGTGAGCTTGAACGACACCGTCAAAGCCTTGGGCGGCTTGCGTGTGGACCAATTCAGCGCCACCTTCATCGATACCGCGGGCTACAACGCCAGCGTTGACAAAACCTTGTTGAGCCCACGCTTGGGCGCTATTTGGCAGCCCGACGAGGTCAGCTCGTACTACCTCTCTTACGGAACGTCGTTCAACACCTCGGCCGACGCCTACGCTTACGCACTCAGCTCAGGCTTAAGTCCCACGGTCAATGGCCAGCGAAACAGCAACCTCACCACGTTGGCCACACCGCCAGAAAAAAGCCGTAATCTTGAAGTGGGTGGCAAGTTCGATGTGTTCGACAAGAAGAGTTTGTTTGGCGTGGCCTTGTTCTATTCTGAAAAATACAACGAGCGCAACACCGACACAGACAGCGCAGGCACCCAATACCTACTCTCTGGCAAACGACACGCCACAGGCATGGAGTTCAACTTCGCAGGCCGCATCACCCCGTCATGGGAAGTGTTCTACAACCACACTTGGATTCCAGAAGCCAAGATTGACGAGAGCAGCATCGTGGCCACTGGCGACGGCGCTCAAGGCAGAGGTGACCGCCCAGCACTCACCCCCAAACACAGCACCAGCCTGTGGAGTACCTATCGGCTCAACACCGCGTGGCGCGTGGGTGGTGGCTTGAACTACCGTGGCGAACAAAACCCAGAAGGCGCACGCACAAAGACAGCAGCAGCCTTCACCACCACCGATGTGATGGCGGAGTACGCCCTCGACGATGCCAACGTGCTCAAGTTCAACGTGAGCAACCTCACTAACAAACTCTACGCCGACACGCTCTACCGCGGCTTTTATGGCCCGGGCGCACCCCGCCGCGTGGCGCTGAGTTGGAAGTCCATGTTCTAAAGGAAAGCCTCCATGCTGCTGCACCTGCGCAACGTCCTCACCCCCGAGGTGCTTCACACGGCCCAATCTTTGTTGGGCGACGATGCCCCTTGGTTAGAAGGGCGCATCAGCGCAGGCGCGCAAGCCGCCACGGTCAAGAACAACACGCAACTCTCGCAAAGCAGTGCGCAGGCGAAGCAGTTGCAAGCGCTCATCTTGGGCGCGTTGAAACGCGATGCCTTGTTTTTTTCTGCGGCTTTGCCACGCAAAATTTTCAATCCGCTGTTCAACCGCTACTGCGGCGATGCCAATCACTTTGGTCCTCACGTTGATGGTGCGGTCATGCACTCGCAAGCTACCGGCGAATGGGTACGCACCGATGTGTCGTGCACCGTGTTCTTGAGCGATCCGGCCAGCTATGACGGCGGTGAGTTGCTGGTGCAAGACACCTACGGCAGCCGTGGCGTCAAGCTCGCCGCGGGTGACGCGGTGCTCTACCCCGGCACCAGCGTGCATGAAGTCACGCCCGTCACACGCGGTGCGCGCGTGGCGAGTTTTTTCTGGATTGAAAGCATGGTGCGCAGTGATGAACAACGCCGCACCCTGTTTGAACTCGACATGAACTTGCTCAAGCTACGTGCACAGCTCGGCGAAACACCCGAGACCACAGCGCTCACAGGCGTGTATCACAACCTGCTGCGGCAATGGGCCAACACCTGAGGACGTCCATGCACGTTGTCGATCCACACCACATTTCCAACACACGGCTGCGCAACACCATCGCAACAGTGCTGTTGGCGCACCTTGCGTTGCTGTGGGCGACGCAACGCGAGCTGGCTGTGCTGACCGCCTCTGACGAATCGGGTCAGGTCATCATGGCCGATTTAGTGAGCGATGTGCCTAGCCCAGCACTGACACCACAAGCCAAGCCCGTGCCACAGATCACGCCCGCGTCACAGCCTGTCAAGCCACAAGCTCAAACACAAGAGGTGGCGTTGCGCACAGACAGCAGCACCTCATCCAACATCGCAACCGCCACATCAGCCGCACCAGCCGTCGCCGACTCAGCCAAAGTGGGCGCGCCCAGTTTGGTTGACCCCTCTGCCGATGCCGACTACCTGAAAAACCCACCGCCCGCCTACCCCCTCGCCAGCCGTCGCTTGGGCGAGCAAGGCACGGTCATCGTGCGTGTGTTCATCAGCACCCAAGGCTTGCCCGATAAAGCCGAGGTGCGCACCTCCAGCGGGTTTGCGCGCCTTGACCAAGCAGCACTTGAGGCTGTGCAGCGTTGGCGCTTTGTACCAGGCCGACGCAATGGCACACCCGAATCCATGTGGTTCAACATCCCTGTTCGTTTTGTATTGGAGTAAGTCATGCCCTCTTCCTTTGGTTTTACAAACATTTGGCTGCAAGGTGATTGGGTCACCCGCAGCATCTTGTTGCTCCTGCTCGGCATGTCATTGGCCAGCTGGGTGGTCATCTTTTTGAAGGCATTGGATGTGTGGCGACACAAAGAAAACGCGCTCAACAGCGAACAGTTTTGGCATTGCACCAGCTTGGCCGAAGGCTTGGACGTGCTCAGCCAACGCCCTGGTAATTTATTTCTCAGCCTCGCACAAACCGGCCAGGAAGCCACCGAGCACCACCAAGCCGCCCAAGCCCAACTGCATGACAGTTTGGACGTGAGCGACTGGGTCACGCGTTGTTTGCGCAACGGCATTGATGACCACACCAACCATTTGCAAAATGGCTTGGCCGTGTTGGCCTCTATCGGTTCCACCGCACCGTTTGTTGGGTTGTTTGGCACGGTGTGGGGCATTTATCACGCGCTGGTCAACATCGGCACCACGGGCAACGTGGGCATTGATGCCGTGGCCGGCCCCATTGGCGAAACCCTCATCATGACGGCGGTGGGCTTGGCTGTGGCGATTCCAGCGGTGCTTGGCTACAACGCGCTGGTGCGCGGCAACAAGTTCATCATCGCGCGCATGAACCGTTTTGCACACGACTTGCACGCCTACTTTGTCACGGGCGCTCGGGTGCACCGCAACGCCCACGCGGGGGTGTAGACCATGTCGTTTGAATCAAATGACCACACCGGCGAGGTGATGAGCGAAATCAATATGACACCGTTGGTGGACGTGATGTTGGTCTTGCTGGTCGTCTTCATCATCACCCTACCCGTGATTCAACACGCCGTGAAAGTGGACTTGCCCCGCGCCAGCAGCACACGCAACAGCCCACCCCCCGACAACTTGCAGCTGTCCATTGATGCACAGGGACAATTTTTTTTGGGCAAGCAAGCCATGGACGCCGCGGGCTTGCAAACGCGCTTGCAAGCCGAAGCCAGCAAAGACCCACAGCCCCAGCTGTTTATTCGTGGCGACAAACGCGTGCCGTATGAATTTGTAGCGCAAGCCATGAGCACGGCCCAGCGTGCGGGCGTGCAACGCATTGGTTTTGTCACCACCCAACCATGACGAGTCCAAAGCCGCCTCACCTCAACACCAATGCTGCAGCCGCATCGCCTGCAGCAGGTCAAGCCCCACGCACGGTCGACAGCCATGAGCTTCTCGGACCCAACGGGGTGCTGTACATCCGCCATCAAAACGAGGTGTACCGCCTGCAAACCACGCGATTCGGCAAACTCATCCTCACCAAATAAGCACTGCCCCGCCAAAGGCTTCCTCAATCGCGCTGATTGAGACAAACAATCGCCGCCCTGAAGTTTCTTGGCTATGATTCACATCAATGAGTTTTGCTCATTCGATAGTTTTTATCAACCAACCAAAGGAATTCACATGTCTTTGATCAACACACAAGTCCAGCCATTCAAAGCCCAAGCCTTCCACAACGGCAAATTTATTGAAGTCACCGAGAAAAGCCTGCACGGCAAATGGTCTGTTTTGATTTTCATGCCCGCGGCTTTCACCTTCAACTGCCCCACAGAAATTGAAGACGCGGCTGACAACTACGCCGCATTCCAAAAGGCCGGTGCCGAGGTGTACATCGTGACGACCGACACCCACTTCTCACACAAAGTGTGGCACGAGACATCCCCTGCTGTGGGTAAAGCCAAGTTCCCCTTGGTGGGCGACCCCACACACGCTTTGACTCGCGCTTTTGGCGTGCACATTGAAGAAGACGGTTTGGCCTTGCGCGGCACGTTTGTGATCAACCCCGAAGGCGTGATCAAGACCATGGAAGTTCACTCCAACGAAATCGCGCGCGACGTGTCTGAAACACTGCGCAAGTTGACTGCTGCGCAATACACCGCAGCCAACCCCGGCCAAGTGTGCCCAGCGAAGTGGAAAGAAGGCGCGAAGAC
>JBFYKC010000169.1:0-4171 GCA_041311135.1 Comamonadaceae bacterium | reverse complement strand
AACGCACCGCAGGCCTACGCCGCCCCGGTGCTGCGGCACTCGACTTGGCTTACGTGGCCGCAGGCTTCAGCGATGGATTCTTTGAACTCGGCCTCAAACCTTGGGACATGGCTGCAGGCGCCCTGCTGATCACGGAAGCCGGTGGCTTGGTGGGCAACTTCACGGGTGAGGCCAACTACCTGGAGCATCAAGAATGTTTGGCGGCTGCGCCGCGCATCTACGCGCAGTTGGTGCCCATCGTGCAGAAGTACTCCAAGTTCGCCAGTGCCGACGACAAACAAGTGGCTGCCGAGGCCATCAAAACGCTGAGCGTGTCACGCGCAGCACCCGACGCACCGTTGTAAACCGTTCAACCACTGACAGGCACCGCCATGCGTGATTTGTCCGGACACACCCCCATGATGCAGCAGTACTTGGGACTCAAAGCCGAGTACCCCGAGACGCTGCTGTTCTACCGCATGGGTGACTTTTACGAGTTGTTCTTTGCCGATGCAGAGAAGGTCACACGCTTGCTCGACATCACGCTCACACAACGCGGTCAGTCCAACGGCGAGCCCGTGGTGATGGCCGGTGTGCCGTTTCACTCGCTCGAAACCTACCTCTCACGCCTCATCAAGCTCGGCGAATCGGTGGCGATTTGCGAGCAAGTGGGCGATGTCGCGACCAGCAAAGGCCCCGTCGAGCGCAAAGTGGTGCGCGTGGTCACCCCTGGCACCTTGACCGACAGCGCTTTGCTCAGCGACAAAACCGAAGCCTATGTGCTGGCCATTCACCAAAGCGAACGCCACGGATGCGGCTTGGCATGGCTGAGCGTGACGCAAGGCTTGGTGCATTTGGCCGAATGCGCCACCGCCGATCTGCCCAGCTGGATCGCCCGCGTGGCACCCAGCGAGGTGATTTACAGTGCCGAAGTCAGTCCGGCGTTCGAGCAACAGCTCAAGAGCTTTTGCAGCCAAGTCGGCCTGCCCGCGCAAGTGCGCCCCGCATTTCAGTTTGATGCCGCTTTGGGTGGTCGCAAGCTGCTGGAGCATTTGCAAGCCGCCTCGCTCAACGCATGGAACGCGCAAGACGTGGTGCAAGCCCACGCCGCCGCCGCCGCCTTACTCGCTTACGCCGAACACACCCAAGGTCGCGCCCTCACCCATATACATGGCGTGTACGTGGCGCGCAACGACGCGCTGATCGACTTGCCGCTCACCACCCGTCGCAACCTCGAGTTGACCCAAACTTTGCGTGGCGAAGATTCGCCCACCTTGTTCTCGTTGCTCGACACCTGCATGACCGGCATGGGCAGCCGCCAACTCAAACAATGGCTGCTGACACCCGAACGAGACCGCATCCAAGCCCAACACCGCTTGGTGGCCATCGAAGCACTGCAAGACAACCGCACCCAAAGCTACAAAGTGCTGCGCGATGCGCTCAAAGGCTCGGGCGATGTGCAACGCATCAGTGCGCGCGTATCACTGCGCCAAGTGCGTCCCCGTGAATTGGTGTCATTGGGCCAGGCACTGGAAAAGGCATTACGCATCCAACCGCTGATCCCTCATGCACAAAGCCCCTTATTGATGCAAATCGCCCAAGACATGGGCGTACCGCCCGAATGCGGTGCACTGCTGGCGCGCGCTCTGTTGCCTGAGCCCGCCGTGTTGGTGCGCGATGGCGGTGTGATTGGCGACGGCTACGACGCCGACCTCGACGAGTTGCGCGCCATTCAAAACAACTGCGATGGTTTCTTGCTCGAACTTGAGGCCCGTGAACGCGAGCGCACCGGCATCGCCAACTTGCGCGTGCAATTCAACAAAGTGCACGGCTTCTACATTGAGGTCACGCAAGGCCAAATCGACAAAGTGCCGGCCGACTACACGCGTCGCCAAACCCTGAAAAACGCCGAGCGTTTCATCACGCCCGAGCTCAAAATCTTCGAAGACAAGGCCTTGAGCGCGCAAGAACGCGCATTGGCGCGCGAGAAGTTTTTGTTTGAGCAACTGCTCGACACCTTGCAGCAGTTTGTGCCCGCCCTCATCCGGTTGGCACAAGCCGTGGCCACGCTCGATGCGCTGTGCGCCTTGGCCGAACGCTCGCTCACGCTGGGCTGGTGCGCGCCTGAGTTTGCAAAAACACCGTGCATTGAAATCAGCCAAGGTCGTCACCCTGTCGTGGAAGCCCGCTTGGCCGAAACACATGGCGTGGTGGCCGGCGGCGCAGCCAAAACCTTCATCGCCAACGACACCTTGCTGGGACACAAGCAACGCATGCAGGTCATCACAGGGCCCAACATGGGCGGTAAATCGACCTACATGCGCCAAGTGGCCATCATTGTGTTGTTGGCCAGCATGGGCTCGCACGTGCCAGCCACCGCGTGTCGCTTGGGTCCGATTGACGCCATTCACACCCGCATTGGCGCAGCCGACGACTTGGCCAACGCGCAATCTACCTTCATGCTGGAGATGACCGAGGCCGCACAAATCTTGCACGCAGCCACACCACACAGCTTGGTCTTGATGGACGAGATTGGCCGTGGCACCTCGACCTTCGACGGTTTGGCCTTGGCCAGCGGCATTGCCACGCACTTGCACGACAAGACTCAGGCCTTCACGCTGTTTGCCACGCATTACTTTGAACTCACCGAGTTCCCGGCCAACCACCGTGCCGCCGTCAACGTGCATGTGAGCGCGGCCGAGAGCGGCGCCAGCATCGTGTTTTTGCACGAAATTCAGCCGGGTCCAGCCAGCCGCAGCTACGGTATCCAAGTGGCCCGTTTGGCTGGCATGCCTTCTGCTGTACTCAACCATGCCCGCCATGCGCTGGCCTCGCTCGAAGCAGGGGCTGATGCATCAAAAATTCAAGTCGACCTCTTTGCGCCACCGCCGTTGCAAGACGACGTGGGCCCCAGCCCGTTGCAAGCGAAGCTGGCCGAGATCGACCCCGACAAACTCAGTCCACGCGATGCGTTGGACGCACTTTACCAACTGAAGAAACTGCTATGACCTATTGCGTCGGTATCAAACTCAAAGCGGGCTTGGTGTTCTTGTCCGATTCACGCACCAACGCGGGTCTCGATCAAATCAGCACCTTCCGCAAAATGATCGTGTACGAAAAGCCGGGGGACCGCTTCATGGTGTTGTTGTCGGCCGGCAATTTGTCGATCTCGCAATCGGTGCGCGAAATTTTGCAAGTGGAGCAACTCAAGGACACCCCCGAGAGCGAGCCCATCACCATTTGGAACGCCAAGAGCATGTTCGATGCCGTGCGCGTGTTGGGTGCAGCCATTCGCCGTGTGCACGATCGCGATGCAGCGGCTCTCAAAGCATCAGGCGTGGACTTCAATGTGTCGCTCATCTTTGGCGGGCAAATCGCAGGCGAAGGCATGCGGTTGTTCCAGGTGTATTCCCCCGGCAACTTCATCGAAGCCACCGCGGAAACCCCCTACTTCCAAATTGGTGAGTCCAAATACGGCAAACCCGTACTCGACCGCGTGCTGCACCCCGACACCCCGTTGGACGAAGCCGCCAAATGCGCCTTGGTGTCGATGGATTCGACCCTCAAGTCCAACTTGTCGGTGGGGTTGCCTCTCGACATGGTGGTCTACGAAGCCGACCAGTTTGAGAGCCACAAAGTGGTGTGCATCGACGAGAACAACGCGTACTTCCGCATGCTGCATAACAGCTGGGGACAGAAGCTGCGCGAAGTTTTTGACGGCATCGATGACCCCGTGTGGGATGGCGCTGCCACCGCCACGCCATTGCTACAACCTGCACAACGAAACGACGTTTTGAAAAAAATCAATTCCCCCGAAGAGAAGTTGATTTAAAAACACATGTCCGCACAACCCTTGATCGTTTTTTCACACGGCAACAGTTTCCCGTCAAGCACCTACCGCGTGATGCTGGATGCCATTCGCGCACGTGGGTTTCGTGTCGAAGCCATCGATAAGTTCGGTCACGATCCGCGCTACCCCGTCACCGACAACTGGCCGCACTTGGTGCAGCAGCTGACCGACTTTGCTGTCCCACTCACCCAGGCCAATGGCCCAGCTTTTTTGGTCGGCCATTCGCTGGGCGGCATTTTGAGCATGATGGTAGCGGCTAAGCATCCCGAACTGGTGCGCGGCGTTGTGTTGCTCGACTCCCCCATGCTGGGCGGGTGGAAAGCACAACTGCTGAAAACCGTG
>JBFYKC010000166.1:0-20280 GCA_041311135.1 Comamonadaceae bacterium | reverse complement strand
GCGCTGTCGCGTGAAGAAGCCCATGTGTCGCGCATTGGCGCATGGATGAGTGGCTTGTGGGATGCCCCCGCGACAGAGGAGGTGACCCATGCTGCGTCTTGAACCCCGAGCCCAACCGTCGCAGTTGTGGCGCTATGCCTCGCCCCTGTTGGCGCTGGCCATCACCGTGGTGTTGGGCGTGATGTTGTTTGTCGCGCTGGGCAAAGACCCGGTGCGTGGTTTGCAGGTTTTTTTCTGGGAGCCCATCAAAAGCGTGTACGCCTTGTCCGAGCTGATGGTCAAAGCCACGCCGCTGCTGCTGATCGCGTTGGGCTTGGCGGTGTGCTTTCGCTCCAATGTGTGGAACATCGGGGCCGAAGGTCAGTTTGTCATTGGGGCGTTGTTTGCGTCGGGTGTGGCGCTGATGGCCGACGCCAACACAGGCGCGGGCTATTGGGTGCTCATCTTGCTTGCTGGCATGGTGGGTGGCATGGTGTGGGCGGGGCTCACCGCGTTTTTGCGTGACCGCTTTCATGCCAGTGAAATTTTGGTCAGCTTGATGCTGGTGTATGTGGCGATCATGCTGTTGAACTATTTGGTCTATGGCCCTTGGAAAGACCCACTGGGCTACAACTTTCCGCAAACCAAAACCTTTGATGCGATCACACAAATTCCCAAGCTCATCACGGGCACACGCGTGAACATTGGCGTGCTGTTGGCCTTGGTCGGGGCGGCGGGGTTGTGGGTCTTTCTGTTTCGCACCCATGCCGGCTTTGCGCAGCAGGTGGGCGGCTTAGCCCCCGATGCCGCGCGTTATGCGGGCTTCTCGTCGCGCAAGGCGTTGTGGCTGGCGCTGCTGGCCTCGGGTGCTGCCGCAGGTCTGGCAGGGGCGTTGGAGGTGGCCGGGCCGCTGCGGCAGCTCACACCGTTTGTGCCTGCGGGCTATGGCTTCGCCGCCATCATCGTGGCCTTTGTGGGGCGCTTGCATCCGGTGGGCATGGTGCTGTCGGCGGTGTTGATGAGCATGTTCTACATCGGCGGCGAGTTGGCGCAATCGCGCCTAGGGCTGCCGCGTTCATTGACGGGTGTGTTTCAAGGGCTGTTGTTGTTCACGCTGTTGGCGTGTGACACCTTGATGCTTTACCGCCTGCGTTGGGTGCCCCGCACCACGCATGCCAATTCTGTAGGGGCACTGTGATGGAGACTTACGCACTCTTATGGGCCGCCACCATGAATGCGGGCACCGTTTTGGCGCTGGCTTCGTTGGGCTTGTTGATCAACGAAAAAGCCGGCATCGTCAACTTGGGCGCCGAGGGCATGATGTTGTGTGCCGCCATTGCAGGCTTTGCCACGGTGGCCACCACGGGCAATGACCTGTTGGGCTTTGCCGCAGGAATTGGCGCTGGGGCGTTTATGGCGGCACTGTTTGGCGTGTTGGTCATTTGGCTCAACACCAACCAATACGCCACAGGCTTGGCGCTGAGCTTGTTTGGCGGTGGCTTCTCGGCGTTTGTCGGGGTGAGCTTTGTGCAAGCCAAGTTGCCAGAGCGCATGCAGTTTGAAGTGCCGTTGTTGGCTGAGGTGCCGTTTGTGGGGCCTGCTTTGTTCCGGCACCACCCCTTGGTTTACGGTGCCATTGCCTTGACCTTGGCCTTGATCTATTTCTTGTACCGCACCCGCGCCGGCTTGATCTTGCGTGCGGTGGGTGAATCCCCTGAATCAGCCCATGCCTTGGGCTACCCCGTGCGCCAAATTCGTTTGGGGGCGGTGGTCGTGGGGGGGGGCTTGTGTGGGTTGGCAGGCGCATACATTTCCATCGTATACACGCCGCTTTGGGTTGAAGGCATGATTGCCGGCAAAGGGTGGATTGCCTTGGCCTTGACCACCTTTGCCACATGGCGTCCGGCACGTGTATTGCTAGGTGCTTATCTGTTTGGCGGTGTAACCATGCTGCAGTTTCATTTGCAGGCGACCGGCGTGGATGTGCCCAGCCAGTTTTTGAGTATGCTGCCCTACGTGTCCACCATCGTGGTGCTGGCATTGATTTCGCGTAACCCACGTTGGTTGCGTGTCAACATGCCAGCGTCGATTGGTAAACCGTTTCACCCTGGTTCATAATTTTCACTCTTACTTTTTTATCAAAGGAAATCGCATGACTGATTTGAAAAAACGTCGTTGGTTGCACGCTGCCGCTATGACTGCTGTGGCGGCTGCTGTGTTGGTGGGCTGTGGCAAGAAAGAAGAAGTCAAGCCGGCTGAAGCGCCTGCCTCTGCAGCCAAAGCTGAGCCTTTGAAAATTGCATTTGCCTACGTGGGCCCTGTGGGCGACGGCGGCTGGACCTTTGCACACGACAACGCACGCAAGGCCTTGGAGAAAGAATTTGGCGACAAAATTCAAACCTCTTTTGTTGAGAATGTGCCCGAGTCTGCTGACGCAGAACGCGTCATCCGTGACATGGTGGGCCAAGGCAACAAACTGGTGTTTGGCACCACCTTTGGCTACATGGAGCCCATGCTCAAAGTGGCAGCAGACACCCCCGATGTGAAGTTCGAACACGCCACCGGCTACAAGCAAGCCGCCAACATGCGCACTTACGACAGCCGCACTTACGAAGGTGCGTACATGGCTGGCGTGATCGCGGGCAAGATGACCAAGAGCAACACCTTGGGTGTGGTGGCATCGATCCCAATTCCTGAAGTCATTCGCAACATCAACAGCTTCACCTTGGGCGCGCAATCGAGCAATCCCAAAGTCAAAACCAAAGTGGTGTGGGTCAACGAGTGGTTCAACCCACCAAAAGAAACCGAAGCTGCCACTTCGTTGATCAATGGTGGTGCTGACATCTTGTTCCAAAACACAGACTCACCCGCGGTGTTGAAAACAGCACAAGACAAAGGCAAACGCGCCTTCGGTTGGGATTCGGACATGACCGCCTATGGCCCCAAAGCCCACTTGGCTTCTGCTGTCATCAATTGGACGCCTTACTACATCAACGCCACCCGCGCTGCTTTGGAAGGCAAGTGGACAGGTGGTGGTCACACCTGGTCTGGTGTGAAAGATGGTGCGATTGACATTGTGTCCATCGCCGAAGACGTGCCTGCGGACACCAAAGCCAAAGTGGACGAAGTCAAAAAAGGTTTGAAAGATGGCAGCTTCGCTATCTGGAAAGGCCCCTTGGCTGATAACACTGGCAAAGAAGTGCTCAAAAAAGACGAAGTCGCTGACGACAAGTTCCTGAGCGGCATCAACTTCTACGTCAAAGGCGTGGAAGGCAAAGTGCCTGGTGCGAAATAATTTTTTAACCTCGAAGAAAGCATGAAATGAAAAACAAAATTGCCCTCATCGCCCTGGCGGTCGCTGCAATCGGTGCTCAAGCCGCGGATTGGAGTGATACAGCACTGACGTACCGTCACGGAACCAAGTTTGCCGAGCCGTTCAACCCTGATGCGATTTCCAAAAACATTGTTGGATTGACCCATGTCAGCGGCTACAAATATGGCAGCAACTTCTTCAACGCCGACATGTTGCTTTCAGACGATAAAGATCCATCGTTTGCAGGCTCTAAAAATGGGGCGCGCGAAGTTTATGTGGTGTATCGCAACACCCTGGACCTTGAAAAGGTAACAGGCAAATCATTCAAAACTGCGGGTGTTCGCGGCTTGGGGATCACCACTGGTTTTGACTTCAACACCAAAACCGACGCAGGCTACAACTCCAAGAAAGAAATGTTGGTGGCCGGTCCTACGCTGATGCTGGATGTGCCAGGCTTCTTGAATGTGAGTTTGTTGCAACTCTGGGAAAGCAATGCACCTTACAGCACGTACACGAACAGTGGTGTGGGCCGTTACCACTACGGACCTCACCCCATGTTGACGGCGTCATGGGGCATCCCTTTCAGCGTTGGCTCTGTGCCGTTGTCATTTGAAGGCTACGCAAACTACATTTCCTCTAAAGGCAAGAATGAGTTTGGTGGTGCAACCGCAGCCGAAACCAATATTGACATGCAAGTCATGTATGACATCAGTGGTGCGATGGGGGCTGCTCCTAAGACGTTCAAAGTCGGTGCTGAATACCAATACTGGAAAAACAAGTTTGGCAATGATCACACTGGTCCGGCAGGCAAAGGTGCGTTTGCAAAAACGCCCATGCTGCGTGCTGAATACCATTTCTAATCGGCTTAGACTCAGTGCAAAGACCACCTTCGGGTGGTCTTTTTTTGAACTGGTGAATTGCTTAGACCGTCTGTTGAAAAGCGCTTTTCTTGGGTAGTATGAAGTCTTGTTAGGAGACTTGCCATGTTCAAAGTTCACGCGGTTGCGCCCCACCGTTTGCCTCAACTCTTGTGCGAAATGCCCAAGGCTGAGCTGCACATTCACATCGAAGGTTCGCTCGAACCTGAGCTGATCTTTGCGTTGGCCGAACGCAATGGCGTGAAGCTGCCCTACGCCAACGTCGAGGCCTTGCGTGCGGCGTATGCGTTCACCAACCTACAAAGCTTTCTCGACATTTATTACGCCGGTGCCAGCGTGTTGCTGCATGAGCAAGACTTTTACGACATGGCATGGGCCTACTTGCAGCGTGCTAAAGCCGACAACGTGGTGCATGCCGAAATCTTCTTCGACCCCCAAACCCACACCGAGCGCGGCGTGGCCATGGCCACAGTCATTCATGGCTTGCACCGTGCGTGCGTGGATGCCCAAACCCAGCTGGGCGTGAGCGCGCAGCTCATCTTGTGCTTCTTGCGCCACCTGAGCGAAGAAGCGGCATTGCAAACCTTCCAAGACGCTTTGCCGTTCAAAGACAAATTCATTGGCGTCGGTTTGGATTCCAGCGAAGTGGGGCACCCCCCCGAGAAATTCAAAAACGTGTTTGCCTTGGCTCACGCCCATGGCTTGCACTTGGTGGCGCATGCGGGTGAAGAAGGCCCGCCCGCCTACATGTGGAGCGCCTTGGATGTGTTGCATGTCGAGCGCATCGACCACGGCGTGCAAGCCGTGCACGACACTGCACTCATGGCCCGCTTGGCCCAAGACCGCACGCCGCTCACCGTGTGCCCTTTGTCTAACCAAAAGTTGTGTGTCTTCCCCGATTTGAAAGCCCACAACATTGGCCAACTGCTCGATGCCGGTTTGTGCGTCACCATCAACTCGGACGACCCTGCTTACTTTGGGGGCTACATGAACGACAACTTCGTGCAGACCTTTGCCGCCACCGGGCTGACGGCCCAGCAAGCCTACCTGCTGGCGCGCAACAGTTTTGAGGCCAGCTTTGTGCCCGAAACCCAGCGCCAAAAGTGGCTGCACGATCTCAAAGTGTGTTTCGAACGCTTCGCCGAAGGCGACCACTAAACCCCATAAAATCAAGCCATGAGCATCAAATCAGACAAATGGATCCGCCGCATGGCTGAGCAACACGGCATGATCGAGCCGTTCGAGCCTGGCCAGATTCGCCAGAACGCCGCCGGCCAAAAAATCGTCAGCTACGGCACCAGCAGCTACGGCTACGACATCCGCTGCGCGCCCGAGTTCAAGGTGTTCACCAACATCCACAGCACGGTGGTAGACCCTAAGAATTTCGATGAAAAGAGCTTTGTCGACATCCACAGCGATGTCTGCATCATTCCCCCCAATAGCTTTGCGTTGGCCCGCACCGTCGAGTACTTCCGTATTCCACGCAGCGTGTTGACCGTGTGCTTGGGCAAGAGCACCTATGCGCGTTGCGGCATCATCGTCAACGTCACGCCGTTTGAGCCCGAGTGGGAAGGCTACGTGACCTTGGAGTTCTCCAACACCACGCCGCTGCCTGCCAAGATTTATGCGGGCGAGGGCTGTGCCCAAGTGTTGTTCTTTGAGAGCGACGAAATGTGCGAGACCAGCTACAAAGACCGTGGTGGTAAGTACCAAGGCCAAGTGGGCGTTACATTGCCTAAGACCTGATTGAAGACACTCAACGTCATCGGCTGTGGCCGCGTGGGCCAAACCCTCGCGGCCTTGTTACATCAGCAGGCCCAAGTGCAGGTGCAAGACTTGCATTCCCGATCTTTCCCAAGTGCCGAGCAGGCTGCCCAATTTGTTGGCACTGGCACGCCTGTGGCCACGCTGGCACAGATGCGTCCCGCCGATGTGTGGTTGCTCAGCGTGCCCGATGCCCAAGTGGCCGTGGCCGCACAGGCCTTGGCCCAAGCCCAAGGCGTTCAGCTGGCGGGCGCCCTCGTTTTTCACAACAGTGGATTCCTGAGTGCTGCTGCATTGCAGCCCCTGCAAGCCTTGGGTTGCCACGTGGCCAGTGCCCATCCGGTGTTGAACTTTGCTTCGCCTGACACCGGCGTGCGTCAGTTTGCGGGCACGCCCTGTGGACTCGAGGGCGATGTACCGGCCTTGGCTTGGTTGCATGCCACTTTGACCGCCATCGGCGGGCGTTGCTTTGAAATAGCCAGTGCTGACAAACCCCTGTACCACGCGGCGGCCGTGTTCTCTAGCAACTTCACCACGGTGCTGCAGGGCATTGCGCAAGACGCTTGGCGCAGTGCCGGCGTGCCAGCCGAGTTCATGCGCCCCTTGACCGAGGCCTTGCTGAAAAGCACGGTCGACAACGTGTTGGCCATGGGCCCCGCCCAGGCGTTGACGGGCCCAGCGGCGCGTGGCGATTCTGCGGTGGTGCAGGCGCAAGGACAGGTGGTGCAGGCGTGGCACCCGCAGGCGGGCGAGGTTTATCAAATCCTCAGTGCCTTGGCTGCCCAGCTCAAAAAAGACGGCCATATCCAGCCTTGACCAGCGCTGAAGCAGCCCGGAACCGTCCGTTGGGGCGCGTCGCCCTAGGATGCGACAATAAGCACCAGACATGACAACCTCTTTTTCTAATTTGCAGCTGGCCCCCGCGCTGGCACGTGCCGTAGCCGAAATGGGCTACGAATCCATGACCCCCATCCAAGCCCAGGCCATTCCCGTGGTTCTGACTGGCCAAGACGTGATGGGCGCCGCACAAACCGGTACCGGCAAAACTGCGGCGTTCTCGCTGCCGCTGCTGCAACGTTTGCTCAAACACGAGAACGCATCGACTTCTCCCGCGCGTCACCCCGTGCGCGCCCTGGTGCTGTTGCCCACCCGCGAACTGGCCGACCAAGTGGCCCAGCAAATCAAACAATACGCTGTGCACACCCACCTGCGCAGCGCCGTGGTGTTTGGCGGCATGGACATGAAGCCGCAAACCATCGAGCTGAAAAAAGGCGTCGAAGTGTTGGTGGCTACGCCTGGTCGTTTGCTTGACCACATCGAAGCCAAAAACGTGGTCTTAAACCAAGTCGAATATGTGGTGCTCGACGAAGCCGACCGCATGTTGGACATCGGCTTCTTGCCCGATCTGCAACGCATTTTGAGCCACTTGCCCAAGACGCGCACCACGTTGTTGTTCTCGGCCACGTTCTCGCCCGAGATCAAGCGCTTGGCGGGCAGCTATTTGCAAAACCCCGTCACCATTGAAGTGGCGCGTCCCAATGAGACAGCGGCCACCATCACGCAGCAGTTTTACAGCGTCAGCGTGGACGACAAATACAACGCCTTGCGCCAACTCATTCGTGCCAACGGCATGAAGCAAGCCTTTGTGTTTTGCAACAGCAAACTCGGCTGCGCGCGCTTGGCGCGTTCGCTGGAACGCGATGGCTTTCGCACCAGTGCCCTGCACGGTGACAAGAGCCAAGACGAACGCCTGAAAGCCCTCGAAGGCTTCAAGCAAGGCGAGGTCGATTTGTTGGTCTGTACCGATGTGGCCGCCCGCGGTTTGGACATCAAAGATGTGCCCGCGGTGTTCAACTTTGACATCCCGTTCAACGCCGAAGACTACGTGCACCGCATTGGCCGCACCGGTCGTGCCGGTGCGTTGGGCCACGCCATCAGCTTTGTGTCCAGCAGCGACCAACGCTTGGTCGGCGACATCGAGAAATTGCTCAAGACCAAGATCAACCTAGAAAGCGTCAACCTCGAGCAAGACCGTTCACGTGAACGCCGCGAACCCCGCGAATCGCGCGGCGAACGCAGTGACCATGGCCGTTCACGTGACAGCGCGTTGTCACGCGACACGCGTCCGCGCGAGTCAGACAGTCGCCGCAGCCGCGAGACGGGCTACACGCCAGCGCCTCGCGTCAAGAACGACCCGTTCTTTGATCAACCCTATGAAGCCCCCGTGCGCAGCGCCGATGCCCCCAAGCCTGCCGCACCCGAACCCCTGCGCAAGTCGGCCAACATCAAGCCCAAGCGCGTGGTGGCGGCGTTGTTTAAAGCGACCACTTAAAAGAAAACGCGCCGATGGCGCGTTTTTTGGGCCGTGGTGCATACCGCAAAGTGCTTCTTACTCCGCGAAGATTTCTTGTAGTGTGGTCAGTGTCACAGTCAATGTTTTGCCAGACACCGCACCTAGGCGTTTAACCAAGCGCACCTTGTCCACCGTGCGAAGCTGATCGAGCACGATCAAACCTTTGGTCCCTGCATGCGTCACTGGCACCCGAAACGGCGCCGCAAAACCCTTGGAGGTCATAGGCGCCACCATCACATTGCGCAGATGGTCATTCAATTCCACTGGCGACACCACCACACAGGGCCGCGACTTTTTGATTTCACTGCCCACGGTTGGGTCTAGGTTCACCAGCCAAATGTCGCCGCGCTTCACCAGTCCAACTCCTCGTCATCGAGGTTGCCAAACTCACCTATCAACAATGCATCGCCGCCTTTGGCCGATACAGCTGCCGCAGCCTGCGCCCAACCGGCGCGAACCGACTTGGCGGGTTTGCGCAAGACGATAGAGCCGTTTTCGACTTCGATGATGGCGGTGGCCTGATCGTCAAGACCCACCTGAGTCAGCAAGGGCTTGGGTAAAACCACGCCTTTGCTGTTGCCGATGTTGCGAATAGCGATTTCCATGACTAACCTCCAGTTGCAACAATGTTATTCCTCATTGCGTAAAAGATCAAGGCAAGCAAATTTGAATCGGTTGTAGCCATCGCTGAAAAGTAGGCGCGTTAAGCGTGCACCCCGAAGTACGATTGATACTCTTAAGTTTTAAATAAATAACCTGTGAGTGGATCGATGACTGCCAGGGCGCTTGCTTAAGCCAACGGATCCAGCGTCTGCGGACACGTCACACTCAGGCGCTCCCACGCAGGCGCTTCGTTCACGGTCAACAGCGTGTCCGAGGCTTCTAGCTTGGCAGCACTTAGGCAACCACCCCACACGCAGCCATCGTCTAGGCACACCACGTCGGTGCGGTTCATGGCTTGCAAGGTGGACCAATGGCCAAAGGCAATGCGTACGTCGGTTGTCAACCGACCGGGCGCATCAAACCACGGCATCAAATGCGCCGGGGCTTGGTTGGCACCTTCTTTCACACTGAAGTCCATCGCGCCAGTGGCGTCGCAAAAACGCAAGCGGGTGAGGGCGTTGACGATCACGCGCAAGCGGTCAGCGCCGACTAAATCGTCGTGCCACACATTGGGCAGGCCGCCATACATCTGCGGCATGAACTGCACCCAATCGTCGCTGCGCAACACGGCTTCTACTTCGCCTGCCAGCGCCAGGGTTTGGTCGGCGGTCCATTGCGGCAGCACCCCGGCATGCAGCATCAACACATTCCCCACACGCAGCGCCATGTGTTGGTGACGCAGCCAGTGCAGCAACGCGGCGCTGTCGGGGGCGGTCAAGATGTCTTGTACCGTGTCTTGTTGGTTCAAGGGGCGCACGCCACGCGACACCGCCAGCAAGTGCAAATCGTGATTGCCTAACACGCAGTGAGCACTGCTGCCGAGCGCCATCAAGCGGCGCAGCACACCCGCGTTGTCGGGGCCCCGGTTCACCAGATCACCCAGCAAATACAGGGTGTCGCGGCTGGGCGAAAAGTCCACATGCGTCAGTAAACGTCCCAAGGCGTCGTTGCAGCCTTGCACATCGCCAATCAAGTAAAGTGCCATGTAGGAGATTGTGATGGATGTTCTGCTGATTGTTTTCTTAACCCTGCTCAATGGCGTGTTTGCCATGTCTGAGATGGCGCTGGCCTCGAGCCGCAAAGCGCGCTTGGCGGCGCTTGCCGAAACCGGGGACAGCGGGGCGCACGCGGCCTTGCGTTTGCTTGAACATCCCACGCAGTTTTTGTCCACCGTGCAAATTGGCATCACCTCCATTGGTGTGTTGAACGGCATCGTGGGCGAAGCCGCGTTCAGCGACGATTTTTCTGATTGGCTGTTGGTGCAAGGTGTGCCCGAGAGTGTGGCCGCTGGCTTGGCCACCGCGTTGGTGGTGACGCTCATCACCTTCAGCACCATCTTGTTTGGTGAACTGGTGCCCAAGCGCATTGGCCAGTTGTTTCCCGAGGCCGTGGCCCGCGTGGCGGCGCCGGTGATGTTGGCCTTGGCCACCTTGGCCAAACCCTTTGTGCACTTGTTGTCGGCCAGCACCAGCGCCATGTTGGCGTTGTTGCGCATCGATGTGCATGGCGCACGCACGGTGACTGAAGAAGAAATTTCAGCCAGCTTGGTCGAGGGTGTAGACGCCGGTGTGATTGAACAACACGAACACCAGATGGTGCAAAACGTGTTCAACCTCGACGAGCGTCCGCTCACCTCCATCATGGTGCACCGCTCGGACATTGAGTGGCTCGATGCCAAGCTGCCCGTGCCGCAAGCCTTGGCGCAAGTGGGTGCCAGTGGCGCGCACTCGTGGTACCCCGTGTGTCGTGGCAACCTTGACAACGTGGTGGGCGCTGTGAGCGTATCGCAGTTGCTGCGCTTGCCCCCAGGCTCTGACATGACGGTCGATGCCTTGGCTAAGCCCGTGGCCTTTGTTCCCGAAACCTTGAGCGGCCTCGATTTGTTGGAGCAATTTCGCAAGCCCGCCGAACGTGCCACCGCCCATGGACGCATGGTGTTGGTGGTGGACGAATATGGCGTGGTGCAAGGCTTGCTTACGCCGCGCGATTTGCTCGAGGCCATCACCGGTGAATTGCTGCAAGCCACGCCCACCGAAGAAGCGTGGGCCAAGCAACGCGAGGATGGCTCGTGGTCGGTCGATGGCACCATGCCGGTGACCGAGTTCAAAGCGCGCCTGAACATCAAAGAATTGCCCGACGAAGACCGCGGCATTTACAACACCGTGGCTGGTTTGGTCATGGCGATCTCCGGCGAATTGCCTGCCGAAGGCGATGTGGTCGAGTTTGGGGAGTGGCGTTTTGAAGTGGTCGACCTCGATGGTCGCCGCATCGACAAAGTGTGGGTCAGTCGCGTCGGTTAAACGGCACCTGGTACATCCACACGGGGCGGCCATCGCGGCCATAGACCACGGCCTTGGGTTCGAGTGCGCGGGCCTCAAATTCCAAGCTCACCAGCCATGCGCCACGGCGCAATTCGGCTTCGGCTTTTTCTACCGCGCGGGGCATGCTCTCGGGGCGTTGAAACAGGTACACCATGTCGTAGCTGCGCCAGTCCACCAGCCAAATATCACCTTGGCGAATCTTGGCAAACGAGCAACGCATCGCGCTCAACACGCGCAAGGGCCAGCTCATTTCCACGCCGTGCAATTCGGCGCGTGGAAACGCATTGCGCAAGGCCACCAAGCCATCGCCCATGCCACTGCCGGCGTCCAAAATGCGTGCGCCTGCGGGCAACGCAATGTGCTCGGGCATTTCGATCAGCGCTTTCTTGGGGGTGGGAAACAGCGGCGCATCACGCCACGCTTTGCGTGGGTACACCAACACGATCAAGCCCAGCAACAGCAGCCAGCCGATGGGCGGCACGCTGAGGGTGGCTGACGAAACCGCCATCGATACCGGAAAGCCCAGCACCATCAGCGCTTTGCGCATGGGGGTGTGAACCAATTGACTCAAAAATCCACCCCAAAACGCAGCGGCCACCAAGGCGATGGTTTCGGTCAAACCGATCTCTTGCAGACCGATGAAAAGCAGCCAAGACGTACCCCAAGCGAACAGGGCGGGAAGGGGCCAATTCATGTACTTCATGGGGGAGAATGATAGCCAAATGAATCATCCAAATGCTCTTGGAAGACACCCTATGAATTCGCAGACCACCCACCCACTCAGCTCTGTTGATGAGATGCGCGCCACCTTGCGTCGCATCAGCCATCTCAAGGGGCGTCAAGCCGATGCATCGTCGCTGCAAGAAGTGCGCGCCCTGATTGGCGTGGGTCCGCATCGCCGTGATTGGCTGATCGAACATTTGCATGCCCTCAACGATGCGTACCGTGGTTTGTTTGAACGCCACTTGGTGGCCTTGGCGCAAGAGATGAAGCTGCCCATGGCCGAGGTGTACGAAGTGGCCACCTTCTATCACCACTTCGAGGTGTTGCCCAACGACGCCACGCCCGCCGCCTTGACGGTGCGCGTGTGTGATGGCCTGAGTTGCGCGATGGGCGGTGCCCAAGCGCTGTTGGCCAAGTTGCCTGGCATCTTGGGGACCGATGTGCGCGTCATCAGCGCGCCGTGTGTGGGCCGCTGCGAGCAAGCCCCCGTGGCCGTGGTGCACCAACACGCGGTGGCCCATGCCACCCCTGACAATGTGGCAGCTGCTGTGAGCGCTGGCCACACCCAAGCCACCTTGCCCGACCATGTGGACTTCGAGGCCTACCAAGCCGATGGCGGTTACGCACTGGCTGCTGCGTTGGCCAAGGGGGCCACGCAGGCTGACGATGTGTTGCAAGCCATGGAAGCCTCGGGTCTGCGCGGCTTGGGCGGTGCAGGTTTTCCAGCCGGTCGCAAATGGCGCATCGTGCGCGAGCAACCCGCACCGCGTGTCATGGCCGTCAACATTGACGAGGGCGAGCCCGGCACCTTCAAAGACCGCACCTACCTAGAGCGTGACCCCCATCGCTTTTTAGAAGGCATGTTGGTGGCCGCCCACGTGGTGGGCATCGACGCCATCTACATCTACTTGCGTGACGAATACCACGGCTGCCGAGCACTCCTCACCCAAGCGCTGGCCGCTTTGCAAGCCAACCCGCCATGCCCCTTGCCACACATCGAGCTGCGTCGCGGTGCAGGCGCTTATGTGTGCGGTGAAGAATCCGCGATGATCGAAAGTATTGAAGGCAAACGGGGCGAGCCGCGCATGCGCCCGCCCTACATTGCGCAAGTGGGCTTGTTTGGCAAACCCACGCTCGAACACAACTTTGAAACTTTGTACTGGGTGCGCGACATCGTGCAAAAAGGCCCGCAGTGGTTCACCAGCTTTGGTGCCAATGGGCGACAAGGCTTGCGCAGCTTCAGCGTCAGTGGTCGCGTCAAACAACCCGGCGTCAAGCTGGCGCCTGCGGGCATCACCATCCAAGCCTTGATCGACGACTATTGCGGCGGCATGCTCGACGGCCACACGCTCTATGCCTACCTGCCCGGCGGTGCTTCGGGCGGCATCTTGCCGGCGCGGCTCAACAACCTCCCGCTCGACTTCGACACCTTGCAAGCACATGGCTGCTTCATTGGTTCAGCGGCTGTGGTGGTGCTCAGCCAGCACGACACCGCACGCGATGCGGCGCTCAACGCCATGCAATTTTTTGCCCACGAAAGTTGTGGCCAATGCACCCCGTGTCGCGTGGGCACAGCCAAGGCGGTGCAGCTGATGCAAGCCCCGCAGTGGGACAACGCCACGCTGGAAGACTTGAGCCAAGTGATGATCGACGCATCGATTTGCGGCCTCGGCCAAGCCGCACCCAACCCGGTGCGTTCTGTGCAAACCTATTTCGCTCACGAGGTGGCTTGACATGAATGCCCCATTGAAAAACTTACCCACGGTCGCGTTCAAGCTCAACGACCAATCGGTTCAAGCGTATGAGGGTGAGAGCATCCTCCACGCGGCGCAGCGCAACGGTGTGGACATTCCGCACCTGTGCCACAAAGACGGCTTGCGTGCCGACGGCAACTGCCGCGCGTGTGTGGTCGAGATCAAAGGCGAACGCACGTTGGCGCCGAGTTGCTGTCGCACGGCGACGGCGGGGTTGGAGGTGTTGGTGAGTGAGCGAGCGGTGAAGAGCCAGAAGATGGTGCTCGAAATGCTGCTCTCGGATATGCCTGATGCTGGGTATAAATGGAATGACTCTGTGGATGCTTCTTGCGCTGCTGCGACGGGGGATACGCCGGGTTCCTCATGCGGCGAGCCAAAATCGTCACCCGGCGCATCCCCCATCTCAGCGGGTGTGGGTGAACGTCACGTTGGGCAACATGGTGAGCTCAGTCAATGGGCCTCGCGCTTGAACGTCCAAGTGCGTCCCGAGCTCAAGGCTTTGCGTCGCGAACAACCTGCTCGCGACGCATCGCATCCTGCGATGGCTGTCAACCTCGATGCTTGCATTCAGTGCAACCGCTGTGTGCGTGCTTGCCGCGAAGAACAGATGAATGACGTGATTGGCTACGCCCAGCGTGGCGCGCACAGCCACATTGCGTTCGATTTGAATGACCCAATGGGGTTGAGCAGCTGCGTGGCCTGCGGCGAATGTGTGCAGGCTTGCCCGACGGGTGCGTTGATGCCCAAGAACCATGTGGGTTCGCAAGCGGTCGATAAAAAGGTGGACTCGGTGTGTCCGTTCTGCGGCGTGGGCTGTTTGATCACCTACAACGTCAAAGACAACCGCATCCTCAGCGTGGACGGACGCGACGGCCCGGCCAACCACAACCGCTTGTGTGTCAAAGGTCGTTTTGGTTTGGACTACATCCACAACCCACAGCGCCTCACCGTGCCGCTGATTCGCAAAGCCGGTGTGCCCAAAGACCCCGAGGCGCTGAACCAGCTCAACCTCAGAGCGGCCGATTGGCAGCAAGTGTTTCGCGAAGCCACCTGGGAAGAAGCCCTCGATCTGGCAGCAGGTCCACTCCAACATCTGCGCGACACCCAAGGCAAAAAAGCCTTGGCAGGCCTTGGCTCGGCCAAGGGCAGCAACGAAGAGGCGTATTTGTTCCAAAAATTGGTGCGCACCGGTTTTGGCTCCAACAACGTCGACCACTGCACACGTCTGTGCCATGCGTCCAGCGTGGCGGGTTTGCTCGAAGGCGTGGGCTCGGGCTCGGTCACCAACCAAGTGAACGACGTTGAACACTCCGACTTCATTTGGGTCATTGGCTCCAACCCCACCTCGAACCATCCGGTCGCAGCCACTTGGATCAAGAATGCCGCCAAGCGCGGTGCCAAAGTGGTGGTGGCCGATCCACGCGGTACCGATTTGGGCAAATACGCCTGGCGTGCCTTGCACTTCAAGGCCGACACCGATGTGGCCATGCTCAACGCCATGCTGCACGTCATCATCGAAGAAGGCTTGGTGGACGAGGCCTTCATTCGCAACCGCGCCAACAACTACGAGGCGCTCAAAGCCAACGTCAAAGACTTCACGCCCGAAGCCATGGCACCCATCTGCGGCATCGATGCACACACCTTGCGCGAAGTCGCGCGTGCCTACGCCACTGCCAAAAGCGCCATGATTCTTTGGGGCATGGGCGTGAGCCAACACGTGCACGGCACCGACAACGTGCGCTGCCTGATTGCGCTGTCGTCCATCACCGGTCAAGTGGGCAAGCCCGGCTCCGGTCTGCACCCGCTGCGCGGGCAAAACAACGTGCAGGGTGCCAGCGATGCGGGCCTGATTCCCATGATGTACCCCAACTACCAACGCGTCATCAACGCCGATGCGCATGCGTGGTTTGAAGACTTTTGGAAAACGCCACTCGACGACAAACCCGGCTACACCGTGGTGGAAATCATGGGCAAGATCTTGGCCGACGACAGCGACCCACACAAGATTCGTGGCATGTACATCATGGGCGAAAACCCCGCCATGAGCGACCCCAACCTCAACCACGCGCGTCATGCGCTGGCTTCGCTTGAACACTTGGTGGTGCAAGACATCTTCATGACCGAAACCGCATGGCTCGCCGATGTGGTGTTGCCTGCCACCGCTTGGCCCGAAAAAACCGGCACCGTCAGCAACACCGATCGCATGGTGCAGTTGGGGCAGCAAGCCATCGACCCACCGGGTGATGCACGCGCCGATTTGTGGATCATTCAACAAATCGCGCAACGCATGGGCTTGACTTGGAATTACCAAGGCGAACACCACGGCGTGGCCGAGGTGTACGAAGAAATGCGCCAAGCCATGCACGCGGCCATCAGTGGCATCACCTGGGAACGCCTACAACGCGAAAGCAGTGTGACTTACCCCTGTCATTCTGAAGATGACCCAGGCGAACCCACCGTGTTCAAAGACCACTTCGCCACCGACGATGGTCGTGTGCACTTGGTCCCTGCAGGCTTGATACCCGCCAACGAACAACCCGATGCGCAGTACCCGTTTGTGCTCATCACCGGCCGTCAGCTGGAGCATTGGCACACTGGCAGCATGACGCGCCGTGCCACCGTGTTGGATGCGATTGAGCCCATGCCCACCGCGTCGATGTGCGGTGCCGACTTGCAAGCCTTGGGCGTACAAGCGGGCGATGTGATCACCGTGGCCTCGCGCCGTGGGCAAGTGGCCTTGCATGTGCGCTTGGACGAGGGCACACCGCCAGGTGCCGTGTTCATCCCGTTTGCCTACCAAGAGGCGGCAGCTAACCTGTTGACCAACCCGGCACTTGACCCGTTTGGAAAAATTCCAGAACTCAAGTACTGCGCGGTGTCGGTGCGAGCAGGGGGTGAGTTAGCGCACCCTGCGGGATTCAAGTAAGAGCGAAAAAAGGCCCGCATCAGCGGGCCTTTTTGAGTGAGGGCGAAGCAATTACTTTTGCAAGTGATAGCTGGTCACGCGCTCGACTTCGTTCTTCGAACCCAAGATGACGCTCACGCGTTCGTGCAGTTGGGTGGGTTGCAGTTCCATGATGCGTTGCTTGCCGTTGGTCGAGGCGCCGCCAGCTTGTTCGACCAACCAGCTCATGGGGTTGGCTTCGTACATGAGGCGCAGTTTGCCGGCTTTGCCGGGCTCGCGCTTGTCCCAGGGGTACATGAAGACGCCGCCACGGGTGAGGATGCGGTGCACATCGGCCACCATGGACGCGATCCAGCGCATGTTGAAGTTTTTGCCGCGTGGGCCTTCTTCGCCTTGCAGGCATTCGTCGATGTAGCGCTTGACGGGTTCGTCCCAGTGGCGCATGTTGCTCATGTTGATCGCGAACTCTTTGGTGTCCGAAGGAATCTTGACGTTTTCTTGGGTCAGCACAAACGAGCCTTGCTCGCGGTCCAAGGTGAACATGGCCACGCCGTCACCCACTGTGAGCACCAAGGTGGTTTGCGGGCCGTAGATGCAATAGCCTGCGGCCACTTGCTCGGTGCCGGGCTGCAAAAAGTCTTCTTCCCTGACGCCTTTGCTGGGGTCGACTTTTTTGAGCACGCTGAAGATGGTGCCAATGCTGACGTTGACTTCAATGTTGCTGGAGCCATCCAAGGGGTCAAACATCAACAGGTATTCGCCTTGCGGGTAACGGTTGGGCACGACGTGGATGCTGTCCATTTCTTCGGACGCCATGGCAGCCAAGTGGCCGCCCCATTCGTTGGCTTCAATCAATACATCGTTGGCGATGATGTCGAGTTTCTTTTGCACTTCGCCTTGCACGTTTTCGCTGCCGGCAGAGCCCATGACATCGCCCAGCTCGCTGCCCAAAGCGCCTTTGTTGACCGCATGGCTGATGCTTTTGCAAGCGCGTGCCACCACTTCGAGCAGCAAGCGCAGCTCAGAGGGGATTCGGCCTTTGGCGCGTTGTTGTTCGACCAGATAGCGGGTAAGAGAGACTGACATGACGCGTCCTTAGTTGGAGAGCGCGCGCGAGACCACCTCGCGCACATCGTTGCTTAAATCGGGCTTGGCGGCGACGCGCTTGATGGCTTCGTGTGCCGCGGTGCGGTAGGGCTCGGCCAGTTTGGACCAACGGTCCAAGGCGCGTGCCAAGCGGGCTGCCACTTGGGGGTTGATGGCGTCGAGTTCCAACACGCGTTCGCTCCAGAACACATAGCCCGCCGCATCGCTGCGGTGGAACGCACCGGGGTTGGCGCTGCAAAAGCTGAAGATCAAGCTGCGTGCGCGGTTGGGGTTTTTGATGTGGAAGTCGGGGTGCAACATGAGGTTGCGCACCAGCGACAACACATGGCCGCCACGGTCGGTGCTGCCAGCTTGCAGCGCAAACCATTTGTCCATGACCAAGGCTTCGCGGTGGAACTGGTTGTAGAACCGTTGCAGGGCTTCAGCGGCCAAGTCGTGGCCGTTGTTGACGGACTGTGCTTGCACCAAAGCGCTCAAGGCGTTGAAGCGGTCGGTCATGTTGTGGGCGTCGTTGAAGCACTGCAAGGTACGCGCAGGCCACACGGTGTCGTGGGTGGCGCGTGCGTCCAAACACAACATGGTGAGGGCCATGCCGCTCAAGGCGCGGCGGCCGCTCGACACAGGGTCGGGGCTGAAGGCGCCGTTGTCTTTGTGGGCTTCAAAGGCCCAAACCCAGTCGTCGTGCAGCTCGCGCGCCAGTTGGTTGCGCATGGCTTCACGCACCGCGTGAATGCGCTGCGGGTCGACCACATCGAGCTGTTCAGCGATGTAGGTTTCTGCAGGCAAGGTGAGCACGAGTTCTTTGAACGCAGCGTCCAATGCCGGATTGCGCAGCACGGTGCGCAGGGCTTGCACCAGGGCGGCATCCATCACCTGTGTGGGTTCGTCGCTGGCAGCCACGGCAGCCAAGGCGGCGTTGAGGCACAGGCGTTGCGCGGCTTCCCATTGGTTGAAGGGGTCGGTGTCATGCGCCAACAGGGTGAGCAGCTGTGTGGCGGAGAAGTCTTTCTCCAACACCACGGGGGCGCTGAAGCCACGCAAGAGCGAAGGTACGGGCACTTCATCGGCATGCAACGACAAGTCGTTGAACACGAACGATTGCGAAGCCTCGGTGAGCACCAACAACTGGGTGGGCAACACCTCGCGGCCGTCTGCACCGAGCAAGCCCATTTGCACAGGGATGACAAACGGTTCTTTGTGTTCTTGGCCGGGGCTGGGGGGGCAGCTTTGGCTCAACTGCAGTGTGTAAGTGCGTGTGGTGGCGTCGTAGCTGCCTGCGGCTTGCACACGGGGCGTGCCCGCTTGCGCGTACCAGCGCTTGAACTGCACCAAGTGCGTAGCCAAGGCCGAACCGGGGTTGGCGTCGGCGATGGCTTGTGCGAAGTCGTCACAGGTGACGGCTTGGCCGTCGTGGCGCTCGAAGTAGAGCGACATGCCTTTGGCAAAGCCTTCACGCGACGAAATATTGGAAGCTGGCGTTGCCGCCAGGGTCTGCATCATGCGCACGACCTCGGAGCCTTTTTCGTAAATCGTGACGGTGTAGAAGTTGTTGATTTCTACATAGCTGTCAGGGCGCACGGGGTGGGCCATGGGGCCTGCGTCCTCGGGGAACTGCGCAGTGCGCAACAAGCGCACGTCTTCGATGCGTTTGACGGCCTTGGCTGAGGCTGCGGCTTGGGCGTTGTCTTTGAGCGCAGCAGCGGCCAAGTCTTGGCTGAACTCTTGGTCGCGGAAAACGGTGAGGCCTTCTTTGAGGGAGAGTTGGAACCAGTCGCGGCAGGTCACGCGGTTGCCGGTCCAGTTGTGGAAGTATTCGTGGCCGACCACGCTTTCGACGTTGGCGTAGTCCATGTCGGTGGCGGTGGCAGAGTTGGCCAACACAAACTTGGTGTTGAAGATGTTGAGGCCCTTGTTCTCCATCGCGCCCATGTTGAAGTCGCTGGTGGCGACGATCATGAAGCGCTCGAGGTCGAGCTGCAGGCCAAAGCGGGCCTCGTCCCAGGCCACGCTGGCCATGAGCGAGTTCATAGCGTGCTCGGTCTTGTCCAGGTCGCCGGGGCGCACAAAAACCTGCAGCAAATGGTCTGTGCCACTGCGGCTTTTGATACGCTGCTCGCGCGCCACCAGCTTGCCCGCCACCAGGGCGAACAGGTAGCAGGGCTTCTTGTGCGGATCGATCCACTTAGCAAAGTGACGGCCATCTTCCAGATCGCCTTGCTCGACCAGGTTGCCGTTGGACAGCAGCATCGGGTACAGCGTTTTGTTCGCGCGCAGCGTCACGGTGTAGCTGGCCATCACGTCCGGGCGGTCCAGGAAGTAGGTGATGCGGCGAAAGCCCTCGGCCTCGCACTGCGTGAAGAAAGTGCCCTGGCTCACATACAGGCCCATGAGCTGGGTGTTCTTTTCGGGGTTGCAGGTGGTGAAGATTTCCAGGTCGAAAGGCTCGGTGCCTTCGGGCAGGTTCTCCAGCACCAGCACGTTGCCGTCCATCTTGAAGGAGGTGCCGCCGCCGTTGACCAG
>JBFYKC010000160.1:0-2649 GCA_041311135.1 Comamonadaceae bacterium | reverse complement strand
GGCGGTGAGGCTGGGGTAGGGCATGCTGCCGGTTTCCCCTGCGTTGACCACCACCAAACTGTCGGTGGGCTTCATGAAAAAGAAGGGCGGTTCACGGCCCGTGAAGCCCATTTCTTTGGCGTGTTCTTCGTAGTTGCGACCGACGCAGTAGATGCGATGCACAGGGAAACGTTCCGTTTTGCCGACCACAGGAATTGACACCACCGGTGCGGGGGCGAATGTGTAGCTCATGAGGTTCTCCGAATTTAGAAATTAGTTACTGGACTTGGTGACCAGCTCAAAGTGCTCTACCACCGGGGGTTGTGCAAAGAAGGGGCCCACAATCGCGCGCCATTGGGCAAACGCGGGAGACTCGCGGAAGTCAACCGTGTGGTTTTCCAAGGTGGCCCAGAAAATCTGCAACAGGTAGCGTTCGGGAGATTCGATGCCACGGTTGACTTTGTAGCCTTGGAACCCTGTGGCAGGTGCAATCACGGTTTCTACGCCGTGCTGAATGGCTTTGTCGAAAGCGGCTTGTTGGCCAGGTTGAATGCGGATGTCAGCAAGTTCAAGAATCATGGGAATAGCAGTCAGGTTGAATTGAGGCTTGAGTCTACCGCTCTAGCCCCACCCGCGTCCTCGAGGACGTCGTGTTCGCGATATGCTTCTCACTCTATGTCTGACGCATCCGTTTTTCATCCTTCCCCTGAACTGTGGCCTATGCAGTGGTCATTGCCTGCAGGGGTGCATGCGGTGTGCACCACGCGTTCGGGTGGTTTTTCAAAGGCCCCTTATACGTCGTTCAACTTAGGCGACCATGTGTCAGATGCGTTGCCAACCGTGGCGGCCAACCGAGCGCTGTTGCAAGCGCAGTTGGGCGGCGCACGGCCTGTGTTTTTGTCGCAGGTGCATGGGGTGGAGGTGGTCACTTTGGATGCCCACACGCCTGACGGCACCACAGCAGATGCTTGCATCACCCCAGTGTCTCGGGTGGCTTGCACCATCATGGTGGCGGATTGTTTGCCCTTGTTGTTCACCGACGATGCCGGTACCGTGGTGGCTGCCGCCCACGCCGGTTGGCGCGGCTTAGCAGGGGGCGTGGTTGAGCAAACGGTGCAAGCTGTTTGCAACCAAGCTCAGGTGTCACCTGCGCAGGTGCGGGTCTGGCTAGGCCCTTGCATTGGTTCTGAGGCGTTCGAGGTAGGGTCTGAGGTGCGGGCGGCGTTCACTGTGGCGCAAGCACCAGAGGCCCAACGTGCGGCCAATTGTTTTTTGCCTCATCCCGCCCATGCCAACAAGTGGTTGGCAAACTTGGCAGGACTGGCGCGCTTGCGCTTGCAGGCGCTTGGCGTCACGTCCGTGGCAGGCAATGACAGTTCGTCAACGTGGTGTACGGTGACCGATCGCTCACGGCTTTTCTCGTATCGACGCGACGGTGTCACAGGGCGTTTCGCTGTTTGCATTTGGCGCGACTGAAGCGGCCATTGAGACGGAAGCCTCTTGCGCTTTGATGGCACGACGTCGGGCGGGCGAACCCAGGATGTAGCCCAGCACGCAGATGGGCAAAGCGCCGTACAACAAGAACGTAATCAACGCGCCAAGGATGGTGCCAATCGGGCTGACAGCCTCGGCCACCGCCATCATCAATGCCACGTAGAACCACGCAATCAGGACCAAATACATCTAGGGGTTTTCGCTTGAATTTGATATCTGTCAGAAATTTGAAGGCCATTCACTGACATACTGGTGACAATGAAAATTACAAACGCGACTGTATAGGAGATGCGCAGATGGATCAGAATGCGGCCCTCAAGAGCCTAGGGGACAGCTGGCTCAAAGCCTTGGCCTCATTTCAAACGATCGGTGGAGGAGATGCGAAGACACCCGCGTTGGCGTTCTCCCCCGAAAAGCTGGAAGCATTGCAGCAGCAATACATCGCGGAAGCCACCGAGCTGTGGAACCAAAGCCTGCAAGGCAAACCCGTGGTGCAAGACCGCCGCTTCAAAGGCGACGCTTGGGCGCAAAACCCCATGGCTGCTTTCACGGCCGCCGCGTACTTGCTGAACACGCGCACCATGATGGCCCTCACCGAAGCGGCAGAGACCGACGCCAAAACCAAAGCCCGTATTCAATTTGCCGTGGAGCAATGGGCAGCTGCATCGGCCCCCAGCAACTTCTTGGCCCTCAACGCAGAAGCGCAGCAAAAAGCGATTGACACCAAAGGCGAGAGCATTTCCAAAGGCATCAAAAACCTGTTGCACGACATGCAGCAAGGCCACGTGTCAATGACCGACGAAAGCTTGTTCGAAGTCGGTAAGAACGTCGCGACCAGCGAAGGCAAAGTGGTTTTCGAAAACGAGTATTTCCAGCTTTTGGAATACAAACCGCTCACCGCCAAGGTGTACGAGCGTCCGTTCTTGTTGATTCCCCCTTGCATCAACAAGTTCTACATCTTGGACTTGCAGCCCGAAAACTCATTCATCCGTTACGCCGTGAGTCAAGGTCACCGCACGTTTGTGGTGAGCTGGCGCAACCCCGATGAGTCGATGCGTCACACCACGTGGGATGATCTGATTGAGCAGGTGGCGATCAAAGCCATTTCGGTGACCCAAGAAATTACAGGCAGCAAGCAAATCAATGCGCTGGGCTTCTGCGTGGGGGGCACCATCC
>JBFYKC010000137.1:0-14230 GCA_041311135.1 Comamonadaceae bacterium | reverse complement strand
ACGCGGTCATCACATCGACATCAAGGTGGGGCGCGGGTTTGTGCGGCGCGATGGGGCTGTGTTGCGTTGCTACAATCCGTAGGTTTTTTGCCCATAACACAACAGTTTTAAAGAAATATGGCATTGATCGTTCATAAATACGGCGGCACATCGATGGGCTCTACCGAGCGCATTCGCAACGTCGCCAAGCGCGTGGCCAAGTGGGCCCGTGCGGGTCACCAAATGGTGGTGGTTCCTTCCGCAATGAGCGGTGAGACCAACCGTTTGCTCGGCCTCGCCAAAGAATTGGCGCCTTCCAAGGCCGACTCAGCTTACAACCGCGAACTTGACATGTTGGCAGCCACAGGCGAGCAAGCATCATCTGCCTTGTTGGCGATTGCATTGCAAGCCGAAGGGCAGCCCTCGGTCAGCTACGCCGGTTGGCAAGTGCCTATTCGTACCAACAACGCTTACACCAAGGCGCGCATTGAGTCGATTGATGACGTGCGTGTGCGCGCCGATTTGGATGCTGGCAAGGTGGTCATCATCACAGGCTTTCAAGGCAAAGACGAGCAAGACAACATCACGACCTTAGGTCGTGGCGGTTCTGACACCTCGGCGGTGGCGGTGGCGGCTGCACTCAAAGCCAAAGAGTGTTTGATTTACACCGACGTCGATGGCGTCTACACCACCGACCCGCGTGTGGTGCCTGAAGCGCGTCGTTTGCATACTGTGAGCTTTGAAGAGATGCTGGAGATGGCGTCTTTGGGGAGCAAGGTTTTGCAAATTCGCTCGGTTGAATTTGCCGGTAAATACAAGGTGCCGCTGCGCGTGTTGTCCAGCTTCACCGAGTGGGACATTGACCTCAACGAAGAAGCCAAATCTGGCACGTTGATTACCTTTGAGGAAGACGAAAAAATGGAACAAGCAATCGTATCGGGCATCGCATTTAACCGTGACGAAGCCAAAATTTCTGTGGTCGGTGTACCTGATAAGCCTGGCATTGCCTATCAAATCTTGGGTGCTGTGGCCGAAGCCAATATCGAAGTTGACATGATCATCCAAAACATCAGCAAGGATGGCAAAACCGATTTCAGCTTCACTGTTCATCGCAACGACTACGCACGTACCACCGATTTGCTGAAGGAAAAAGTGCTGCCTGCCTTGGGTGCGAATGAAGTTCAGGGCGACACCAAGATCTGTAAGGTGTCTATCGTGGGTATCGGTATGCGTAGCCACGTGGGTGTGGCCAGCAAGATGTTCCGCTCGTTGAGCGAAGAGGGCATCAACATTCAAATGATTTCAACTTCTGAAATCAAGACCTCTGTCGTGATCGATGAGAAATACATGGAACTTGCTGTGCGCGCGTTGCACAAAGCTTTCGATTTAGACCAAGTCAGCGCTTAAGCTGGTGCATAATACGCACCTGCTGGAAACGTGACCGAGTGGCCGAAGGTGCTCCCCTGCTAAGGGAGTATGGGGTGTAGAGCCTCATCGAGGGTTCGAATCCCTCCGTTTCCGCCAGCAACAAAGTAAAAACGCCCCTCACGGGGCGTTTTTCATGGGCAATTCAAATTCACATAAATCTAGAGCGTGGATGCCACCGCTTGATACAACGCAAGCGTGGACTCAGGCATCACGCCAAACCAAGCTTGAAATGCTGGGCGTGCTTGGTGAATCAACATGCCTAGCCCATTGACCGTGGTGTTGCCACGCTGTCTTGCGGCAGCTAATAGTGGTGTTTCTAACGGGATGTAAATGGCATCCGACACCAGTGCTGAGGTAGGGAGTTGAGCCAGATTGATGTCCAATGCCAGTTCGCCGTGCATGCCTTGGTTGGTTGTGTTGACCAAGAGGGCAGCGCCTGCAAGTGCGTCCTCACGCTCAGACCAGTCATAGGTTGACACGGGGTGCCCCAATTCGTCGGCCAAGGCGTTTGCTTTGTCGCGACTTCGATTTAAGAGTCGAATTTCTGTTGCGCCTGCATCAATCAAACCCACCACAATGGCGCGTGAAGCGCCACCAGCGCCGAGGATGACGATTGGCCCGCTGTTGGCTCGCCATGCGGGCTGCGCTTCGCGCAAGCTTTCGATATAGCCGAACCCATCGTTGTTAAACCCGTGCAAGGCACCGTCAGGTTGACGCACGATGGTGTTGATGGCCCCCATCCGCAGGGCCAAGGGGTGCACCCAGTCCATGTATTGCATGGCCTCAACTTTGTGTGGGATGGTGATGTTGCTCCCTGCCAATCCCAGGGCTCGGATGCCGCGAATGGCTTGCTCAAGTTGATCGGGGGCAACCGGAAATCGGCCATACGCGCCAGTGAGCCCATATTGGTGAATCCAGTAGTTGTGAATTTGGGGAGAGCGCGAGTGGGCTACTGGCCAGCCCATCACGCCTGCCATGATGAAAGAGTTGCTCATAGAAAATACAGAAAATATATGACCGATGTTAGCCAATGCACGGCATGCAATAAATGTGATCTCTTTAAAGCATGAAATGATCTAAAGAGTTAGGAAGCACATTTAAAAAATGCGCTAAGTACTTGCATTGAATGGATTTTTTTTGGGAAATAAACCACATAAATTTTGAATTTATGTCGATTTCGGCGGTTTGCTTGCTAAAATCGAAACAAGGAGTTCTATATGACAAATCAATCTGATTCGCTCGAAAGTGTAGTTATTGGTGACGGCGTTGTCGTGAAAGGCACGTTCACCGTTCCTTCAAAAGCCATCATCAATGGCGTCATTGAGGGTGATTTGACAGCGGAAGAGGTCTTGATCGGCCCAACAGGCAAGATCACTGGGCGCGTGTCGGCCAAGGTGATCGATGTGCGTGGCCAACTTCACGACACCATCATTTCCGAGAAGAGCTTGATTGTTCGCTCCACCGGCAAGATCGCTGGCAAAGTTCAATACTCTGAAATTGAGATTGAAAAAGGCGGCGAAATCGAAGGTACGTTGAGTCAAGACGCCAACGGCCCTGCGATCCATGTAGGTGGTGCTTCCGCAGCCTAATGCGCGCTTTTTAGATGTTGCAACGCCTAGTCACTGCTGCTCGTTTGCTTCCCGGACTTGTGGTCGGTGGATGGACGCGTCAGTACGAAGATGCACGCATCATCCTGGAGCAAAACGGCGACCTTCATTACCTGAATATCAGCGCGCGCGCTCAGCGAATTTTGGTTCGTGGCGGCATTGTGATCACGGGTGCTATGTTGGTGGCCATCATGGTTTTGTTGTTTACCAGCATCAACTTGATGTTGAGTCGTTCTAAGCTGGAGCGCTCGCATGAAGAGGTGTACCGCGCGTTGTTGAGCAGTGCCTCTGACAGCGAAGGCGTTGAACAACTGACCATGAGTGATGAGCAAATGGTGGCTTTGGCGCAAACCATTCGTGATCGCGACATGAGCATTCGACGTTTTGTGGACACCTCGATGGTGGCCGTGTCGCAAGAAAACGTGTCGATGAAGTCTCAGCTTGAGGCCTCAGGTTTGACTGAAAAGATTGTGAAAATCATTCAGCAAAATGCGGCGAATGGGGGCTTTAATTTAGAAGACGATGTCAAAAGCAACCCTTTGTTGCGGGGTAAGGTCGCCGACGAACTGTCGACCAACCGGGGGTTGCGTGAAGTGCTGTATGCCTTGCCGAGCGTGATGCCCGTGCCGAACTACAGTGTGACATCGGACTTTGGCGTACGTCGTCATCCGCTGACGGGGCAGACACACTTTCACACAGGGTTGGACTTGCTCAGTCAAACAGGCGATGAGAAGGTTCACCCAGTTAAACCAGGTGTTGTTGTATTGGCTCAATTTCATACGCAGTACGGCAACACGGTGGTGGTGCGTCATACCAATGGGGTGGAGTCTTTGTACGCACATTTGGCTAATATTGACGTGAAATTAGGCGACAAAGTCACCAACGAATCTGTGCTGGGTAACATTGGAAGCACGGGATCTTCATCAACAGGTAAACATCTGCATTTAGAAATTTTGATTGGGGGATACCCGGTCAATCCTCAAAAAGTTATACGGACGGCACAATATGTTCAACAAATCCAAAACCAACAACGTTAATCTCTCTTCGGAGAATGCCTTGGAACCAGAGATGGAAGATGCGCTCGAAGAAATTGAAGCTGTGTCGATTGAGCCTGTCGTCACACCTCCAACTGTCACAACACCCAACCCGAGAAATAGCATGATGGATATGATTTCAACGACCGCTACCAAGCCTTCCATTCTGAGCGAGGGTTTTTCTTTCCGCGGTGAGATCGCTGCCAAAGGTGCAATCCATGTGGAAGGTGCGTTGAATGGTCAAATTCAAGTGGATGAGTTAACCATCGGCGCTCGCGGTCAAGTTGAGGGCGTGGTGACTTGCAGCAGCTTGCACATCAAGGGCAAGTTCTCTGGAACAGCCACCTGCAATGAGTTGATCGTGACATCGTCTGCTTCTGTGGATGGTCATGTGGTGTATCAAACCTTGTCGGTTCAAAAGGGCGCATCGATCAAAGGCGAATTGTTGCTCGTCAAATAATTTGTCATGGCAATTTGCGAGCTCGTTAATCCATGACTCAAGAAGAACGCTTCATCAACGGCGAATTGCTGCGCCTTCGCCGCGAAGAGCGTGGCTGGGTTCTGAGCGATATGGCCTTGCGTGCTTGCATGTCGGTCAAACAAATCAGGCAGCTAGAAGAGGGTGGCACCAGCGCCTTCTACAGCGAAGCCGTGAAGTTAACCGCAGCTAAAAAAGCAGCAGCAGTTCTAGGGCTTACTGAGCAAGAGCTATTTGCACATGAGACAGCGCCTGCTGAGCATCAAGAGGATGAGCCTGAGGCGTTTGTCCCGGAAGTCCAGCCCACTGCCGAGCCAGTGTCTATCGCCGAAACGGCGACGCAAGTAGATGTTGCAACTCCTGAGCCTGTGTTCACTCATGTGCCTGAGGTGTCAGAGGCCAAGCCCAAAACATCGCTTTGGACAATTACGGGATTGTTTGTGGTTGCATTGGGCGTGGCGGCGTATTTGCAACCTCAAGAAGAAGAATCGGCTGAAGCTGCACCGCCTTTGCAAGCGGTTCCTGAAGCGGATGCTGCCGCCAGTAGCGCAGAGTCTGTGGCCTCTGCCGCTTCTGCGCCGGTGGATGTTGCTGCGAGTGCAGTGCAAAAATCGATGCCAGCGCCATTGACAAGTGCGTCAGGCCCTGTGCCTTCAGTGGCACCTGTGCGTGTGCCAGCCAGTGCAGCATTGGCTGCGCCTGTCGCTGCATCAGCAGCTAGCCGCGCCCCTTGATCGTTTCCAACGTTTGCCCAAAAAGCCGCTGTTGAGCGGCTTTTTTATTGCTTGGCACCCAAGTCCAATGCGGCTTGGCGGCTGTGACGCAGGGCGACTGGATCAGACGACTGCAGAGGCCAGCCCGCCATGTGTTCTTGGCAAAGTGTGTGCATGCCTTGAATCCACGTGGGGTGGTCATTCAAGCAGGGGATGTAGTGAAACACTTCGCCTCCGGCATGCAGGTAGGCTTCCTGGGCTTCTTGCGAAATTTCTTCCAAAGTTTCCAAGCAATCGCTGGTGAAGCCGGGGCAAATCAAGTCGACGCGTTTCACACCTTGCTGGGCCAAGGCAATCAGGCTGGGTTCGGTGTAGGGCTCCAACCATTTGGCTTTGCCAAAGCGCGATTGGAAGGTGACCATGTATTGCGACTTGCTCAGGCCGAGGGCTTCGCCCAGCAGGCGGGCAGTTTTGTAGCACTCACAATGGTAAGGGTCGCCCAAGTGCAAGGTGCGTTCTGGCACACCGTGAAAACTCATCACCAACCGCTTGCCTCGACCGTGGCTGGCCCAATGGGTGCGCACACGTTCTGCCAGCGCTTGTATGTAGGCGTGGTGGTCGTGGTAGTGGTTGACAAAGCGCAACTCGGGGAGTACGCGGGTGCGCAGTCCCCAGTGGTAAACCGCATCAAACACGCTGGCGGTGGTGGTGCCCGAGTACTGGGGGTAAGCTGGTAAGACCAAGATGCGGGTGCATCCCTCTGCTTTCAACGCGTCGAGTTGGCTGGCAATCGATGGGTTGCCGTAACGCATGGCATAGCGCACGGTGACAGCGTCGCCGCGTGCTTCAAAAAGTTGTTGTAACGCACGGGCTTGTTTCTCGGTCCACACTTTCAAGGGTGAACCTTCGGCGGACCAGATGCTGGCGTACTTGGCTGCAGACTTGGCAGGGCGCACCCGCAAGATGATGCCGTGCAAGATGGCGAGCCAAATCAAGCGTGGAATTTCCACCACACGGTGGTCCCCTAAAAACTCGGCCAAGTAGCGTCGCACAGCGCTGGCAGTTGGCGCATCGGGTGTGCCCAAGTTGCAGAGCAAGACTGCGGTCCGTGAGGCTTGGCCGTGGTTGAACGGTGGTTCGGATTGGAAGGCGGTTTGGAACATGTGCGGTATTCTCGCCCAGCATGCTTAACCTTTCAAAAATCAAAGCCATCACCCTCGACCTTGACGACACTTTGTGGCCCGTCAGACCCACCATCGTTCGTGCCGAGCAGGCCTTGCAAGACTGGTTGCATCAGCATGCCCCGGACACAGCGCGCTTGTGCGCACAGCCCGAGCTGAAGCAGGCCATTCGTGCGGAGGTACAGCAGCGCCATGCCGGCATGGCACATGATTTGAGTTTCTTGCGCCGTGAGGCGATCCGAGCCAGCTTGTTGCGGGCCGGCGATGCTCCGCATTTGGCCGAGCCTGCATTTGAGGTGTTCTTTGCTGAGCGCCAAAACGTCACTTTGTATGACGGGGTGGTCGAAACGCTTGCCAAACTCGCGGCCCGCTATCCGTTGGTCAGTGTGTCCAATGGCAATGCGGATGTGTTTCGGACTTCAGCTGCGCCTTATTTCACTGCGGCTGTGAGTGCGCGCATGCTGGGGGTGGCAAAGCCTGATGTGCGAATTTTTCATGCTGCTGCCGCCCAATTGCAGTTGCCTGCAGAGGCCGTGTTGCATGTGGGTGACGATGCCTCGACGGATGCCCTTGGCGCCCTCAACGCAGGGATGCAAACCGTGTGGGTCAACACGCAAACCCATGCGTGGCCCTATGCCTCACCGCAGCCGTTGACGATCGGTCATTTGGCTGAGTTGTGCGACCACGTGTTGGCCTGAGCGAACCGCGCCCTCCAGCGTGGAAGGGTAAGGGCCTCGGATGTAATCGCCGCAAGCCCACAGTCCATCAGCCACTACCGACTCCGGGCGATCTACCCATGGCGTACAAGCCAGTGTCGCCCGCTTTTCCACCACGGTTTGCACCACTTGGACGTTCGTCAACATCAGTTGTTCGCAAACTTGGGCATGTACCCCTTCGGTCAGTTCATCACGTTCGGTGCTGCAGGCGCTGACAACAGCAGCCAACAGGCCCGGTTGTTGGGTCAAGGTACCACGGTCAAACACAAATTGGGCGGGCGCTTGTGTGTCGCTGCGCAACGCCACCATCGGTCGTGGCAACCCCGTGAATCCAGCTTCGGTGCAATGCAAATAAACGGTGGCAATCGCGATGTGGGGCAGTTCGGCGCATTGATACGCCCAGCGTGGGGCGAGGTCGGCGCTCAAGCGCGCAGCCTCCCATGCGGGGCAAGCCAACAGCACCGCGTGTGTCGGGCTGCGGGCTGCTTGGTGTTGAAGTTCGTTCACATCACTGGGGCTGATGCGCTGCCCTAGATGCACCTCGGCCCCTTGTGCGCGAAGCCATTGCAGACAGGCATACGGCAGCAGGGCGCCTAAGTCAACGCGTGGCAAAAGCAAGTCAGCGCTGCCTGCGCCCCCCCACAAAGCATCGTGTAACACGCGCAGAAACACCACGGCGCTGGCTTCATCCATGGGGGTGTTGAGTGCGGACACACACAGCGGTTCAATCAGTTGTTGCGTCACGCGGGGGCTCACCCGTGTGTGCGTGCACAACTGTGTAACGGTCCATGTAGCGTCGCAGTCGAACTTGGCGCGTTGCCATTGCCATGCAGCTTGAAACAGGTTGGCTTTGTCGCTGCGTGTCCAGCCTTGCGCACGCGCCACCCCCGCGAGGAAGTTGAAGGGCATGGGCCAATTGGGCAAGTTCAACCCCGTGCCATCGGCAAAGCGCAAGTCGAGGGGCAGGCGTTGCAGCAGGGTGTTGGGGTTCAAACCCACGGTGCGCATCAAAGCCAAGGTGTCTGTGTAGGCGCCAATCAGAATGTGCTGGCCGTTGTCGAGTGGCTGGTCTGCAAAGGTTTGGGGCAAAGCACGTGCGCGGCCACCGGCGATCTGAGCTGCTTCAAACAAGCGCACGTGCCATCCGGCTTGGGTGGCGGCCACGGCAGCGGCCAAACCAGCCCAGCCTGCGCCTACAACAGTCAGTTGCTTCACGATCTCGATCAGGCGCTTGTTAGAAGCGTCCGAGGGCTTGCATTTTCCAAGCGAGCCAAAGTTTGCGCAGTGGCGTGAGCGCGACGCGCTGGCTGAGCACGGGAAACTTCTGAGCTTCAATTTCGCGCAGCAAGGTGCGGTAAATGCTGGCCATCATGAGCCCCGGTTTTTGCGTCGTCCAGTCGGCAGGGGGCAGTAGCGCCAACGCTTCGTCATACAGCGCGTGAGCGCGTGAGGCTTGGAACTGCATCAAGGCTTGAAATCGATCAGAGTCAACGCGGTTCAACACCTCGTGGGCTTTCACATCAAATTGTTGGAGTTCGCTGACGGGTAGGTAGATGCGACCGCGCAAGGCGTCTTCGCCCACATCGCGAATGATGTTGGTCAGCTGAAACGCTTGTCCCAGTTTGTGGGCATACGCGGTGGTGGCTGGATCGGTTTGACCAAAAATTTTGGCAGACACTTCGCCCACCACCCCCGCTACCAAATGGCAGTAGCGCGTGAGGTTGGGGTAGTCCAAATAGCGGGTTTGGGTCAGGTCCATTTCGCAACCTTCAATCACCGATTGCAAGGCCGCCTCTTCAAGTCCAAAGGGGGCGACCAGCGGCATCAAGGCTTGCGTGACAGGGTGGCTGGGCTGACCAGCAAATGATTGACGTACTTCGTTGTGCCACCACGCCAGTTTGCTGGCGGCAACGCCAGGGTCGCTGACCTCATCGACCACATCATCAACCTCTCGGCAGAATGCATAGAAGGCAGTGATGGCGGCACGCCGCTGTGGCGGCAAAAACAGAAAGGCGTAGTAAAAGCTGCTGCCCGATGCAGAGGCTTTTTGCTGAACGTAGTCTTGAGGTGTCATGTCGGTGGGATTATCCGACACCCCACGTGCCTCACATGCGCAAGCAGCGCCAAGCGATGCGCAGCATGTCGCTTCGTGTCACGGTGGGGCGCACGAGTTGGGTGTGGTCGGCTGTTTCTGTTCGTGCATCTAGTTTGTTCAAGATGCACAAGCCCCCTTGCACCACTGCGCGCAACTCCCAACCCGCCAGCCCTTTGACGCGGCGCGCCAAGGGTGCGCCTTGCAACATGAGGGTCCGAGCAAAACGCAGTTCGTCGGCCAAGGTGCTGTCTTGGGGCAAATAGTCGCGGCCGCGTTGCAGGTCTTCTGCGCGGTCTTGCCACAAGTTGATGAGTTGCAATGCGCTGCAAATGGCATCGCTTTGCATCAACGAGATGTCATCCGTCACGCCATACAAATGCATCATCAAGCGTCCGACGGGATTGGCCGAGCGGCGGCAATAGGCCAGCAGTTCAGCCCGGTTTTTATAACCCTGGCCGACGCTGGTGTAGACCACGTCTTGCTCAAACGCATCGAGCAACTCAAACAAAGGTTGGGTGGGCAGTGGGGTGTGCGCTATCGCTTGTTGTAGCGGTTTGAACACATGGGGCCAGCGTGAGCTGAGAGTGCCTTGGTGCGTCACGCAGGCTTCTAGATCGGTGCGGTACTGGGCCAAATCGTCCAAGCGGTGGTGGGCAGGGGCCGTGCCTTCGTCGGCCAAATCATCGGCTGTGCGTGCGAAGTGATAAATGGCTTGCACGGTGGGGCGCAAGTGGGCCGGGCACAGCCAAGAGGCCACCGGAAAGTTTTCGTAATGCGTGACGTTCTGCATAGAGCCATGAATTGTCGTGTCCTTCTGTGAACCAGGGGTAAATCAACATCGGGTACATTAATAACCAATTGGTCATTAACATTTTGGAACTCTATGTTGAGCCCTGTCACGTCCTCATTTCGTTTGTTTTTGGCACTGGTCGGTGCCGCCCTGTTGGTGGGCTGCAGCAAGGCCCCGCCTCAAGAAGTGCCTGTGCGGGCGGTCAAGGTGGTCACAGTCGGGGAGTCTGCCACGTCTTTTGACTTGGAGTTTTCAGGCGAGGTGCGTGCGCGGGTTGAATCCATTTTGGGGTTTCGCGTGGGGGGCAAATTGATCAACCGCCCGGCCGAGTTGGGGCAACGCGTCAAAGCAGGTCAGTTGCTGGCGCAGATTGATCCACAGGATTACCGTGTCACGGCCGAGGCAGCTGCCGCGCAACTGATTGCGGCACAGAGCAACCGCGATTTAGCGGCGGCCGATTTGAAGCGTTACCAAGGATTGTTTGAACAAGGCTTCATCAGTGCGGCGGAGCTGGAACGCCGCGAAACCAATTTCAAAGCAGCACAAGCGCAATGGCGCCAAGCGCAAGCGCAAAACACGGTGCAGGGCAACCAATCCAATTACACACAGTTGCTGGCCGATGGCGCGGGGGTGATCACCGCCATTGACGCGTCCGCAGGCCAAGTGGTGGCTGCAGGCCAGCCTGTGGTGCGTTTGGCCTTGGATGGCCCGCGTGACATTGTGTTTTCGGTGCCCGAAGACAAGCTGTCTACCCTGAAGCCAGGGGTGGCAGTGGATGTGCGTTTGTGGCAAGACGGCAAAACACTCGAAGCCAAAGTGCGCGATGTGTCAGCCAGCGCAGACCCTGTGACGCGCACCTTTGTTGTCAAAGCGGCGTTGCCCAAAGACGCAGACCCCGTGTTGGGAACGACGGTGACTGTGAGCTTGCGTGCAACGCAGGCTGGCGTGAAGCCGCGCATCAAACTGCCAACCAGTGCCTTGCGCACAGATGCTGGGGCCACCTCGGTGTGGGTGTTGGACAGCGCCACCATGACTGTCAAAGCACAAGCCATTCAAGTGACAACAGCCGATGGCAACGATGCTGTGGTGGATGCCGGTTTGCAAAACGGCGACCAAGTGGTGGTCTCTGGGGTGCACGTGCTCACGGCGGGGCAGAAAGTGTCTATTTACGGCGCAGCCAAGTGAGGTGAACATGGAAAAGTTCAACCTCTCCAAATGGGCGCTCGACCATGCGGCGCTGACGCGCTACTTGATGGTGGTGTTGATGGTGCTGGGCATTGCGTCCTACTTTCAACTGGGTCAAGACGAAGACCCGCCGTTCACCTTCCGTGCCATGGTGGTGCGCACCTATTGGCCTGGTGCGACGGCACAGCAAGTGGCAGAACAGGTCACCGACAAGTTGGAGCGCACGCTGCAAGAGGTACCGTTTGCCGACAAGATTCGCAGCTACTCCAAGCCGGGTGAGTCGCAAATCATTTTTCAAATCAAAGACTCTTCCAAGCCGGGTGATGTGCCCAACGTGTGGTACTCGGTGCGCAAGAAGATTGGCGACATCCGTTACACCTTGCCGCAAGGGGTGCAAGGTCCGTTTTTTAACGATGAATTTGGCGATGTCTTTGGCGTGATCTACGCCTTGGATGCCCCAGGGTTCACGCCGGCCGAAGTGAAGAAGTTTGCCGACGATGTGCGCCAACAGCTGTTGCGTGTGCACGATGTGGCCAAGGTCGAACTGTTTGGTGTGCAAGACGAAAAGATCTTCATTGAAATTCCACAAAAACGCTTGGTGCAACTCGGCTTAGATTTGAATGCCGTGCTGGCGCAACTGGGACAAGAAAATGCGGTGGAAAACGCCGGCACGGTGCAATCCCCGCTGGATGTGTTGCAAGTGCGTATTGAAGGACAGTTTGAAACGGAGGCACAGCTCCGCGCCATGCCGATTCGTGGCAGCTCGGGGCAACAGGTGAAGTTAGGTGATATCGCTGTTGTCAAGCGGGGCTTTGTCGATCCTGCGACTGTGAAGGTGCATCACCAAGGTCAACCGGTGATCGCGCTGGGCGTGTCCATGGCCAAGGGTGGTGACATCATGGCCTTGGGCAAAGCGCTGCAGGGCGCAACGGCGCGTATTGAAAAAACCTTGCCTGTGGGGGTGACCTTGGTGCAGGTGCAAGACCAGCCGAAAGCCGTGTCCAAATCGGTTGGCGAGTTTGTGCGCGTGCTGATCGAGGCGGTGCTGATTGTGTTGTTGGTCAGCTTTGTTTCTTTGGGTCTGCACAAAGGCGGACGCTATGGTTGGTATGTGGACATGCGCCCCGGCTTGGTGGTGGCCATCACCATTCCGTTGGTGTTGGCGATGACCTTTTTGGCCATGAACTATTGGGGCATTGGGCTACACAAAATCTCACTCGGCTCACTCATCATTGCGTTGGGTTTGTTGGTTGACGACGCCATCATTGCTGTGGAAATGATGGTGCGAAAAATGGAGGAGGGCTACGACCGTGTGCGCGCTGCTACCTTTGCCTACGAAGTCACAGCAATGCCCATGTTGACGGGCACCCTTATTACCGCCGCAGGTTTCTTGCCAATTGGCATGGCCAAGTCCACCGTAGGGGAATACACCTTTGCCATCTTCGCTGTCACTGTGATTGCGCTGGTGTTGAGTTGGTGGGTGTCCGTCTACTTTGTGCCTTACCTGGGCACTTTGTTGTTGCAAGTTAAACCGCATGATGAGCATGGTGGCGTGCACGAGTTGTTTGACAGCCCGTTTTACCGTCACTTCCGCGCGGCCGTGACCTGGTGTGTGGAATACCGTTGGAAAGCCATTGGCATCACCTTGCTGTTGTTTGTGCTGGGCATTGTGGGGATGGGACGAGTGCAACAACAGTTCTTCCCAGACTCCAGTCGTCCCGAAATTTTGGTGGACTTGTGGTTCCCCGAAGGCACCTCGTTCAAAGCGAATGAAGCAGTGACAAAAGCAGTCGAGCAGCGTTTGCTCAAAGAGTCAGGCGTGCAGACGGTCAGTACATGGATCGGCTCGGGTGTGCCACGCTTTTACTTGCCGTTGGACCAAGTGTTTCCACAGACCAATGTGTCGCAGTTGATCGTGGTGCCCGAAGATTTGGCGCGTCGTGAATCCTTGCGTTTGGCATTGCCCACCATGCTGGCACAAGAGTTTCCCGAGGCGCGTGCGCGCGTGAAACTTCTGCCTAACGGCCCACCCGTGCCGTATCCGGTGCAGTTTCGCGTGGTGGGGGCAGACCCCAAGGCGTTGCGTTTGCGGGCCGATGAAGTCAAGGCTGCCATGCGTACCAACCCTGCCACACGTGGGGTGAATGACAACTGGAATGAAAACGTCAAGGTCATCAGCTTGGACATCGATCAAGCCAAGGCGCGTACCTTGGGGGTCACCAGTCAGTCCATTGCGCAGGCCGTGCGCACCTTGCTGGTGGGGTCCACGGTCGAGCAGTTCCGTGAAGACAACAAGCTGATTGACATCGTGCTACGCCAACCAATCGAAGAGCGTGATGCGATCACCGATTTGACCAACGCCTACATTCCTACCAGCTCAGGTCGCATGATTCCGTTGACCCAAATCGCCAAGCCCAAATTCACTTGGGAGCCGGGCGTGATGTGGCGTGAAGGGCGCGAATACGCTATCACGGTGCAGTGCGACATCATCGAGGGCCTGCAGGGTGCCACCGTGACGAATCAACTGCTGCCAGAACTGAAAAAATTGGAGGCAGCATGGGCAGAAAAGGACGCTGGCGCTTACCGCATTGAGGTGGCTGGGGCCGTTGAGGAGAGCTCCAAGGGCTCAAGCTCGATCTCTGCCGGTATGCCCGTGATGCTGTTCATCACCTTCACCTTGTTGATGCTGCAATTGCAAAGCTTCAGCCGCGCCATGCTGGTGTTCTTGACTGGCCCCTTGGGGTTGGCTGGGGTGGCAGGGGCGTTGTTGACATTGAACCGTCCCTTTGGTTTTGTGGCCTTGCTGGGGGTGATTGCCTTGATGGGCATGATCCAACGCAACTCGGTCATCTTGATCGACCAAATCGAGCAAGACCGCGCCGATGGTGTGCCCGCGTGGGAGGCCATTGTGGAGTCGGCTGTGCGTCGCTTGCGCCCCATCGTCTTGACAGCGGCTGCGGCTGTGCTGGCCATGATCCCGCTGACACGCAGCGTTTTTTGGGGGCCAATGGCGGTGGCCATCAT
>JBFYKC010000132.1:0-8410 GCA_041311135.1 Comamonadaceae bacterium | reverse complement strand
TCAAGGCACGGCCCATCGCCAACATCTGCTGCTCGCCACCGGACATGGTGCCGGCCAGCTGATCGCGCCGTTCTTTGAGGCGCGGAAAGGTGGTGAACACGCGTTCAATGTCGTCAGCAATTGCCGCAGCATCGTTGCGAATGTAAGCCCCCATTTGCAGGTTCTCCACAATCGTCATGCGGGTGAACACACCGCGCCCTTCGGGCACCATGGCCAAGCCTTGCTGCACCAAGTCCCAAGGGCCTTGGCCGTCAATGGTTTGGCCGGCCAACGCAATGTGGCCTCCGCCCAAAGGCAACAAGCCCGTGATGGCTTTCATGGTGGTGGTTTTGCCAGCACCGTTGGAACCGATGAGCGACACCAGTTCACCACGGCGCACCTCCAGGCTTACGCCTTTGACGGCTTGAATGCCGCCATAGGCCACCTTCACGTCGTTCACTGTCAGCAACACGTCTGCGTGGTTGTCTTGTGTCATCTCAATGCGCTCCCGTGCCGAGATAGGCCTCAATCACCTGCGGGTCGCGTTGCACCTCGGCGGGCGTGCCTTGGGCAATCACCTTGCCGTAGTCGAGCACGGTCACGCGGTCGCACAAGCCCATGACCAATTTCACGTCGTGCTCAATCAACAACACGGTGCGGTGGTCGCGGCGAATTTTGTCAATCAGCTCACGCAGCTGCACTTTTTCAGTGGCGTTCATGCCGGCGGCCGGTTCGTCCAGTGCAATCAGCTGCGGCTCGGTGGCCAAGGCGCGCGCAATTTCTAAACGGCGTTGGTCACCGTAGCTCAGTGTGCGGGCTTTGTAATCGGCCAAGTGGGCGATGCCCACGTAGTCGAGCAACTCACGCGCGCGTTGCTCAATAGCCAGCTCTTCCGCTTTGAATTTAGCCGTTCTGAAAATAGCACCGAACAAGCCAGAGCCGGTGCGTACATGGCGCCCCACCATCACGTTTTCCAGCGCGGTCATCTCGGCAAACAAACGGATGTTTTGAAACGTGCGTGCAATGCCCGCCTGCGCCACTCGGTGCACTTCGGTCGGCTCATACGGTTGGCCAGCCAATTCAAAGTGGCCGGTGTCGGGCGTGTACAAGCCAGTGATGACGTTGAAGAACGTGGTTTTGCCAGCGCCATTGGGGCCGATCAGGCCATAGACCTGACCGCGTTCAATCTGCATGCCCACCTCGGTCAAGGCCTGTAAACCGCCAAAGCGTTTGGAAATACCGGCCACATTCAAAACGAGGTCGCTCATCGCGCACCTCCTTGTGGGTTCAGGTTTTTGCCATGTTCCGGCGTGGGCCACAAGCCGCGCGGACGCCACAACATGATGGTGATCATGGCCAAGGCAATGAGCAACTGGCGCAAGATGGCGGCATCCAAACGGCCATCGGTCATGGCTTGCAAGGGGCTGGCCACATAGCGCAAGACCTCGGGCAACCCCGCCAACAACACCGCGCCCAAGATCACGCCGGGCAAGTGGCCCAAGCCACCCAACACCACCATGGCCACGATCATCACCGACTCCATCAAGCTGAACGACTCGGGCGACACAAAGCCTTGAAACGCGGCAAACATCGCGCCCGAAATACCGCCAAAAGTGGCGCCCATGCCAAAGGCCATGAGCTTCAGGTTGCGGGTGTTCAGGCCCATGGCTTTGGCGGCAATTTCGTCTTCACGAATCGCCATCCATGCGCGGCCTATGCGCGAATATTCCAAGCGGTGGCACACCACCACACTGACCACCACCAGCAACAAGAACAGGTAGTAATACAAGGTCACCGAGGACAGCTCGATGAAGCCCAAATCCAAACGTTGGGACAAGGGGTAGCCGAACACACTGACCGCATCAATCTGCCCCAAGCCTTTGGGCCCGTTGGTGATGTTGACGGGATGGTCGAGGTTGTTCAAGAACACACGAATGATTTCGCCAAACCCCAAGGTGACGATGGCCAAGTAGTCGCCACGCAACTTGAGTGTGGGCGCGCCCAGCAGCACGCCAAACAAACCAGCCAAGCCTGCAGCCACGGGCAGCACCAGCCACAGGCTCATGTGCAAGCCATCGGGGAACAGGGTGGCGATCCACGGAAACACATCGGTCAAATGCGGCGAGGCCAGCAAGCCAAACATGTAGGCGCCGACGGCAAAAAATGCCACATAGCCTAAGTCGAGCAAGCCCGCATAGCCCACCACGATGTTGAGGCCCAGGGCCAACAACACATACAACAGCGACATGTCAGCAATACGCACCCACGCGTTGCCAAAACTTTGCAGCACCAAGGGCAGCACCAGCAGGACAGCGGCCATGAGCCAACGGTTGGAAAGGAGTGTGTGTGGCATCGTGATCAAGCCCTGTCTGCCACGCGCTCACCCAACAAGCCCGAGGGGCGCAGGGTGAGGGTGACGATCAACACAATGAACGCCAAGATGTCGGTGTAGTGGCTGCCCAGCACACCGCCGGTGAGCTCACCCAAGTAGCCCGAGCCAATGGACTCAATCAAGCCCAGCAACAAGCCGCCGACCACGGCTCCGCCCAAGTTGCCAATACCACCAAACACCGCCGCCGTGAACGCCTTGAGGCCCGGCAAGAAACCCATGGCATGGTGTGCGGTGCCGTAGTTCATGGCCCACATCACACCGGCAATGGTGGCCAACACCGCACCAATGATGAAGGTGGCCGAAATCACCACATCGGGTTTCACTCCCATCAGGCTGGCCACGCGTGGGTTCTCTGCAGTGGCACGCATGGCACGACCCAACTTGGTGCGATTGACCAACCACGACAACACGGCCAATGCCACGACGGTGAGGCCCAAGATCATCAGCTGCGTGGGCGTGATGACGGCCTCGCCAATTTCAAAGGGCGTGGTGGACAAGAGCGTGGGAAAGGGCTTGTAGTTGGGCTTCCACACAATCATGGCCAGCGTTTGCAACAAGATGGACATGCCAATGGCGGTGATGAGTGGCGCCAACTTGGGCGCGTTGCGCAGCGGACGATAGGCGATTTTTTCAATCGCATAGTTCAACATGGCCGCAACGACAGAAGCCACCACCATCGACATCAGCAACACCACCCAACCCGGCGTCTCGGGCATCAGGGGCTGAAGCCAACCCATGACCGACCAGCTGCACAAGGCCCCCACCATCAACACTTCGCCGTGCGCAAAGTTGATGAGGTTGATGATGCCGTAAACCATGGTGTAGCCCAGCGCCACCAGTGCGTACATGCTGCCCAAGACCAGGCCGTTGATGACCTGTTGAAGCAAGACGTCCATGCCTTATTTCCCTGCTTGTTTGTTCTTCTCGCGCAAGTGGCGCAATTTGTCAGCGATTTTGATTTCTAAACCACGTTCCACAGGTCGGTAAAAGCCCGTATTTTCCAAACCCTGCGGCATGTAGTTTTCGCCGGCAGCAAAGCCGTCTTCTTCGTCGTGGGCGTAGCGGTAGCCCTTGCCCCAGTCCATGTCTTTCATCATCTTCGTGGGGGCATTGCGCAAGTGCATGGGCACGGGGCGCGTGCCATCTTTTTTCACCAACGCGCGAGCTTCGTTGTAGGCCTTGTAGACCGCATTCGATTTGGGCGCCACGGCCAAATACACCACACATTCGGCCAAGGCCAACTCCCCTTCGGGCGAGCCCAAGCGTTCGTACACCTCGGCCGCGTCCAGCGCCAAACGCAAGGCGCGTGGGTCGGCCAAGCCAATGTCTTCAGCAGCCATGCGAATCAAACGACGCGCCATGTACTTGGGCTCAGCGCCACCGTCCAACATGCGCACCAACCAATACAAGGCGGCATCGGGGTCCGACCCGCGCACCGATTTGTGCAACGCGCTGATGGTGTCGTAAAACTGTTCTCCGCCTTTGTCATAGCGGCGCATGCGCTCGCCCAGCACGCGCAGCAACCATGCGTCGTTGATTTCTTCTAGCTTCTCGCGTTCCGCCGCCACCGACAAGGTTTCGAGGGTGTTGAGCAAGCGGCGGGCATCGCCATCGGCATACGCAATCAACCGTTCCAGCGCTGCGGCATCCAATGCGGGCACCGCGCCTATCGCTTGCGCTTTGGCGATGATGTGGCCCAAGTCTTCAGCGCTCAGCGACTGCAACACATACACCGCCGCACGCGACAACAAGGCCGAGTTCACTTCGAACGAGGGGTTCTCGGTGGTGGCGCCAATGAAGGTGAACAAGCCCGATTCGACGTGTGGCAAGAACGCGTCTTGCTGGCTCTTGTTGAAGCGGTGCACCTCGTCGACAAACATGAGGGTGCGTTTGGGGTCGAGTGAATCGCGTGCGGCCAAGGCCAGATCAACCGCTTCGCGAATTTCTTTGACGCCTCCCAGCACCGCGCTGATGGACAAAAACTGTGCATCAAACGCATCGGCCATCAAGCGTGCAATGGTGGTTTTGCCCACACCGGGCGGGCCCCACAAAATGCAGCTGTGCGGTTGACCCGATTCAAACGCCACCCGCAACGCCATGCCCTCGCCCAGCACATGTTGCTGGCCAATGACCTCGCCCAAGGTGCGCGGACGCAAACGCTCGGCAAGTGGAATGTGGGTGGAAGACACGCTTGAAAAGGCTTTGATTTGTACAGGCTGTGAGTGTAGCGAAGGGCCCAAGGCAGACTGCCCGCACAATGCGCCTACCGGACAGGGAAACGAGGCCCACATGATTCACTACAGCACCCACACCAAGCTAGAAACCCACGATGTGATGCGTGTGTTCAACGCCTCCGGCATCACACGCCCCACACACGATGCCGCACGGATTGGCAAGATGTTGCAGCACGCCAACCTGACCGTCAGCGCATGGCACGACACCACCTTGGTGGGCTTGGCACGCTGTCTGACAGACCACAGCTATTGCTGTTACGTCTCCGACTTGGCCGTGGATAAAGCCTACCAACACCAAGGCATTGGCGAGACACTGCTGACGCACGTGCGCGAAGCGGTAGGACCCGACGTGTCGGTGGTGTTGCTGTCAGCCCCAGGGGCGATGGGCTATTACCCCAAGGTCGGGTTCACTCACGCAGACAACGCATTTGTCATCCGACGCGAACGTTGATCAGCGCAGCACGCCCGCTGCGTGAAACACCTCACGCCACGCCGCCAGCTTGCGTTCGAACGACCAACTGGCGTTGGCCGGACTGGTAGAGGGCAGGCGGTACACCGGCAACCCCAACGCACGGGTGTGCTGGGCATGTTTGAAGCTTTCGCCGCCGTTGTGTGCAATGGCTTGCAAGACTGGGCAGCGGGTGCGCAGGCTGTGCAAGTCGTTGGGTTGCGGGTTTTGAATGGCGGTGTCTAAGCTGCCTTCGCGTTCACACGCGGCGTACACATCCCACAACCCCACCCCGTGCTGCAACAACCACTGCACACGGTCTGCATAGGGCTTGCTCAACACGGCGCTGGCATCGGCCGCATCTGTTGCCAACAAGGTGGTGACGATTTTCCAAAACTGATTTTGCGGATGGCCGTAGTACTGTTGCGCGCGCAGCGAGGCCACGCCCGGAAAACTACCCAACACCACCAAGCGGGTGTTGGCATGCAGCAAAGGCGGCAAGCCTTGCAACACGGGGGAAGCCTGTGCCATGCCAGCCCTCAGGGGCGAATGACGCTCACCCCTTTGGGCGTCACAAAGTTGAAGTGGGCCGCACTCAAATTGGCGGGGTTGACCTCGAAGTGCTCAAAGCTGAGCACCGAGTGTTGGCCCATGGCGTCGTCAATTTCTAACTTCGCCAAACTCACCTGCGCCCCTTCGGTGCGCAGCCCTAGACGCACCGATTGCAAGGTGCTTTCTCGGTTCTTGGGGCTTGCCAGCACCCATTGCAAGCCGTCTGCATCGGCCTGCGCTTCGAGGGTGAATTCTTTTTGCAACGCGCTGAGGTCGGAGGCTGTGGCCACCAAGGCCGCTGGCGTGCTGCCCAAGGTGTGGGCTTGTTTGCGCGCGGTCACTTGTTCTAAGTCGGTGTCGTAGAGCCACAAGGTTTGACCGTCGGCCACGATGACTTGCGGAAAAGGCTTGAGGTAATCAAAGCGAAAACGCGTGGGGCGAATGAACGAGAACTGCCCCGTCGAGGTTTTCTTACGCGCCGTGGTTTGACCGGGCTTGAGCGGCGATGTCACCACCTGCGTGAAGTCGGCACGGCCGCTTTGGGTGGACTTCAAAAAAGTCGCCAAGGTGTCCAAGCTGCTGGCATGCACGGCACCGGCCGCCAGCAAGCATGTCAGAACGCACGCACGCAGTGACAAGCGCTTAGTCATGGCACTCATTCATCACGCTTGGGCACCAAAATTTCGCGCTGCCCGTTGCTGCTCATGGCGCTGACCATGCCGGCTTTTTCCATGTCTTCCACCAAGCGTGCCGCGCGGTTGTAACCAATTTTCAAGTGACGCTGCACCAGCGAAATGCTGGCCTTGCGGTTCTTCAACACCACTTCCACGGCTTGGTCGTACATCGGGTCTTTTTCGGCGGGCACATCACCAAACAAATCGGGACCCGCGGGGTTGCCATCGCCGTCGACGGTGCCGCCTTCGAGCACGCCTTCGATGTAATCGGGCTCGCCTTGGGTTTTCAGGTAGCTGACCACGCGGTGCACTTCTTCGTCACTCACAAAGGCGCCATGCACGCGCACAGGAAAGCCCGTGCCGCTGGCCATGTAGAGCATGTCACCCATGCCCAACAAGGCTTCGGCACCCATCTGATCCAGAATGGTTCGGCTGTCAATTTTGGAACCCACCGAGAACGCAATGCGCGAGGGGATGTTGGCCTTGATCAAGCCCGTGATCACGTCCACGCTCGGCCGTTGCGTGGCCAAGATCAAGTGAATGCCAGCCGCGCGGGCCTTTTGTGCCAAGCGTGCAATCAGCTCTTCAATCTTCTTACCCACCACCATCATCAAGTCAGCCAACTCATCGATCACCACCACGATGTGGGGCAAACGTTGCAAGGGCTCGGGTTGTTCGGGGGTCAAGCTGAACGGGTTATAGATGAACTCTTCACGCGCCGCCGCTTCGTCAATTTTGGCGTTGTAGCCGGCGAGGTTACGCACGCCGAGTTTGCTCATCAGCTTGTAGCGTTTTTCCATTTCGCCCACACACCAATTCAGACCGTGCGCGGCTTGGCGCATGTCGGTCACCACAGGCGCCAACAAATGTGGAATACCTTCGTACACCGACATTTCCAACATCTTGGGGTCGATCATCAGCAAGCGCACATCGCGTGCTTCGGCTTTGTAGAGCAACGACAAAATCATGGCATTGATGCCCACCGATTTACCCGAGCCAGTGGTACCGGCCACCAACACGTGCGGCATCTTCGCCAAGTCGGCCACCACGGGGTTGCCCACAATGTCTTTGCCCAAGCCCATGGTCAACATGGACTTGGCTTCGTTGTACACATCGGAGCCCAAGATTTCGCTCAAGCGAATCGACTGACGTTTGGCATTGGGCAATTCCAAAGCCATGTAGTTTTTGCCGGGAATGGTTTCGACCACCCGGATCGACACCAACGACAACGAGCGGGCCAAATCTTTCGCCAGGTTCAACACCTGCGAGCCCTTCACGCCGGTGGCGGGTTCGATCTCGTAACGCGTGATCACAGGGCCGGGTGAGGCGGCCACCACGCGCACTTCAACGCCGAAATCTTTGAGCTTTTTCTCAATTAGACGGCTGGTCATTTCCAGCGTTTCTGGCGACACCGTTTCTTGGCGCGACAGCGGGTCATCCAACAAATCGACCTGAGGCAAACGCGAGTCGGTAGCCGCATCGGTGAACAAGGTTTTTTGGCGCTCTTTGGCCACGCGGGCACTCTTGGGTACCTCGATGATTTCGGGCTCAATGTGCACCGCAATCGGTGGGTGCTCTTTGATTTCCACGCGCTCTTCAAACACCACTTCTTCACGCTCACGCGCCGCCACCATGCCGTAAGCCACGTCTTCTTCGCGTTCGCGGCGTTGTTGCCACGCTTCGTACAAGCCATCAAGCCACGCGCCGAGGTTCTCAGCCGCTTGGCCCCACGAGAAGCGGAACACCCAAGACGCCCCCACCACGCCAAAGACGATGAAGATCAAACCAGAGCCGTTGAAGCCCAACCAGTTCAAACTCGACGGCCCCACCAAGTAGCCCAACACGCCGCCACTGACGTGGCCAGGCAAGCGGTCTTCAAAGCGGTACAAACGCGTCCATTCCAAACCCGTGCTGGAAATCAGCAACAACACCAAACCGGCCCAAAACGCAAAACGGGTGTAGCGCCAGCCTTCATGCTCGGGCTTGGGCTCGTCTTCGTCGCGCAAGCGGTTGGCCAAGGCGGACAACCAAGCCACCAAAGCCGCGGCATAACACCACCACACCGAGTAGCCCAGCAAAAAGAAACTCAAATCACCCAGCCAGGCACCCAAACGTCCACCGAAATTACGCA
>JBFYKC010000131.1:0-5011 GCA_041311135.1 Comamonadaceae bacterium | reverse complement strand
GTTAACGCGTTGGGCGGCACGGCCCAACGCGTTAACCAAGGCTTGCCCTGCGTCTTGGCTGTGCAACAAGATGACCGCATCTTTGCCACCGGCTTTTTGGTAGGTGCTCAGCAAGGTCTTCAGCTTGCTCCCTTGCTCGCTGGCTTGTGGGTAAGCGTAGGTGAGCGCGCCGGTGGGACACACCGTGGTGCAAGCACCGCAGCCCACACACAAATTGGGGTTGACTTTGATTTGTTGTCGCGCGGTATCTGAACTCACCGCTTCGGCAGAACAAATATCGACACACGCATGGCAACCAACTTTTTCGTTGCGGCTGTGCGCGCACAGTTTTTGTTTGTAGGCAAAGAACTTGGGCTTTTCAAACTCGCCCACCAACTCGCGCAAGCGCAGCAAGTTGGCCGCACTGGCTTCACGGAAATAACCTTGCGGCAGCGCGTGGCGGTTGAAGGCCGACTGGGCACGCAAGTCGAGCACCAAATCAAACTCGGCAGTTTCTTCTTGCGGTGTGCGTTGAAAATTGATGGCGCCCACGGCACCGCATGCACTCACGCAGTCGCGGTGCGCGCTGCACTTGCTCAAGTCCACTTGGTAGTCGAGGCCAATCGCTTGCTCGGGGCACGCGGCCACACACGCGTTACAGCGGGTGCACACATCCAGGTCAATCGGGTTGTTGTTTTGCCAGGTGAGTTTGAAAGCGCCCAACCAACCGTCGATGCGCACCACCTGACCGCCCAACACGGGGTAGCGGCGCGTCTGCGCGCCACCGGCGTCCCCTGCGCCTTGGGTGAAGAGGGTCACGTTCAAGGTGTCGGCCAGCAGCGCGGCAGCCTGTTCCGCCTGATCCAACGCACCCAGAATCAACAAGCGGCCTGCGCTTTTGAACGTGACCGTGGGCACGGGTTCGGGGTCGGGCAAATGCGCAGCGGCCAACAGCGCCGCAATTTTGGGCGATGCGTTCTTCGCGTCTTGGCTCCAGCCCCCTGTTTCGCGGATGTTCACAAATTTGATGACCGAGGTTTTGGCCTGTACCTCGACCGCGAGTTCACCAAACAGACGTTGCTCTTGGGTGCAAGCCACCACCACATCGTCCGTGCCTTGCACAGCTTGCACAAACGCGTTCGCCTCACGGCGACACAACGCGGTGTGCAGCGTGAGGTCTTCAGACAGGCTTTGGCCCAGTGCCTTCGGGTCGAGGGGTTGGGTTTGGTTGCAGTCGCAAATCAGCGTGGTCATGCGTGGCAGGCTCGGGGTTGGAAGGGGGATCAACAGCAGGGACGGACTGTGCCACGTTTTCAGCAGCAGGTTTGTCACCTTCGTCGTCAAACAAATTCAAAAACTGGGCACTCGCCATTTGGCGCAGCATGGCAGCAGGCAAAGGGTCGGGCTGGGTGTAGTCGTCGATGTAGACGTCCATGCGGTCCATCACATTGAAGTGGGGATCGGTGAACAGTTTTTTCATCGCCGCATTTTTCACATCAGGAGCCACACCCCTTGCCATGAAGTCGGTGTAGTCGGACTCGGGAGTGAGCTGCTGCACGTCGTCCAATGTGAGGGGCTGTTTGTTGTCGGGGTCGTGCGCAGCAGCGTTGGCCGTGGGCGTCGTCACCGAGCGTGCAGGTTCTTCTGAACCACGGACGGATGCCGCAGGTGCAAGCGGCACGGGTTCATCCAACGGTTTGCCTTGACGCACATCCGTTTTGCGACGCGACCAGCGGCTTAAAAAGCCGTCATCATTGGCCATGGTGGCCTCCGCGAATTTTTTCGGTGCTCACCGAGGCAGGATTGCCAAAACGGTCTTGCAAGGGGCGAAAGCTGTCAGGGCGTTTGCGGCGCTTGGCCTCGACCACCAAGTGTTCATCCATGAACTCGGTCATCCATGCCACCACCTCGGGGGGGGCGGGCACTTGATCGACGTTTTCTTGCGCATCCAGCCAGCGACCTGCATCGTGGTAACTGAGGCTGACCATCGCGGGCACGGCCATCACTTCGTCGCTGATCGACGGCTCTTCTTCCATGCGCCACAACACAAACCAACACGGCGCGGGCGACGTGGCGTTGAGGTAGTAGCCCTCGGCATCGTCTTTGAACAATTCAACCGTGAAGCCAGGATGCAGCCAAATTTGCTCGTCATCGGTTTGACGTAGGCAACGTGGCTCGGTGCCAAAGTGCTCGGCATGGGGCACCAAATCGTGGCCCGTTACATCGTGCAACACCCAGCGCCAAGGTTGCCAGCGGCTCATGTCGCCAGGCACACGCTCTCGGCGCATGACCACGGCGACTTGAAGGCTGGGGCGCTGGGACATGTGTGGAATCAAGTCTCTTTCGAAATCTTGATGCTGGGGAACTTGCTGGAAAAGTCTTTGGCCTTGGCTGCAATCTTCACCGCCACTTGACGCGCGACAGCTTTGTAAATAGCGGCCACATCGCCCTCGGGGTCAGCCACCACCGTGGGTTTGCCACTGTCGGCTTGCAAGCGAATTTGCATGTTCAAGGGCAAGGCACCGAGGTAGTCCATGCCGTATTGCTCGGCCATCTTCTTGCCCCCGTCGGCACCAAAAATGTGTTCCACATGGCCGCAGTTCGTGCACACGTGCACCGCCATGTTTTCGACCAAACCAAGAATGGGCACGCCCACCTTCTCGAACATCTTGATGCCTTTTTTGGCATCGAGCAACGCGATGTCTTGTGGCGTGGTGACGATCACTGCGCCCGTCATGGGCACGCGCTGGCTCAGCGTGAGCTGAATGTCACCGGTGCCGGGTGGCATGTCGATGATCAGATAGTCGAGTGACTTCCAGTTGGTTTGGCGCAGCAACTGCTCCAAAGCTTGCGTGGCCATGGGACCGCGCCAGATCATGGCTTCGTCTTGGTCCACCAAAAACCCGATGGACATGACTTGCACGCCATAGTTCTCCAACGGCTCCATGGTTTGGCCGTCATCGCTTTCGGGGCGGCCTTCAATGCCCATCATCATGGGCTGGCTGGGGCCATAAATGTCGGCATCCAGCAAACCCACGTTGGCACCTTCAGCGGCCAAGGCCAACGCCAAGTTGGCGGCGGTGGTGCTTTTACCCACCCCCCCTTTGCCCGAGGCCACGGCAATGATGTTTTTGACCTGCGGCAGCAAGGCCACACCGCGTTGCGCCGCGTGCGCCACGATGTCGACGGTGATGTTGGCCGACACGTTGTCCACCCCCGCCACGGTTTTGGCCGCAGCGATCAAGGCCTTGCGCAGATCTGCGATTTGGCTTTTGGCAGGGTAGCCCAGCACCACATCAAACGACACATCGCCGCCTTGAATCTGCAAGTTTTTCAATGCCTTGCTGCTGACAAAGTCTTTGCCTGTGTTGGGGTCGATCACCGCTTGCAGGGCTGCGGTCAGGGTTTGTTCATTCAGAGACATAAGCATTTCTTTACATAGGAATTGCGCGCAAGTCTAGCGCGCGGCAGCAGCGCTTGCGCTGCACGGGTCATGCAGGCGACTGGCATCAGCTTAGTTTTTACGCGCCACCCAGTAGGTGGCACCTTCGGCACCGTAGCGCTCGTCGTGCAGCACCTCGCGATCGAGTGCGAAGGTCGAACCCGGCAACAGGTGCAGGGTTTGGCCCTGCAACGTGAGCCACATCTCGCCTCGGGTCACCACCGCCTGCACCGAAAAAGGGTGGGTATGTGTGTCTAGCACCGTGTGGGGCGCCCAGTCGCGCTCCAGCACTTCATCGAAGCCCGCTGCCAAGGACTTTTGCTGGAATTCGTCAAAGGTAGGTAAGTTCATTCGTGCATTCTGCAGGAACTAAAATCGACCCCTTCGCCCTAAGGTCTTGTTTTCAAATGTCCCAGCGCCAGCTTTTCGTCACCACCGCCCTGCCCTACGCCAACGGCAACTTCCACATCGGCCACATCATGGAATACATCCAGGCCGACATCTGGGTGCGGTTCCAGCGCATGCAGGGGCATCAAGTCGATTTCGTTGGCGCAGACGACACCCACGGCGCGCCCATCATGATTGCCGCCGAAAAGGCCGGCCTCACGCCCCAGCAGTTTGTGGCCAACATCGCGGCAGGCCGCAAACCTTACTTAGATGGCTTTCACATCCAGTTTGACAACTGGCACAGCACCGACGCCCCCGAGAACCACGAATTGGCGCGCCAGATTTACCGCGATTTGCGCGACATCCCCGCATCAGAAGGTGGCTCGCTGATTGAACGCCGCACGATTGACCAGTTCTTCGACCCCGAGAAGAACATGTTCTTGCCCGACCGTTTCATCAAAGGCGAGTGCCCCAAGTGCCACGCCCACGACCAATACGGCGACAACTGCGAGGTGTGCGGCGCGGTCTATGCCCCCACCGACCTGATCAACCCCTTCTCGGCCTTGTCGGGTGCCAAGCCCGAACTCAAAAGCTCGGAGCACTTCTTCTTCAAGCTGTCTGACCCACGCTGTGTGGCGTTTTTAGAAAAGTGGACACAAGACGGCAAATTGCAACCCGAAGTGGCCAACAAGGTCAAAGAGTGGTTCACCGTGCGCACCAACCCCGATGGCACAACCAGCGAAGGCTTGGGCGATTGGGACATCTCGCGTGACGCGCCCTACTTCGGCATCGAAATTCCAGATGCGCCAGGCAAATACTTTTATGTGTGGCTCGACGCGCCCGTGGGCTACTTGGCCTCGTTGAAAAACTTGCTCGACAAACGCGGCGAGAACTACGACGCCTACATGGCCAACGACAAGCTGGAGCAATACCACTTCATCGGTAAAGACATCGTCACTTTCCACACACTGTTCTGGCCTGCCATGCTGCACTTCAGCGGCCGCAAAACGCCCAACAACGTGTTTGTGCACGGTTTTCTCACCGTCAACAACGGCGAGAAGATGAGCAAGAGCCGTGGCACGGGCCTTGACCCACTCAAGTACCTGAGCCTCGGCATGAACCCCGAATGGCTGCGCTACTACTTGGCCACCAAGCTCAACAACCGCAACGAAGACGTGGACTTCAATGCCGAAGACTTCATGC
>JBFYKC010000125.1:0-20207 GCA_041311135.1 Comamonadaceae bacterium | reverse complement strand
GAGCAATTGCTCGGCTACATCGCCGAGCCAGAGATGGTGCACCGCGACAACTTGGTGTTGTCCAAATAAAAAAGCCCACCTCGGTGGGCTTTTTCATGAGCCGTCGCGCTGGCGCAAGGCGGCTTGCGGATCAGGGTCGAACGTGGCGCCCGGTGGCAACTCCATCGTCATGGACATACCAAACTGCTTGGCAATGGTGGTCGCCACGCCTTCGGCAGGGTGGTGTTGCCCACCACGGGGACCACGATGGCGGTTGTCGTGTCGGGGCAAAAAGCGAGACAACTCGGTCAACGCCATTTCGTACACGCCACGTTTGAACTCCACCACCACGTCCAGTGGCACCCAGTAGTCGTTCCAACGCCAAGCGTCGAACTCAGGATGGTCGGTGGCACGCAGATTCAAATGATGGTCGGGGGCGACCAACTGCAGCAAAAACCAAATTTGCTTTTGGCCTTTGTAAAAGCCGCGGGCATCACGGCGAATGAACCGGTCAGGCACCTCATAGCGCAACCAATCACGGGTTCGGGCCACGATGCGCACATGCTCTGGTTTGAGCCCCACTTCTTCGTGCAATTCGCGGATCATGGCTTGTTCGGGAGTCTCTCCTCGATCAATGCCACCTTGCGGGAATTGCCAGCTGTGGGTGCGGATGCGTTTGCCCCAAAAAACCTGATTTTTCTGGTTGAGCAAGATGATGCCGACGTTGGGTCTGAACCCTTCACGGTCGAGCATAATCAAACCTCAAATTTTTAAACTGAGTCGATTATGCACAGAGCTGCAGCACTTCACTCAGCGATTCCCCTAATTTCCGACTAAATTGACGATTCGATTGCCAGCATGAAAGCTTCCCAGTTTCTGATTTCCACCCTCAAAGAGGCCCCCGCTGATGCCGAAGTGGTCAGCCACAAATTGATGATGCGCGCGGGCTTGATCAAAAAGCTCGGTGCTGGCATTTACAACTACATGCCCATGGGCTTGCGTGTGATTCGCAAGGTGGAAGCCATTGTTCGCGAGGAAATGAACAAAGCTGGCGCCATCGAACTCACCATGCCTGTGGTCCAACCCGCTGAACTGTGGCAAGAAACTGGCCGTTTCGACAAAATGGGCCCTGAGTTGCTGCGCATCCAAGACCGCCATGGCCGTGACTTTGTGGTGCAACCCACCAGCGAAGAAGTGGTGACCGACATCGCCCGTCAAGAAATCCGCAGCTACAAGCAGCTGCCCAAAAATTTCTACCAAATCCAAACCAAATTCCGTGACGAGCGTCGCCCACGCTTTGGTTTGATGCGTGGCCGTGAATTCATCATGAAAGACGCGTACAGCTTTGACCGCGACCAAGCCTCGGCCAAGCAAAGCTACCAAGTCATGGCGGGCGCGTACCGCAATATTTTTGACCGTTTCGGTTTGACCTACCGTGCGGTGGCCGCCGACAGCGGCGCGATTGGCGGCGACTTGAGCGAAGAGTTTCAAGTGATTGCCGCCACCGGCGAAGACGCCATCGTCTATTGCCCCACCAGCAACTACGCCGCCAACATGGAAAAGGCCGAGGCCTTGGCGCCTGCCCAAACCCGTGGTGCAGCCACGCAGGCATTGACCAAAACTGCCACGCCGGGAAAAAGCACCTGCGAAGATGTGGCGGCTTTGCTCAACGTGCCGTTGCGCACTACTGTGAAGTCGCTGGTCCTCGCCACTGACGCACTCAACGACAAAGGCGAAGTCGTCAAGTCGCAAGTGTGGTTGTTGTTGGTGCGTGGCGACCATGACATGAACGAAGTCAAAGTCGGCAAGCTGCCAGGCTTTGAAGGCGGTTTCCGCTTTGCCACCACGGCAGAGATTGAAGACCACTTTGGTTGCAAGCCCGGCTACCTCGGTCCTGTCAATTTGAAGCAACCGTTGAAGATCGTGGCCGACCGCGATGTGGCCGTGATGGCTGACTGGATTTGCGGCGCCAACGAGGCCGACTTCCACATGACCGGCGTTAACTTTGGTCGCGACGTGGCCGAGCCCGATGTGGTGGCCGACATCCGCAACGTGGTGGCTGGCGACGCATCGCCTGACGGTAAAGGCGTGCTCGCCATTGAGCGCGGCATCGAAGTGGGGCACGTGTTCTACCTCGGCACCAAATACAGCCAAGCCATGAATGCCACCTTCTTGGATGTGAACGGCAAACCCCAATTCATGGAAATGGGTTGCTACGGCATTGGCGTGACACGCCTGCCTGCTGCCGCCATTGAGCAAAACCATGACGAGCGCGGCATCATTTGGCCTGATGCGATTGCACCATTCACAGCCGTGATTTGCCCTGTGAACATGGACCGCAGCGAAGATGTCAAAACTGCAGCCTTCAAGCTTTATGAAGAACTGTTGGCCTTGGGCGTGGACGTCATCTTGGACGACCGTGGTGAGCGCCCCGGTGCGATGTTTGCCGACTGGGAACTGATTGGCGTGCCCCACCGCGTGACCATTGGTGACAAAGGTTTGAAAGACGGCGTGGTCGAGTACCAACACCGTCGCGACACCGAGTCCACCAAAGTGGCCGTGGCCGATGTGTTGGCGCATGTGAAAGTCAAACTCGGTTTGTGATGCTGCGGCGCGCTGCTGCTTTATGGTTGGGCCTTGCATGTGCATGCGTGACACATGCAGGCTCGCAGCGCGAAGAGCCCTTGATCGACTCCGTGCGCACCGCGCTCAGCGCAGCGGTGCATCCATCGGGCCCGCCGACGTTGGTGCATGCCGATACGAAGGCTGCCGATGCGTTTCAGCAGTGGCTTCGTGTGACAGAAGCACGGCTTGAACAACAGCTGAAACACCGCAAAGCCACCCCTTCCTCCACGACGGATGTGCTGGCACATGAATTGGCCAGCCCGCATCTGCGCCGCGAATTTTTGCAGACGGTTTGGTACGAAAGCCAACGTGCAGGCCTCGAGCCTGCGTTGGTGTTGGGTCTGATTCAAGTGGAGAGTGGTTTTCGCAAATTCGCCATCAGCAGCGCAGGTGCGCGGGGCTTCATGCAAGTCATGCCGTTTTGGACGCGCGTGCTGTCGGATGGCGATGCGCGTGTGCTGTTCCACATGCAAACCAATTTGCGTTTTGGTTGTGTCATCTTGCGGCACTACTTGAACGTTGAAAGCGGAGATTTATTATTGGCGCTAGGTCGCTACAACGGCAGCCGTGGTCAGATGCAATATCCAAATGCCGTGCTGGCGGCGAAAAAGGAGTGGCAATGAAAAAGTGGCTCTTTGTACTGACAACTGTCTTGCTTGCGGGATGTGCTACTCCTGCGTATCGCGCTGTAGAGCAAGAGTGCACGCCGCCCGCCTTGGCGGATTACCCGGTTCATCAAATAGAGACAGTACAAACCCGTCAGCGCGTGGTTCAAGTCTTCACTGGCATGCGCAGTTGCTACGTCACGCGTGATGGTACGCACGCGCACACCATTTGCAACGACGTGACGCGCCCCGAATTTGTCAACTACCAAGAGCGTGTGGTGGTCGATCAAAATGAAGTCGTGCGCAACATGGCCATCGCCTCCTGTTCGGCCAATTTGTGCTTGCAGCGGTATGGCAACCATGCATGCAAAACGGACCAAATTCTTGTGCCTGTCAAATAAAAAGCCCGCTGGTAGCGGGCTTTTTAAGAAGGCTTGCAGCCCATCAGTGGCGCTTAGCCGTTGATGGTTTTTTGCAACTCGCCTGACTCATACATTTCCATCATGATGTCGGAGCCGCCAATGAATTCGCCCTTGATGTAGAGCTGGGGAATGGTGGGCCAGTTGCTGTATTCCTTGATGCCTTGGCGAATTTCGGCGTCGTCCAGCACGTTCACGGTTTTGATGGCTTTGGGGTCTACGCCGCAAGCTTTCAACACTTGCACGGCACGGCCCGAAAAACCACACATGGGGAAGCTGGCACTGCCTTTCATGAACAGCAACACGTCGTTGCCCTTCACCAGTTCATCAATGCGTTGTTGCACGTCGCTCATGGGTTCTCTCCAAATCAAAAGGTCATTATTTCACTGTTGGCCATTGTCCACCGCTGCAGCGCAAGATGCCCGCAAGATCAGGACGGCTTTGCACGTTGACAAACCCTTGGTTGCTCAACAAGGTTTGCACCGCATGGGCTTGGTCAAAGCCATGTTCGAGCAGCAGCCAGCCGCCGGGTTTGAGGTGTGCACCGGCTTGACGCACGATCACGCGGATGTCGTCCAAGCCGTCTGGGCCCGAGGCCAACGCCGACAGGGGTTCGTGCTTCAGGGCGGCCAAATGCGCGTCGTCAGCCGCCACGTAGGGTGGGTTGGACACGATGGCGTCAAACACATGGCCCGCCACAGGGGCCAGCCAAGACCCGTGATGAAACGTCACCGTCAGTTGCAAACGTGCCGCATTGGCCCGCGCGACATCGAGCGCGCCGGTGCTGGCATCTACAGCCTTTACATGGGCATCGGGGCGGCTGTGTTTCAGCGCCAGTGCAATGGCACCGCTGCCAGTGCCCAAGTCCACCACGTCTGGACAAGAGACGTCTGCCAGGCACGACAAGGCCCATTCCACCAAGGTTTCGGTGTCGGCACGCGGGTCGAGTACGCGAGCGTCCACTTGCAGGGTTAAGCCAAAAAACTCTTTGTGCCCCGTGATGTAGGCCACGGGCTCGGTGTTTAGGCGGCGTTGTACGTGGGTGGTGAAGGTGCTGTGGACGGCAGCATCCAGCGCGTCATCACCATGGGCGAGCAGCCAGGCACGGTCGTGCGGGGACCGATCCAAGGCGTGGAGCAGTAGCACTTGGGCGTCTAAGCGTGGCAGCCCCAAGGTCTGCGCCCACGCAGCGGCTTGCGCCACGGTGAAGCAGGGCGTGCTCGGCGTCACGCTCATGCGTCGCCTTCCAGCGCGGCCAGTTGTTCGGCTTCGTGCGCGTGTTTCAGCGCTTGCATGGCTTCGCTCAAATCACCTTCCATGATGAAGTTGAGTTTGTACAGCGTGAGGTTGATGCGGTGGTCGGTCCAACGCCCTTGCGGAAAGTTGTAGGTGCGAATGCGGTCACTGCGGTCACCGCTGCCGATCAAACCTTTGCGCAAGGCGGCATCTTTGGCGGCGCGTTCGGCGCGGTCTTTTTCTTGAATGCGCGCGGTCAACACACGCAAGGCTTGCGCTTTGTTGCTGTGTTGGCTGCGGCCGTCTTGGCATTCGGCCACGATGCCAGTGGGCAAGTGGGTGATGCGCACCGCCGAGTCGGTCTTGTTGATGTGTTGGCCGCCCGCGCCGCTGGCACGGAAGGTGTCGATGCGCAAATCAGACGGGTTGATCTTGATCGCCTCGGCTTCATCGGGCTCAGGCAACACCGCCACGGTGCAGGCGCTGGTGTGGATGCGACCTTGTGTTTCGGTGGCCGGCACGCGTTGCACGCGGTGGCCGCCCGATTCAAATTTGAGCCAACCATACACGCCGTCGCCAGACGCGCCGCCGTCTAAGCGAATCACCACTTCTTTGTAGCCACCCAATTCGCTGGGTGACTCACTCACAATTTCGGTACGCCAGCCTTGGCGCTCGGCATAGCGGGTGTACATGCGCAGCAAATCGGCGGCGAACAAAGCGGACTCGTCACCGCCTGTGCCCGCCCGAATTTCCAGAAAGGCGGGACGCGCATCGTCCGGATCTTTGGGTAGCAACATGCGTTGCAACTCGGCTTCGAGTTGGGTCAACTCGGCCTCGGCACTGGCGATTTCTTCTTCGGCCATGGCGCGCAGGTCGGCATCATCCCCTCCGTCTTGCAGCATCTGGCGTGCGGCTTGTACATCGGCTTCGCGTTGTTGGTAGCGCGCATAGCGGCCCGCAGTGGCCGTGACGTCGGTGTGCTCGCGTGACAGCGCCAAGAACTGCGTCATGTCTTTCATGATGTCCTCGCGGGACAACAAAAAATCGAGCTCGTTCAGGCGTTGTGCGTGGCGCTCCAGTTGAGCGCGGAGAAAGTCTTTCATGGGGTCAGCGTCTAACGGTTGCCGCGCAGGAAGAAATGCTCGATGGCATGGCGCGCCCGTTCACGGGCTTCGGTGTCGCCCCCGTGCAATTCGGCCATGGCGCCGTGCAGCATCTTTTGGGTCAGACCGCGCGACAGCGCTTCTAGTACCGCATCCACATCGTCACCTTTGGCGAGCGATTTGCGTGCACGTGCCAATTCGGCGCTGCGCCAGTCTTCGGCTTGGGCGTTGAGCTGTTGGATCAACGGCACATGGCTGCGTTGGTCCACCCAGTGTTCAAAGCTTTGCACACCGGCGTCGATGATGGCTTCGGCTTGCGCCACCGCTGCTTGGCGGTTGGCTTGGCCGGTTTGCACCACCTCGGACAAGTCGTCCACGGTGTAGAGAAACACGTCTTCGAGCGACTTCACTTCGGGCTCAATGTCGCGTGGCACAGCCAAGTCCACCATGAACATGGGGCGGTGCTTGCGTTGTTTGAGTGCGCGCTCAACAGCGCCCAAACCGATCAGAGGCAGGGTGCTGGCGGTGCAGCTGATGACCACATCAAATTCGTGCAGACGTTGGGGCAGGTCGGCCAATCGCATCACCTCGCCGCCGAATTGGGTGGCCAACTTTTCTCCGCGTTCCAAGGTGCGATTGGCAATCGCCATGGCTTTGGGGTTCTTGGCGGCGAAGTGCGTGGCGCAGAGTTCAATCATTTCGCCCGCACCCACAAACAGCACTTTGGTTTGCGCAAGGTCTTCAAACAGTTGGCTGGCCAAACGCACGGCGGCGGCGGCCATGCTGATGGAGTGCGCGCCAATCTCGGTCGAGCTGCGCACTTCTTTGGCCACGGCAAACGAGCGTTGGAACAGTTGGTTCAAGGTGGTGCCCAAGGCGCCGGCCTCGGCGGCGGCGCGCACCGCGTCTTTCATCTGGCCCAAGATTTGGGGCTCGCCCAACACCATCGAGTCCAAGCCACTGGCCACGCGGAAGGCGTGGCGGGCGGCGTCGGCTTCGAGCAGGGCGTAGGTGTGGTCTTTCAGTGTCTCAGGAGATACGCCACCCGACTGCGCCAGCCAAGCCAAGGTTTGCTGCATTTGAGGTTCGCTGCCCGCGCAATAAATCTCGGTGCGGTTGCAGGTGGAGAGGATGGCCACCTCGCCGTCGGGCGCAAATGTGTGGCGCAGGGTCGAAAGGGTCGGACCCATTTGTTCGACCGCAAAAGCAAAACGGCCCCGCAAATCCAGCGGGGCTGTCGTGTGATTGAGGCCAAGAGCCCAGACTGCCATAGTCACGGATTATAAAATTGACGCGCATGGGTCCCTACGAACAAATTCTTCACGTCTTGAACTTCATGGCACCCGCCTGGGGGGTTGCTCTGTTTGGCGTGTTGGCGGCCCGTTTGGCCGCGCGTGGTGGGCTTGGTTTGTCTCGCTGGAGTTGGCGCAAACAAACCGTCGTGAGCGGTGTGGTCGGCTCAACCGTTCTGGCTGGGGGGCTGGTTTTTTGGGGTGTGGACGGAAAAATGACCACCTATTCGGCCTTGGTCATGGTGTGCGGCACCGTCCAATGGCTGATGTGCAAAGGTTGGCAGCGTTGATCTGAGGCGCGCAAGGCGAGCTGGCTGCATGCACGTTGGCTCCTCTTCGCTGCGCTCAGAATGTCGCTCACCGCACACACAGCCAACTCACCTTGCGCTTGGGGTGAGTGAAATACCCCTAAAACCCGACACACGACACCCCCAACGCCAGTAAGTGCTCTCAGGCCCCGACGGCCTAGAAACCATGCCCCCTGCGGTAAAATTGCACCCTTAATTCGCGCTCTCCATGCGCCCTTTGCGCGCACACCACACCATGAATGCTCCCACCTCGCTGAACCACTTGCTCGCCACGGCTGAAGAAAGCCCGCGACTGCGCGAAATTCCCTACAACTACACCTCGTTCTCGGACCGCGAAATCGTGCTGCGCTTGTTGGGTGCCGAGGCCTGGGAACTGTTGCTGCGTTTGCGCCAAGAGCGCCGCACAGGCCGTTCGGCTCGCATGTTGTACGAAGTGCTGGGTGACATTTGGGTGGTGCAGCGCAACCCTTACTTGCAAGACGATTTGTTGGACAACCCCAAGCGTCGTCATCTGTTGGTCGAGGCCTTGCATCACCGCTTGGGTGAAGTGCAGCAGCGTCGTACGCCCGATGCCGACACCGAGCGCGACGACATGGTGGGTCAACTGCTGCAAGCCGCCAGCCGCGCGATTGAGGCGTTCAACAGCCAGTTCGACGCGATTGCCGCTTTGCGTAAAAAAGCAGCGCGCTTGCTCAAAAAGCACACCGCGCACGACAACATCAAGTTCGATGGCCTGTCGCGTGTGAGCCATGTGACCGATGCCACCGACTGGCGCGTGGAATACCCCTTTGTGGTGTTGACCCCCGACACCGAAGAAGAAATGGCTGGCTTGGTCAAAGGCTGTATCGATTTGGGTTTGACCATCGTGCCCCGTGGCGGTGGTACGGGATACACCGGTGGTGCGATTCCGCTCACCTGGAAGAGTGCGGTCATCAACACCGAAAAACTCGAAGCCATGACCGAGGTCGAACTGGTCGACCTGCCGGGCATTGGCCACCCAGTGCCCACCATCTGGACCGAAGCTGGCGTGGTCACGCAACGTGTGGCCGATGCGGCCGAGCGCGGTGGTTTTGTGTTCGCGGTCGATCCTACGTCTGCCGAAGCCTCGTGCATTGGCGGCAACATCGCCATGAACGCAGGTGGCAAGAAAGCTGTGTTGTGGGGCACTGCGCTCGACAACTTGGCCAGCTGGCGCATGGTGACACCCGATGCCGAGTGGCTCGAGGTAACGCGTGTGGACCACAACCTCGGCAAGATTCACGATGCCGAGATGGCCAGCTTCGAGTTGAAGTACTACCAAGCTGACGGCAAAACATTCCTGCGCCAAGAGCGCCTCGATATCCCTGGCAAATCCTTTCGCAAAGAAGGCTTGGGCAAGGACGTGACCGACAAATTCTTGAGTGGCTTGCCCGGCGTGCAAAAAGAAGGTTGCGATGGCTTGATCACCAGCGCCCGTTGGATCGTGCACCGCATGCCTGCTCACACCCGCACCGTGTGTATGGAGTTCTTTGGCAATGCCAAAGACGCGGTGCCGAGCATTGTCGAAATCAAAGACTACATGTTCGCCGAGCAAAAACGCAGCGGCGTGTTGTTAGCCGGTCTGGAGCATCTGGACGACCGCTACCTGCGTGCCGTGGGCTACGCCACCAAGAGCAAGCGCGGTGGCCTGCCCAAGATGCTGTTGATCGGCGACATCGCCGGTGACGACGCTGACGAAGTGGCGCGCGTCACCTCCGAAGTCTCACGCATGGCCAACACCCGCAGCGGGGAGTGCTTTGTGGCGGTCAGCCCAGAGGCACGTAAAAAGTTCTGGCTCGACCGCAAGCGCACTGCGGCGATCAGCCGCCACACCAATGCGTTCAAGGTCAACGAAGACGTGGTGATTCCGCTGCCGCGCATGGCCGAGTACACCGATGGGATTGAGCGCATCAACATCGAGCTGAGTTTGCGCAACAAGCTCGAACTCTGCGACGCTTTGGAAGACTTCTTTGCCAAAGGCAATTTGCCCTTGGGCAAATCGGACGATGCAGCCGACATTCCCACGCCCGAGTTGTTGGAAGACCGTGTGCAACAAGCCCGTTCGCTGATTGGCGAAGTGCGTGGCCTGTGGCAACAGTGGCTCAACGAGTGCGATGCGCTGTTCCCTCAGCTGCAAGACCACACCTTGCGCGCGAGCTGGAAAACACAAATTCGTGCGCAGTTGCAAAACATCTTCACCGGCGCGCAACTGGCGCCCATCTTGGAAGAGTGCAATGCCATTCACAAGCGCGTGCTCAAAGGCCGCGTGTGGGTGGCGCTGCACATGCACGCCGGTGACGGCAATGTGCACACCAACATTCCTGTCAACAGCGACAACTACGCCATGTTGCAAACCGCACACGAAGCGGTGGCGCGCATCATGGTATTGGCGCGTTCGCTCAACGGCGTGATTTCGGGTGAACACGGCATTGGCATCACCAAGCTCGAGTTCTTGAGCGACGACGAGCTCAAGCCGTTCGCTGATTACAAAGCCAAGGTCGACCCCGAAGGTCGTTTCAACAAAGGCAAGTTGCTGCGCAACCAAGACGTCGACGCCACGCTGCGCCACGCCGATTTGAGTCAAGCCTACACGCCGAGCTTTGGCTTGATGGGGCACGAGTCCCTCATCATGCAGCAGTCCGACATTGGCGCGATAGCCGGCAGCGTGAAAGACTGTTTGCGCTGCGGCAAATGCAAGCCCGTGTGCTCGACCCATGTGCCACGCGCCAATTTGCTCTACAGCCCACGCAACAAAATTTTGGCCACCTCGCTGTTGGTGGAAGCCTTCTTGTACGAAGAGCAAACCCGCCGTGGTGTGTCCATCAAACACTGGCAAGAGTTTGAAGACGTGGCCGACCACTGCACCGTGTGTCACAAGTGCCTCACGCCATGCCCGGTGAAGATTGACTTTGGCGATGTCTCGATGAACATGCGCAACCTGTTGCGCAAGATGGGACAAAAGAGCTTCCGCCCTGGCAATGCTGCGGCCATGTTCATGCTCAATGCCACCAACCCCGAGACCATCAAGCTGGCGCGCAGCGCCATGGTCGACGTGGGCATGAAGCTGCAACGCTTGGCACACGACGCGCTCAGCGTGGTGGCGCGCAAGCAAACCAAGGCACCTCCCGCCACCGTGGGCACTGCGCCTATCAAGGAGCAGGTGATTCACTTCATCAACAAAAAAATGCCAGGCAATTTGCCCAAGAAAACGGCGCGTGCCTTGTTGGACATTGAAGATCAAGACTACGTGCCGATCATTCGCAACCCGCAATCCACCACCTCGGAAACCGAAGCGGTGTTCTATTTCCCAGGTTGCGGTTCGGAGCGTTTGTTCAGCCAAGTGGGCTTGGCCACGCAAGCCATGTTGTGGCACGCCGGTGTGCAAACCGTGTTGCCACCGGGTTACTTGTGCTGCGGCTATCCCCAGCGTGGTTCGGGTCAGTTCGACAAGGCTGAGAAGATCATCACAGACAACCGCGTGTTGTTCCACCGCGTGGCCAACACACTCAACTACCTCGACATCAAAACCGTGGTGGTGAGTTGCGGCACGTGTTTTGATCAGCTGCAGGGTTACGAATTCGACAAAATTTTCCCTGGCTGCCGCATCGTCGATATCCACGAGTATTTGTTGGAGAAGGGCATCACCCTCAGCGCCTCCAGCCAAGCTGGCTATCTCTATCACGACCCTTGCCACTCGCCCATGAAGCAGCAAGACCCGATGAAAACGGTGAAGGCATTGGTGGGCGATCAAGTGCGCAAGAGCGACCGCTGCTGCGGCGAGTCGGGCACCTTGGGGGTGACGCGTCCTGACATTTCAACCCAAGTGCGTTTCCGCAAAGAAGCCGAGTTGCAAAAAGACGAAGCCGCCTTGCGCGCCATGACTGGCGTTGCAAAGGGCGACATGAAGATTCTCACCAGCTGCCCCAGCTGCTTGCAAGGCCTGAGCCGTTATGGCGACGACTTACAAAACGGCTTGCTCGAGGCCGACTACATCGTGGTCGAGATGGCGCGCAAGATGTTGGGCGAAAACTGGATGCCCGAGTATGTGGCCCAAGCCAATGCCGGCGGCATTGAGCGCGTGTTGGTCTAACGTTGGTCTCACAGGAGCTTGTATGGCCGGATTGCAAAAAAACACCCCTGCACCCCAAGACATCACGGTGCATGGTGCATCGCGTGTGTTGGAAGTTAGTTTTGCCGACGGGGCAAGTTTTCGCATTCCGTTCGAGTTGATGCGCATCTACAGCCCCTCGGCTGAGGTGCAAGGCCATGGCCCAGGTCAAGAGGTGTTGCAAACTGGCAAACGTTGGGTTGAGTTGGAAGGCCTTGAGCCCGTGGGCAACTACGCCATCAAGCCGACTTTCAGTGACGGCCACGACAGCGGCTTGTTCACTTGGGAATATTTGTATTTCTTGGGCGCAGAACAAACCCAACTCTGGGCCGATTACGAACGGCGTCTGCAAGAGGCAGGCGTTGACCGCGACGCCCCCATGCCAGAGAAGGCGGGCGCCGGCTGTAGCAGCCACGCGCATTGATACCATTGGCCATATGAGCAGTACCCACTTCGGTTTCAAAACCGTCGACGAAAAAGAAAAAGCCAAACACGTCCGTGGCGTGTTTGATTCGGTTGCGTCCAAATACGACGTCATGAACGACTTCATGTCCGCCGGCTTGCACCGCCTGTGGAAGCGTTACACCGTCATGGTGGCGGACTTGCGCGAAGGTTCGCAAGTGCTCGACATTGCAGGCGGTACGGGCGACTTGTCGATGGCCTTTGCCAAAAAAGTAGGCAAAACAGGCCGCGTGGTGCACACCGATATCAACGAAGCCATGTTGCGCACGGGCCGTGACCGCTTGCTCGACCATGGTGTGGTGTTGCCCACCTTGGTGTGCGATGCCGAAAAACTACCGTTCCCCGACAACCACTTTGACGTCGTCAGTGTGGCCTTTGGCCTGCGCAACATGACGCACAAAGACGCGGCCCTGCGCGAGATGTGCCGTGTCCTCAAGCCCAACGGCAAGTTGCTGGTGTTGGAGTTCTCCAAAGTCGCCAAGCCACTCGAAAAAGCCTATGACTGGTATTCCTTCAACATCCTGCCCAAGCTGGGTCAGATGATTGCGGGCGACGCGGCAAGCTACCAATACTTGGCCGAGTCCATTCGCATGCACCCTGGACAAGAGGAGTTGAAATCCCTCATGAAACAAAATGGCTTTGGCCATGTGGATTTCCACAACATGAGCGCCGGTGTGGTCGCGCTTCATGTTGGAATTAAGTGTTGACAGTGAGATAGACAAGACAACGACAACCGGAGATGACGCAATGAAGAAACTTTTGACAGCCCTTTTTGTGGTGGCCTTGGCCTTTGCCACGATGCATGCTGAGGCCGCCAAACGTTTGGGCGGTGGCAAATCGATGGGCCAGCAGTCCAGCAACGTGACACAGCGTGAAGCGGTGAAACCTGCGCCTGCTGCCACACCCAATGCGGCCCCAACGGCTGCGCCTGCGACACAGCACGCCCCCGCGACACCGGCCCCTGCGCCCGCTCAGCCTTCTCGCTTTGGTGGCATGGGCGGCATGCTCGGTGGTTTGGCCGCCGGTTTGGGCTTGGCTTGGTTGGCGCACTCTCTCGGCTTTGGCGCCGAGTTTGGTCAGTTCTTGATGTTTGGCTTGTTGGCCTTGGTGGTGATGATGGTGATCGGCATGGTCATGCGTCGCCGTCAACCCGAGGTGGCCAATACCAGTCCTTACGCTTTTGAAGGTGCAGGCGCGCCGGTCAACCCCAGCACGCTGCCTCAGTACAACCCTAAAAACGTGGGCAACGACTCCTCGGCTCGCCCAGTGGACACGCAAGCCGACTTCGCCCCCGCTGCCGGTGGCTCCATGATTGGCTCGGCCCTGGGTGGTAGCCAAAGCTGGGGCATCCCAGCCGACTTTGACACCGCAGGTTTCGTGAGCGCTGCCAAGCAAAACTTCATGACCTTGCAGCAAGCCTGGGACCGCTCGGACATTCCTGCGCTGCGCGTGATGATGACCGACAGCATGTTGGACGAAATCAAAGCCCAATTGGCCGAGCGCGAAGCCACAGCCAAGGGCCAAGTCAACCACACCGATGTGGTCATGCTCGATGCCCACTTGTTGGGCATTGAAGACCTTGGCCATGGTTACATGGCCAGCGTCGAGTTCTCGGGCTTGATCCGCGAAGAGCCTTCCTCAGGCCCCACCCCTTTCCGCGAAGTGTGGAACATGACCAAGCCCAAAGACGGCAGCTTGGGTTGGCTGGTGGCCGGCGTTCAAGCGCTGCAATAAGCCAGGGCGCCGAACAGGCGCTCAAACAAGGAATAATTGGGGACTATGGCAACACAGTCCCCTTTTTCTTGGCTGGCCGACGCAGCAGACACGCTGCGCGCCAAACTTCCTGCAGACTTTCCGCAGTCCTTCACGCCGCCTGCTTGGGCGGTGGCCGAAGTGCAACAACGCGTGGTGCTGTTTTTGAACCATGTGTTGATGCAAGAACCGGCTGCACGCGACCGCTTGCAGCGACAAAAAGGACGCCAGGTGCAAGTGTGTTGGCGTGACCAAGTCTTTCAATGCAGTTTCACGCCAGCGGGGTTGTTGGAATTCATCACCCCCGAAGCCACGGGCAAAGCGGCTGACTTGGTGTTGCGTGTGAGCGAGCCTTCACCGTTTGCGCTGGCCAAGACCGTGTTGCAAGGCGACAAGCCGGCCATCCGCATTGAGGGCGATGTGCAACTGGCTGCCGAAGTCAACTGGTTGATCGACCATGTGCGCTGGGATCCGGAAGAAGACTTGGCGCGTGTGGTCGGCGATGCCCAAGCACACACCCTGGTGCAAACCGCCCAACGCGCGGTGGAAGCCCTGCGCAACTTTGTGCAACAACAGACTCAGAAGGCCGCCCCATGATGACCCGATTGCTGCGCGGCATTTACATCGTTCTCATCGTTCTGCGATATGGCTTGGATGAGCTGGTGCTGACCAGCTTCCAAAAACCAGGCTTGCGTGTGCTGGCGCGCATTGTGTCGATTGGGCGTGATTTGCGTGCACCACGGGGTCAGCGCTTGCGTGAAGCGCTGGAGCATTTGGGCCCTATCTTTGTGAAGTTCGGTCAGGTCTTGTCGACGCGCCGTGACTTGTTGCCGCCCGACATTGCAGACGAGCTGGCCAAGTTGCAAGACCGCGTGCCACCGTTTCCGTCCGATGCAGCTGTGCGCATCATTGAGCGTTCGTTTGGACGTCCGGTGAATGAGATCTTTGTCGAATTCACCCACACCCCTGTGGCCAGTGCCTCCATCGCGCAAGTGCATTTTGCGGTCATCAAAGACCGCGATGGCGCCCTGCGCGACGTGGCGGTCAAAGTGTTGCGCCCCGGCATGTTGGCGGTGATTGACAAAGACCTGAGCCTGATGCGCATGATGGCGGGTTGGGTCGATCGCCTCTCGGCCGATGGCAAGCGTTTGAAGCCCCGCGAAGTGGTGGCCGAGTTTGACAAGTATTTGCACGACGAACTCGACTTCGTACGCGAGGCGGCCAACGCCGCACAGTTGCGTCGCAACATGGAAGGGTTGGATCTGGTGTTGATCCCTGAAATGTTCTGGGACTATTGCCACAACGACGTCATCGTGATGGAGCGCATGAAAGGTGTGCCCATTAGCCAAACCGATCGTTTGCGCGAAGCAGGGGTGGATATTCCGAAGCTGGCGCGCGATGGGGTGACTATCTTTTTCACCCAGGTGTTTTGCGATGGTTTTTTCCATGCCGACATGCACCCCGGCAACATTCAAGTGAGCTTAGAGCCTGCCACCTTTGGTCGCTACATCTCGCTCGACTTTGGCATTGTCGGCACGCTCACCGAGTACGACAAAGAGTACTTGGCGCAAAACTTCACCGCCTTCTTCAGGCGCGATTACAAACGCGTGGCCGAGCTGCATGTCGAATCGGGTTGGGTGCCAGCGGACACGCGTGTGGATGAGTTGGAGTCTGCAATCCGCGCCGTGTGCGAGCCGTACTTCGACCGCCCCTTGAAAGAAATTTCACTCGGCATGGTGCTCATGCGCTTGTTCCAAACCTCGCGCCGTTTCAATGTCGAGATTCAGCCGCAACTGGTGTTGCTGCAAAAAACCCTGCTCAACATCGAAGGCTTGGGCCGTCAGCTCGACCCCGAGTTGGACTTGTGGAGCACAGCCAAACCATTCTTGGAAAAGTGGATGCTCGACCAAGTGGGCCCGAAAAAACTGTGGGAACAGTTGCGTGCCGAAGCGCCGCGCTATGCCAAGTTGCTGCCCGAGTTGCCCCGCTTGGTCCACGACTTTTTGAAGCACCGCCAAACGAACAGCAGCGTGCAGTTGCGACAACTCATCGACGAACAACGCCGCACCAACCGCATGTTGCAACGCCTCATGTGGATTGGCGGTGGTTTCTTGTTTGGCTTGGTGGCGATGCAAGTCGCCGTTCGCCTGCATCACTTTTTTTAAACACCTTGCGGAGTTGACCCGTGCTGCTCACACTCGTCATCGTCTATTTGCTGGTCACCATCGCCATTGGCTTGATGGCGGCCAAGCGCGTTCAAAACTCGTCTGACTTTGCCATCGCCGGACGGCACTTGCCCATGGCCATGGTGATCACCACCACCTTTGCCACTTGGTTTGGCTCGGAGACGGTGCTTGGCATTCCCGCCAAGTTCGTCAACGGCGGCTTGCATGGCGTGGTGGAAGACCCGTTTGGTGCGGGTTTTTGCTTGATCTTTGTGGGTTTGTTTTTTGCGGGCAAGCTCTACCGCATGACCTTGCTCACCATCAGCGACTACTTCCGTGAGCGTTATGGCCGTGTGGTCGAAATCGTGTGTTCGCTCATCATCATGGTCAGCTATTTGGGTTGGGTGTCGGCGCAGGTCACGGCCTTGGGGCTGGTGTTCAACCTGCTGTCCGACGGGGTGGTCAGCATGGAGTTGGGCATGGTGATTGGCGTAGCCTCGATCTTGGCCTACACCCTCTTTGGCGGCATGTGGTCGGTGGCGATCACCGACTTCATTCAAATGATCATCTTGGTGGTGGGCTTGTCCATCTTGGCTGTGTTTGCGGCCGACCAAGCCGGGGGCGCTGATCAGGTGCTGGCGTTGGCCATTAGCCAAGACATGTTCAAGTTTTGGCCCGAGCCCAACACCAAAGACGTGTTGTTTTTCTTTGCCTCGGCGATCACCATCATGTTGGGCTCGATTCCGCAGCAAGACGTGTTTCAACGCGTCATGTCCGCCAACAGTTTGAAGGCCGCCACGCATGGCCCGGTGATCGGGGGCATTTGCTACATCTTGTTCGCCTTTGTGCCCATGTTTTTGGTGGTCAGCGCCATGCTCATCATGCCCGACGAGGCCTCTGCGTTGATTGCGGATGACCCGCAAAAAGTGTTGCCCACTTTGGTGATGTCTCAAATGCCGTTTGTCATGCAGGTGCTGTTTTTTGGCGCCTTGTTGTCGGCCATCAAGTCATGTGCGTCGGCCACCTTGCTGGCGCCCAGCGTGACGTTCACTGAAAACATTTGGCGCCAATTCCGTCCCCGTCAAAGCGACCAGCAAGAGTTGCGCGCCATGCGCGTGACGGTGCTGGTGTTCAGCCTGTTGGTGCTGGGCTATGCCATTCGCATGCAAGGCACCTCGATTTACGAAATGGTGTCGGGGGCGTACCAAGTGCCGCTGGTGGGGGCATTTGTACCGCTCACCTTTGGCTTGTACTGGAAGCGCGCCACCACCCAAGGGGCGATCTTTGCTTTGGTCATGGGGTTGCTGACCTGGGGCTTATTTTTGGCCACACCAGCAGGGGATGAGTTTCCGGCCCAATTGGCCGGTGTGCTGGCCAGCTTGACGGGCATGTTGGTGGGCTCGTTGGGCCCCCAAGCCATCCGCAACGCGCATGGCAGCCACCACAAGCTGGTAGGCACGGCCTAGGGGGCTGTTTCGTGCCGGCACCCTCTTGAAATAGGGGGAGGGCGCCTATAATTGCGGGTTTTACCGAACTCTCCTCGCCATGCCCATTTATGCCTACAAATGCGGGTCCTGCGGCCATGCCAAGGACGTGCTGCAAAAAATTTCCGATGCCCCACTGACGGACTGTCCCGCGTGCGGCCAAGCTTCGTTTTCCAAACAACTGACCGCAGCGGGCTTCCAGCTCAAAGGCTCCGGTTGGTATGCCACTGATTTCAAAGGTGGTTCGGGCGGTACTTCCGCGCCTGCCAGCTCAGCCAGTGCGGAGACGACTGCCCCTGCCGCGGAGGCCGCTGCAGCACCGGCGGCTTGTGGCGGTGGTTGCGCCTGCCATTGATTTGTTAACCCCTTAGGTCTTTCATGCCGATTAAAAAATACCTGCTCGCAGGCCTGTTGGTCTGGACGCCCCTGGCCATCACGGTGTGGGTGCTGACGTGGCTCGTGGGCATCATGGACGGCATGTTCTTGGGCACCATTGGGCCCTTGGTGTCGCACGACACACTCACCTCGATGCGCCAAATCACCGGCTTGGGTGTGGTGTTGGTGTTGGTGGGCTTGCTCATCACCGGCGCCTTGGTGTCCAACGTGGCGGGGCGTTGGTGGGTCAAGCAGTGGGACAAATTGTTCACCCACATCCCCATCGTCAAGTCGATTTACACCAGCGTGAAGAAGGTGTCGGACACCTTGTTTTCCAGCAATGGCAACGCGTTTCGCAAAGCCTTGTTGGTGCAGTATCCCCATGAAGGCATGTGGACCATTGCCTTCCAAACAGGTGCGCCTGTGGGCGAAGTAGCTTCCAAGCTCGAAGGCGAACACCTCAGCGTGTACGTGCCCACCACCCCCAACCCTACCAGCGGTTTCTTCTTGTTGGTGCCTCGCACCGATGTGAAGGAGCTTGAGATGAGCGTTGACGAAGCGTTGACGTATGTGATTTCCATGGGTGCCGTCTCTCCCGGCACTGCAGCAATTCAAGAAAAGAGAAACTAAAAATGGCAATGCGCTCCCACTATTGCGGTCTGGTGACCGAAGCCCTCAATGGCCAAACCGTGAGCCTGTGCGGCTGGGTCAACCGTCGTCGTGACCACGGCGGCGTGATCTTTATTGACTTGCGTGACCGCGAAGGCTATGTCCAAGTGGTGTGCGACCCCGACCGCCCAGAGATGTTCAAGATTGCCGAAGACGTGCGCAACGAGTACTGCGTTCAGATCAACGGCTTGGTGCGTCCCCGTCCAGAAGGCACGACCAACGACGCGTTGAAGAGCGGCAAGATTGAAGTGTTGTGCCACGAGTTGATCGTGTTGAATGCCTCGGTCACGCCCCCGTTCCAAATTGACGACGACAACCTGTCCGAGACCACCCGCTTGACGCACCGTGTGCTCGACTTGCGTCGTCCGTACATGCAAAACAACCTGATGCTGCGCTACAAAGTGTCCATGGAAGTGCGCAAGTACTTGGATGAAAACGGCTTTGTCGACATCGAAACCCCCATGCTCACCAAGAGCACGCCTGAAGGCGCGCGCGACTACTTGGTGCCCAGCCGTGTGCACGATGGCCAGTTCTTCGCCTTGCCCCAGTCACCCCAGCTGTTCAAGCAGTTGTTGATGGTGGCCGGCTACGACCGTTACTACCAAATCACCAAGTGCTTCCGTGACGAAGACTTGCGCGCTGACCGTCAACCTGAATTCACCCAGATTGATATCGAAACCTCGTTCTTGAGCGAGGAAGAAATCCGCGACATGTTCCAAGGCATGATCAAACGCGTGTTCAAGAACACCATCGGTGTGGACTTGGGCGAGTTCCCCGTCATGACCTACCAAGATGCGATGCACTTGTACGGCTCTGACAAGCCGGACCTGCGCGTGAAGTTGCAGTTCGCAGAGTTGACCGACGTCATGGCCGATGTGGACTTCAAAGTTTTCTCAGGCGCGGCCAACATGAAGGGCGGCCGCGTGGTGGCCTTGCGCGTGCCCCATGGCTCCGTTGAAGGTGGCGGCATCAGCCGTGGCGAGATCGATGCGTACACCGAGTTCGTCAAGATCTACGGCGCCAAAGGTTTGGCCTACATCCGCGTCAACGAATTGGCGAAGGGCCGCGACGGTTTGCAGTCGCCCATCGTGAAGAACATCCACGACACCGCGTTGAAGGCCGTGTTGGAGCGCACCGGCGCACAAGACGGCGACTTGATTTTCTTTGGTGCCGACAAAGCCAAGATCGTCAACGACGCCATCGGTGCTTTGCGCATCAAGATTGGCCACAGCGAATTCGGCAAGAAAAACGGTTTGTTCGAAGACCGTTGGGCACCGATGTGGGTGGTCGACTTTCCGATGTTCGAATACGACGACGAAAGCCAACGCTACACCGCGGTACACCACCCCTTCACGGCGCCCAAAGATGGCCACGAAGACTGGATGGTCACCGCCCCCGAGAAGTGCATCTCTAAGGGCTACGACATGGTGTTGAACGGTTGGGAAATGGGCGGCGGCTCGGTGCGTATCCACCGTGCCGACGTGCAGCAAAAAGTGTTTGACGCGTTGAAGATCACGCCCGAAGAAGCCCAGCTCAAGTTCGGCTTCTTGCTCGACGCTTTGCAATACGGCGCGCCTCCACACGGCGGCTTGGCCTTCGGTTTGGAC
>JBFYKC010000114.1:0-24265 GCA_041311135.1 Comamonadaceae bacterium | reverse complement strand
GGCAAGGTGTTGGGCAAGCCTTCCGCGGCGGCGGCTTTGGCTGCGGCGGTGTCGTCGACTTTGGGACCGAGCAAGGCTTCGAGTCCGCGGCCTAAGCCTTTGGGTTTTTTAGTGACCATGGATTTCTTCTTCTGTGATGAATTCTTGTAACAAGGCAAGGCCTTCGGGCCAATCGCCCAGCTTTGCTTCTGCGTTGATGTGGCCACTCATGCCGCAATCGACCAATCGCGAGCCCCAGGCATGCGCCAGCGAACTGGCGCGCATGAGGCTGCAATAGGGGTCATTGCGACTGGCGGCCATCACGCTGGGAAACGGCAAACGCTCGCGCACGATGGGACTCCAGCTGTGCAACATGTGTTGCATTTCGGCGCGCTCGACATCGGCCGGCGCCACCAGCAAAGCGGCCTTCACGCGGTGGGTGTTTTTAGAATGCGCCGCCCATGCGGCCACCAACACGCAACCCAAACTGTGCGCCACCAACACGCTGCGTTCGTGTGCCAACACCGCTTCTTCGAGCTGCATCATCCAGTCGCCCCGCAGGGGCCAATCCCAGTTGTGCTGCTCCACACGGGTATAGCCATGTTGAGCCTGCCACAGGCTTTGCCAATGGTCAGGGCCGCTGTTGTGCCAGCCAGGAAGGAGCAAGACAGGTGAGGTCACGGGGTGAAGCGTTGTGGAGGGCCGAAGGTGGGCAACTTAAAACTTCTTCACGCGCTCGACCATCTCGTGCGCAAAGTCCACAAACGCGTGGCTACCTTTGGCCGAGGGGTCGAACACCACGCCGGGCAAGCCGTAGCTCGGGGCTTCGGCCAAGCGCACATTGCGTGGGATGACGGCACTGAACACTTTGTCGCCAAAGTGGTCTTTGAGTTGTTCGCTCACCTGTTGTTGCAAGGTGATCCGTGGGTCAAACATGACGCGCAACAGGCCAATGATTTTGAGCTCGCGGTTCAAGTTGGCATGCACTTGTTTGATGGTGTTGACCAAGTCGGTCAACCCTTCCAGTGCAAAGTATTCGCACTGCATGGGCACGATGACGCCATGGGCGGAGCAGAGGCCGTTGAGGGTGAGCATGGACAAGGACGGCGGGCAATCAATAAGCACAAAGTCGTACTCTTGGTCGACGGCGGCCAACGCTTGTTTGAGACGGTTCTCGCGGCGCTCGAGCGACACCAGCTCGACCTCGGCCCCGGCCAAATCACGGTTGGCACCCAACACGTCGTAGGTGGGGATTTTGCCGCGCACGCCTTCGGTGCCCCAGTTGCTGCGAATACGCGCCTCGGCCACGGTGGCTTCTTCAAGCAACACGTCGTAGACCGAGAGTTCCATCTCACGCTTGTCAACGCCCGAGCTCATGGTGGCATTGCCTTGCGGGTCCAAGTCAACCATCAACACGCGTTGGCCCACAAACGCCAAACCTGCGGCCAAATTCACCGTGGTGGTGGTCTTGCCGACGCCGCCTTTTTGGTTGGCAATGCAGAAAATTTTGGCCATAACTACTTTCGAAAGAAACTGAAAATTTATTTGAACAAGGCCAACTTCAGGCCAAAACCAATCAACAACGCACCCGCCACTTTGTTCAGCAGCGTCCCCACGATGGGATTGGCGCGGACACGGTCGGCCAAATGGTGCGCCAACAAAACCACCACCAAACCATAACCCAAGGTGAGCACGGCAATGGTGCCGGCCATCACGGCAAAGGTCAGCAACCCTTGGTGAATAGCGGGGTCAACGAACAATGGAAAGAAGGCCATGTAAAAAACAATCGCCTTCGGGTTCAACAGCGTGATGAAGAGCCCTTGACGAAAAAAATGATCGGGCTTCATGTTCAGCACGGGCGCATCACCCGGTTGGCTTTTGAACAAGGAATAGCCCAAGCCGATCAGATAAGCCGCACCCGCCCATTTGACCGAGCTATACAAACTGGGGTAATTGATGATCACCGCGGACAAACCGGCCACCGCCATCCACAACAATACCTGGTCGCCTGCAATCACGCCCAGCGTGGCCGCCATGCCTGAACGCACACCGCCCTTGCCCGTTGCCGTCAGCAAGGCCAAATTACCAGGCCCAGGGATGGCCAAAAAGACAATGATGGCCACGACAAATGCGCCGTAGTCCGCGATACCGAACATGGGGACCTCTAAATTCTGAAGAGGGAGAAGTTTAACCGCGCATCCAGACGATGCAGCGTTCCGCATCCAAGCCGGGCACTTGCAACTGTTCCACGTGAAACACGGTCGTGTTGGCAGGCAAAACAGCCAGCTCGTCGTGCGGGTGTTTGCCCTTCATGGCCATCCACACACCGTGCGGCGCCAAAGCAGAGCGCGACCACGTGGTGAAGTCGAGAAGCGAGGCAAAGGCGCGCGAGCACACCACGTCATACGGTTGGGTCAGCGACTCTACCCGTGCATGCAAGCCCTTGAGGTTGGGCAGCTTCAAGGTGGCCGCCACCTGCTGGATGAAGGCCGCCTTCTTGGCAACCGTGTCCACACACGTGACCGAAATGTTCGGACAGGCGATGGCTATGACGATGCCGGGTAACCCGGCGCCCGCCCCTACGTCCAGCAAACTGAACGCGCGCTGGGCCGCGTCGCCCTCCGCCACCGGCAGCTTGGCCAGCTCTCGACGCAACGGGGCAATGACGGCCAGGCTGTCGAGCAAGTGGTGGGTCAACATCTCATCCGCGTCGCGGACCGCCGTCAGGTTGTAAACCTTGGTCCACTTGGCGATCAAGTCTAGGTAAGCCAACAGTTGGACTTGTTGCTCGTCACCCAAAGACAAGCCCAAACCAGCAAGCCCTTGCTGCAGAGCGGATCGCTTCGGGTGCATCAAGCCGCCTCGGTTGCGCTGCCAGTGGCAGCGTCTTGAGCGAAGCCTTTGACGCGGGAGCGCTTGAGGTGAATCAGCAACAACGAGATGGCCGCGGGCGTGATGCCCGACAAGCGCGAGGCCTGACCCAGGGTTTCGGGGCGCTGACGGCTTAGGCGCTGACGCACCTCAAACGACAAAGCCGTGACTTGGTTGTAGTCCAAGTCGTCTGGCAGCTTGAGGTTTTCATAGTGCGCGGCACGTTCCACCTCGTCACGCTGGCGGTCGATGTAACCCGCGTATTTGGCCGCAATCTCGATTTGCTCGATGATGGCGCGGGTGGTTTCACGTGAAACATCGTCACCCAACAAGCCGTCCAACAACTCGGAGTTTTGGTACTTGGCCTCGTCCATGGACATGAGGCCTTGGTAGCTGACATCGGGACGGCGTAACAAATCGGCCAAGTTGTATTCGCGGTCAATCGTCTTACCCAACACGCGCTCGGCTTCGGCCGCAGGCAGGTTGCGCGGGTTGACCCAGATGGATTTGAGCCGCTCTGGTTCACGTGAAACAGCGTCACGTTTGCGGCTGAATGCCTCCCAGCGCGCGTCGTCCACCAAGCCCATTTGACGCCCCAGTTCGGTCAGGCGCATGTCGGCGTTGTCTTCGCGCAGCTGCAAGCGGAACTCGGCGCGGCTGGTGAACATGCGGTAAGGCTCGGTCACGCCCTTGGTGGTGAGGTCGTCCACCAACACCCCCAAGTAGGCCAAGTCGCGGCCCGGCGTCCAAGCGCCGCCAAAGTCGTTGGCGGCACCCGCCATGCTGCGACATTGCAAGGCCGCATTGATGCCGGCGAACAAGCCTTGTGCCGCCGCCTCTTCATACCCGGTGGTGCCATTGATTTGGCCCGCGAAAAACAGGCCGCCAATGGCACGGGTTTCAAAGCTGCGCTTCAGTTCGCGTGGATCAAAGTAGTCGTACTCAATGGCGTAGCCGGGACGAATGATGTGGGCGTTCTCCAAACCCTTCATCGAGCGGACCAGCTCATACTGGATGTCAAACGGCAAACTGGTGCTGATGCCATTCGGGTAGTACTCGTGGGTGGTCAAACCCTCGGGTTCCAAGAAAATTTGGTGGCTGTCTTTGTCCGCGAACCGGTTGATCTTGTCTTCCACACTCGGGCAATAGCGTGGGCCAACGCCCTCAATCTTGCCGGTGAACATGGGGCTGCGGTCAAAGCCGGAGCGGATGATGTCGTGCGTGCGCTGGTTGGTGTGGGTGATCCAGCACGGCATGTGTTGCGGGTGCATGGACGCGCGCCCCATGAAGCTGAACACCGGCACGTCACCGGGCAGGCCGCCGGGGTGACCATCGCCAGGCTGTTCGGTACATTGGCTGAAGTCAATCGTGCGGCCATCGATGCGCGGCGGGGTGCCGGTTTTCAAACGGCCTTGCGGCAGTTTCAACTCTTTGAGACGCGCCGACAAACTCACCGCCGGCGGATCGCCCGCACGGCCTCCCGCGTAGTTGTTCAGCCCCACATGGATCTTGCCATCCAAGAAGGTGCCCGCCGTCAACACCACGGTGCGGCTGCGAAAACGAATGCCGGCCTGAGTGGTGGCACCCACCACGCGTTCGCCCTCCACCATCAGGTCGTCCACCGCTTGTTGGAACAACCACAGGTTGGGCTGGTTTTCGAGCATGCGGCGAATCGCTGCCTTGTACAAAATACGGTCGGCCTGGGCGCGGGTGGCACGCACCGCTGGCCCCTTGGAGCTGTTCAAAATACGAAACTGGATACCGCCCTCGTCGGTCGCCAACGCCATCGCCCCGCCGAGTGCGTCAACTTCTTTGACCAAATGGCCTTTGCCAATCCCGCCAATGGAGGGGTTGCAGCTCATCTGCCCCAAGGTCTCGATGTTGTGACTTAAGAGTAAAGTTTTAGCGCCCATGCGTGCAGCGGCCAAGGCCGCCTCTGTGCCAGCGTGGCCACCGCCAACGACGATGACATCAAACTCTTGGGGGTACAACATAAACAACCAACCTTTGGGGGATGCAGGGGCTGTGAGCCGCCCTGCGAAGCAGCGGGCGATTTTACAAGGGCTTGTTCAAAGTGACACTCACGCGCAACCCGTGGGGGCTTTCGGTTTGCATGCTGACCTTGGCGCCCAACAAGCGCACGTATTCGCTGACGATGGCCAAACCCAAACCCGAACCCTCTTTGAGCGCCTCGCCGGCTGAGCCTTGCACCCAACGCTGCGTGAGGCGTTTGAGTTGTTCAGGCGAAACACCAGGACCGTTGTCAATCACCGACAACACCACCGCACCCGGCGCATCAGAGACCGACACGGTGATGTGACTCGCCCCTTCGGGCGCGCGACCGTAACGCAAGGCGTTGTCCAACAAATTGTTCAACACGCCTTCGAGCAATGCGTCATTGGCTTGTACCCACACAGGCTGTTCAATGCCACGTGCGCCTAGATCAACACCCGCAGCATCGGCCTGCGGCAAGAACCGCAGCACCGCCTCGCCCACAAGTACATCCAGTGCCACAGGCTTTTGTTCTAAGGTGTGGTGCGCTTCATCTGCCAAGGCCAAGGCCAACAGTTGGTCCACCAAATGACTGGCGCGTTCTTGGCTTTGTGCCACGCCTTGCAGCTGCTCGCGCCACACTTGCGGATCGTTGTGGCGCAACCCGTAATCGGCCAACGCGCGAATGCCTGCCAACGGCGTTCGCAGCTCGTGCGCCACGTTGCCCGAGAACTCGCGTTGGGCCTGAACACTCGACGCAATGCGCCCCAACAAGGCATTGATCGCTTGGCCCAAGCGCTGCACATCGCGCGTGGTCGCACTCACGGGCACAGGCGTGAGGTCACGTGCATCGCGTTGGTCCACTGCTTTTTCCAGCGCCGCCAAGGGCTCTAAATCGTCCGCGATGGCGCGTTGCAACCACGCGGCCAGCCAGAGCAATAACAACAGCTGAGGCACCAGCGAAAACGTCAACAAGCGTTGCAGCAAATGGTCGCGGCTGGTGGTGGTTTGCGCCATCACCACATAAAAATGCGCAGGCTGGGTGCGGTGAATCGTCACGCTGCGCAAGACGCGACCTTGTAACTCAACCGCATCAAAATAGGGCTTCAAATTCGCATCCAATTGCGAAGGGCGCAAGCCCGCGTGGCCAGCCAACAACTCCCCCGTCGGGCTGAACACAGCGAAATACAAAGACTCGCTTTGGTCAAACAAGACCGTGTTCATCTCTTGCGCAGAAAGGCTCAGGTTCACATTGCCCGACTCGTCCGAGGAGCGGCGCATGTGGCTCGCCACCAAATAAGCATCGTCCAGCAACGCGCGGTCAAACGCTTGTTGCGCGAAGTAAGAAGCAATGCCCACCACCAAGGCCGAGCCGAGCAACCACGTCACGGCCAGTGGCACCAAAACGTGACGCAACAACCGATTGCGCAAGGACGGCTTGCCTGTCATCCCCATCACCCTTGCTCCTTAAGCACGTAGCCAATGCCGCGCAAGGTGCGAATGGTGGCACCGCTGTCCATGAGTTTTTTGCGCAAACGAGAAATGAACGCTTCCAACGCGTTGTCACCCAAGGCTTCGTCAAACCCGGACAGCTTGTCGGACAGCACGCGCTTGCTGACGGCGCGCCCTGGGGGCGTCATCAACTCACACAGCACCTCAAACTCGCGGGCGGGCAATGCCAAGTCGGCCTCGTCCAAAAAGATCCGGCGATGTTTGCGGTGCAAGCGCAAGCGTCCCACCTGCACTTCGTCATCCACGCCTTGGCTGCGTCGCACCAGCGCACGCAAACGGGCTTCCACCTCTTCCAAATCAAAGGGCTTGCCCAAGTAATCGTCAGCACCGGCATCCAAACCGGCAATGCGTTCGTCGGTGCGGTTGCGCGCCGTGAGCACCAGCACAGGGGTGCGATCGCCGCGTGCGCGCGCTTCGCGCAGCAGTTGCAAGCCACTGCCTTGTGCCGCCTGCGCTTGACCATTGAGGGGCAAATTGAGATCCAACAACACCGCGTCATACGACTGCACTTGCCAAAAGTGCGCCCCTTCTTCCAAGTGGCTGGCGGCGTCCACGCGATGACCTGCGTCCGTGAGGCTACGCAACATGACCGTTTGCAATACGGTGTCGTCTTCAACCAACAAAATTCTCACAGCAACTTTATAAAAAATGAAGTCAGGGACTGGTCAGGCACGATGAACGATAAACGTGGCATGAGCATACGACAGAACTTGCAAGAACGCTTGCGCCACGCCAGCCAAGCGCTTTTCAACACGCCCACCAAACGCTACAGCGCGGTTGGCGTATTGGCGACAACTTTGGTGTTGGTCTACACCTTCGGTGGCACCGAAACCACGGCACGTCCGCCAGCACCGCTACCCATTGTGCAAGGCCAGCAACTGCGTTTTCCCGCAGGGCATCCGCAACTGCCCTTGCTCGGCTCGGTCGAAGCCAAGCGGGCAGAAACCATCACGATTGACCTGCCTGCGCGCTTGGTCTGGAATGAAGAGCGCACGCAGCGCATCTACCCCGCATTTGCCGGACGCGTGCTGAGTTTGAACGCCGACATTGGCCAACCGGTGCAAGCCGGCCAAGTGTTGGCCACCCTCGCCTCCCCCGAATTTGGCGCGGCCCAAGCGGACACAGCCAAAGCACTGGCTGACGCGCAAGTGGCCGAGCGCGCCTTGGCGCGCCACCAAACGCTGTTTGAAGCCGATGTGATTTCCCGCAAAGAACTCGACATGACCGAGGCGGATGCGCAGCGCGCCAAAGCCGAACTGGCACGCGCACAGGCACGCACACGCATGTACGGCAGCGCCAACCAAGTGAACCAACAACTGGCCTTGGCCGCAACCGTGCGCGGTGTGGTGGTGGAACGCAATTTGAGCGCCGGTCAAGAAGTCCGCCCTGATCAAGGCGGCCCGGGCAACATGGCCTTGTTTGTGGTGAGCGACCCCAGCGTGTTGTGGATTCAAATTGACGCACGCGAGTCAGACGTGGCCTCGCTCAAACCCGGCACGCCCATCACCCTCACATTGCCCACCTTCCCCGGCCAATCGTTTGAAGCCAAGATTGCCGCCACCGGCGATTTCATTGACAGCAACACCCGCGCCATCAAAGTACGCGCCGTGATCAACAACGCACAACGGTTACTGAAAGCCGAAATGCTGGGCACAGCACACATTCAACGCAAGCTCGCCGACGGCGTGTTGGTGCCCGCCAGCGCCGTGCAACTGCGCGGCACCGAGCATTGGGCCTATGTGCAAACCGAAGCTGGCGTGTTTGAACCCCGTCGCGTCAAGTTGGGTTACGAAGGCTTGCAAGAAGTGCTGATCGTCGACGGTGTGCAAGCTGGTGAGTTGGTGGTGAAGGAGAACAGTTTGCTGTTGGCGCGTGAGTTCCGCATCGCGCAAGAAGAAGCCAACAAAGGTGCAGCCACCAAATGAAGCGTCTTATTCACTACGCGCTGAACCAGCCGCTGTTCATTCTGTTGGGCACGATGCTGTTCGTGATGGCGGGCGTGTTCGCCTTTAAAAACCTGTCAGTCGAAGCCTTTCCAGATGTCACAGACACACAAGTCACCGTGATTGCGCTTTATCCAGGGCGTGCCGCAGAAGAAGTTGAAAAGCAAGTCACACTGCCAATTGAGGTGGCGCTCTCGGGACTGCCCAATTCAATCCGCGTGTTCTCGCACACTCAGTTTGGCCTGTCGTTCACCGTCGTGACCTACAACGACAACGCGGAAGTGAACTTGGTGCGACAACAAGTGAACGAACGCCTACGCGGCATTGCGTTACCCGAAGGTGTCGAAGCACAAATTGCACCCAACGCTACGCCCGTAGGTGAAATCATGCGCTACCGATTGCGCGGGGACGGACTCTCCACCACCGAATTGCGCACGTTGCAAGACTGGACCGTAGAGCGCGCCATGCGCCAGGTACCAGGCGTCGCCGATGTGGTGGCGATGGGCGGCTTCATCAAGCAATACGAAGTGCAACCCGACTTGCACAAACTCAGCCAACTCAAACTCGCGTTGCAAGATGTTGCCGAAGCCTTGGGCCGCGGCAACAGCAACGCGGGCGGTAGTTATGTGGCACAAGGCGCGCAGCAATACGCGATTCGCGGCCTCGGCCTGCTGCACTCCGCCGATGACATTGGTCAGATCGTCGTCACAGCACGGGGCAACACACCTGTGTTGATTCGTGATGTGGCACAAGTCACCATCGGCGCCGTCCCCCGCTTAGGAACCGTGGGCCAAGATTTAGACGACGACGTGGTCACCGGCATCATCATCATGCGCAAAGGAGAGAACCCCAGTGTGGTGTTGAAAGGGGTGAAGGAGCGCATCGACGATTTGAACAACCGCGTTTTACCACCAGGCGTGCAGATCGTGCCGTTTTATGACCGCACTTGGTTGATGGGAAAAACACTGACCACGGTATTCAAGAATTTGGTGGAAGGCGCCTTGTTGGTCGCCCTGGTTTTGTATTTGTTCTTGTCAAACATGCGCGCATCGTTGGCCGTGGTGGTGGTAATTCCGCTGTCTTTATTAGCCACGTTCTTGGGGCTCAAGGTGATGGGCGTCCCCGCAAACTTGTTGAGTTTGGGGGCAATGGATTTCGGCATCATCGTAGACGGGGCTGTGATCGTGATTGAAAACATCATGCACCGCCTGGCCGAGCGCGGCGAAGGCATGAACGAGAAAGAGCGACGCACACTGATCACCAACGCGGCGAACGAAGTGGGTCGCCCCACGCTGTTCTCGATGCTCATCATCATTGCCGCGCACATTCCTATTTTTGCGCTACAGCGCCATGAAGGCCGCATCTTTCAACCCATGGCACTGTCGGTTACAACGGCATTGGTTGGCTCATTGATTTTTTCGCTGACCTTGGTGCCGCTGCTCGCGTACTGGTTGCTGCGCAAAGGCGTGCCACACGGCGACAACAACTTAGTACGCTGGGCCAAACGCGTGTATGAACCCGTATTAGGCTGGGCCGTTGCACAACCACGCAAAGTGGTAACGATGGCTTTGACCGCGTTCTGTTTGTCGATGGTGGTGGCATCGCAACTCGGATCCGAGTTTTTACCTGAACTCAATGAAGGCACGATCTGGGTCAACGTGCGGCTACCCGCCAGCATTGCCAACGAAGAAGCCGCCAAGACCTTGCACAACGTTCGCAAAGCGTTACTGACCATTCCTGAGGTACGTACCACCGTGTCCAAAGCCGGTCAGCCCGAAGACGGCACGGATCCCAAAACCATCAGCATGGCAGAGGTGTTTGTTGACATCAAACCACCCGAACAATGGCGAAAAGGATTGACGCGCGAGCAACTGATTGAGGACATGGACCGTGCAGTATCCGACCTACCAGGTATGCAACCCACGTTCTCGCAACCGATACGAGACAACGTGTTGGAATCGATCTCACAAATCGACGGTCAAATCGTGATCAAGGTATCAGGCGACGACTTGGATGTACTCAGAAAAACCACAGAGGCTATTGAAAACGAAATTCGGCATGTGCGTGGTGTGTATCGCGCGGAGATCGATCGGCAGGGCGAACTGCCGCAGCTCTTGATTGACATCGACCGAGAGCGTGCCGCGCGCCTCGGCTTGAACATTGGTGATATTCAAGACGTGATCGAAGCCGCGCTTGCTGGCAAAGCCACCACCGATTTGTGGGAGGGCGAACGCCGTTTTTCAGTCGCCGTTCGCCTGCCAGCAGAACGACGCGCCATGGTCAACCTGAATCAAATTTTGGTTCCCACACCCAACGGCGGCAGCACCCCACTGGGGAGCGTTGCCACCATTCGCGAAGGCAGTGGCGCGATGAACATCGCACGCGAAGCTGGGCGTCGAACCATGGCGATTGGCATCTTCATCAAAGGCCGCGACATGGGCTCCATCGTCGCAGACATGAAAGCAGCCGTGGCCAAGAAGGTTGATATTCCACGCAATTACGCCCTTACGTGGTCGGGTGAATTTGAAAACCAAGAACGCGCCATGCAACGCTTGGGTGTGGTGGTCCCGATCTCGCTGTTGCTGATCTTTGTGTTGTTGTTTGACGCGTTTGGCTCATTCAAAACCGCGGGTCTGATTTTGATCAACGTGCCCTTGGCCTTGATTGGCGGCTTTGTTGCACTGTGGTTGTTCAGCATTCCCCTGTCGGTGTCTGCGGCCATTGGCTTCATTGCCTTGTCTGGACAGGCGGTGCTGAACGGGGTGGTAATGCTGTCCGTCTTTCAGCAGTTGCGCAATGCCGGCTACACCGTGTTAGACGCCGTCAAAGAAGGCGCGCTGCAACGCTTGCGCACCGTGTTGATGACCGCCATGCTGGCCGCCCTGGGCTTGTTGCCCATGGCCTTGAGCCATGACATTGGCTCAGAAACACAGCGTCCGTTAGCGATCGTCGTGATTGGGGGATTGGTGACAGCAACTTTGTTAACCTTGGTGGTCCTGCCAGCGCTTTACGTGGCCTGGTTTTCTCCTCCAAAATCAACACCTCATCAGGAAAAGGTAAACGCATGAAGAAGATTCTTTGGTCCTTGATCTTGGCCGCCAGCACCAGCGCCGCATGGGCGACAGGTGAAGAAACATTCCAACAAGTTTGTTCCACCTGTCACGCCAAAGGCGACCAAGGCTCACCCAAGATTGGGGACGTCAAGGCATGGGGCAAGCTCATCAAAGAAGGCCAAGCCAACATCACGGCCGATGGTTATGCCGGCATGGCGCGCGGCAACAAGCCCGAGTTGACGGTGGCCGAATTTGGCGCCGCCGTGGTGTACATGGCCAATCAGGCCGGCGCAAATTGGAAAGAGCCGGATGAAGCGATTCTGAAAAAAATCAATGCCCGCATCGCACAGCGCGAACGCAGCAAAAAATAACTCAAGGTTTCCAACGCTTGAGTAGCAAGGCGTTGGTCATCACGCTCACCGAACTCAAAGCCATAGCTGCCCCGGCCACCACGGGGCTGAGGTAGCCCATGGCCGCCAACGGAATACCGGCGGCGTTGTAGGCAAATGCCCAAAATAAATTTTGCCGAATCTTGCGCACCGTGCGCGCTGAAATATCCAGCGCCCCCGCCACCAACGCCACGTCGCCGCGCATCAAGGTGATGCCCGCCGCTTGCATGGCCACATCGGTACCACCCGCCTGACCATCGGCATGCAGGTTGGCCATGGCCAAGCCCACATCGGCGGCGGCCAAAGCAGGCGCATCGTTGATACCGTCCCCCACAAAGGCCACCACGTGGGGGGCGCCGTTGGGGTTGTGTTGCAAGCGCCTCACCTGCACGGCTTTGTCGCCGGGCAGCACGTTGGCATGAACCTCTTCAGGCTTCAAACCCAAACGCGCGGCCATGGCCCGGGCGGCGCCTTCGTTGTCGCCCGAGATCATGATCAAACGCAGGCCACGCTGCCGAAGTGTTGCCAGCGCGGCTTGCACACCCGGCTTGGGCTCATCACCAAAGGCAAGCACAGCCAACACGTCGATCTTTTGAGGGCCTCGCACCGCCAGGACCGACACCGTGGCACCTTGTGCTTGCAACGCATCCGTATGGGTTTGCCACACACCATCCGGCGCATGAAGCGCCGCCATCCAGCGCACACTCCCCAGCACACAGGCTTGGCCTTGAACATCGCCTTCGCTGCCAAAACCAGGAACCGCCTTCACGCCCTCTGGCGTGACCAGGGCCACACCCAAGGTCTTGGCGCGTTGCACCACCGCACGTGCCAACGGGTGTTCGCTGCCGCTTTGCAAGCTGGCAGCCAACGCAAGTGCGGCGTCTTCGGTGAGCGCGCCCACAGGGGTGATCGACAACAGCTGGGGTTGCCCCACGGTCAGCGTGCCGGTCTTGTCAAAGGCCACGGTGTCGACCTGGTGCGCCACCTCTAAGGCCTGCGCATCTTTGATCAGAATGCCGTGTTTCGCCGCCACACCGGTACCTGCCATGATGGCGGCCGGCGTGGCCAAGCCCAAGGCACACGGACAGGCGATGACCAACACCGCCACACAATGGATGAGAGACACCTCTAACGAATGTCCCGTGAACCACCACGCCAACAACGTGAACAAGGCCAACACCAACACCACAGGCACAAACACAGCAGACACTTGGTCGACCAAGCGTTGTATCGGGGCTTTGGCCGCCTGTGCGTCCTCCACCAAACGGATGATGTTGGCCAACACTGTCGCCGTTCCGGTCGCCGTCACCCGCACCACCACACGCCCTTCGCCATTGATGCTGCCGCCCGTCACATGCGCGTCCACAGATTTGTGAACAGGCAAGGGCTCACCCGTCAACATGGCTTCGTCCACTTGGGTCTCGCCTTCGAGCACCACCCCGTCGGCTGCAAAGCGTTCGCCGGGCAACACCACCAATCGGTCACCCAGCAGCAGCTCTTCAATTGGAATCTCCACCTCGCCGTCGACGGTGATCACCCGAGCACGGGCGGGACGCAACGCATGCAGCGCCCGAATGGCATCGGTGGTTTGACGCTTGGCGCGCGCCTCAAGCCACTTGCCCAGCAACACCAGCGTGATCACCACGGCCGACCCCTCGAAATACAAATGCGCCATGTGACCGTCGGCTGCCGTGAGCCAAAGCCAAACCGACAGGGCCCACCCCGCCGTGGTGCCTAAGGCCACTAACAAATCCATGTTGCCGCTACCGGCCATGAGCGCGTGCCACCCAGCTTTGTAAAAGCGCGCGCCCAGCACAAACTGAACAGGCGTTGCCAGCACAAACTGCCACAGCGACGGCAGCATCCAGTGCTGGCCCAAGGCGTCGCCGAGCATGGGCAACACCAAAGGCGTGCTGAACAAGAGGCCCAAGGCCACGGGCCCAAAACCAGCCCATGCGCCTGCAGGGACTAATTCCAAATGCTCTGCCACCAGTGGTTCGTAACCCGCGTCACGCACCGCGCGACGCAGGCGCGCTTGTTGCGTTTGTTCGAGTTCGGGCGGTTGCAAAGGCGCCCAGGTGACGCGCGCCGACTCGGTGGCGAGGTTCACGCTGACCGATTCAACGCCGGGCAGTTTGGCGATCGCACGCTCCACACGGGCCACGCACGACGCACAGGTCATTCCACCAATACCAATATCGCAGGACAATTCAGACATCAGGTAAGGTTACATCTTTCGAAGGAGTCAATCATGGAGAACACCTTTCAAGTTCAGGGCATGACCTGCGGTCATTGCGAAATGGCGGTTAAAAAAGCGATTGCACGTTTAGACCCCGAAGCCAAAGTGGCGATCGACCGCAGCTCAGGCAAAGTCGATGTCCACAGCAACAAGTCGCGCGAAGACATTGCCCACGCCATTGCCGACGAAGGCTACCAAGTCGCATGAGCACCGTCTCTCAAGGCCGTAGCGTCGAACGTTTGGTTCAGGGCCAAGACACGCAAGATGGCGCAGGCGTTCGCTTGACGCGGGTGTTGAGCCACGAACTACAAGAACGCTTGGACCCCTTTTTGATGCTCGATGCCTTTGGCAGCGACAACCCCGGCGACTACATTGCGGGCTTTCCGAACCACCCGCATCGCGGGTTCGAAACCGTGACCTACATGATTGCGGGTCGCATGCGCCACAAAGACAGTGGCGGCCACGAAGGTTTGTTGCAAAACGGTGGCGTGCAATGGATGACCGCTGGCCGAGGCCTGACGCACAGCGAGATGCCCGAACAAGAAGAAGGCGTGATGGAGGGGTTTCAGCTTTGGCTCAACTTGCCAGCCAAAAACAAGCTCTGCGAGCCTTGGTACCGTGACATTCAGACTGAGGACATTCCCGAAGTCACCACCCCCAACGGGGTGTTGGTGCGTGTGATTGCGGGCCATTCACACGGTACCGATGGCGCGATGCAGCGTGAGCACACCGAGCCGTTTTATTTGGATGTGCAATTTCCAGCCCTCGATGGCATGACGTTTGAACAGGCGTTCCCCCACACACACAACGCGTTGGTGTATGTGTACCGGGGTGGACTCGACGTGATACACGGCGCACAAACCACCACCGTGCCCATCAAGCGCATGGCGGTGCTAAATAACGACGGAGAACGCTTGGTCGTGCGCGCCCAAGCCAACACCCGCGCCATCGTGATTGCAGGCCGCCCACTGAATGAACCGATCGCGCAATATGGGCCCTTTGTGATGAACACCCGCGAGGAATTGGTTCAGGCGGTCGACGATTTTCGTGCGGGGTTGATGGGCTAAATCGGCCAACACCCCTCACAAAACTTTACGAAACTTGTGCAAGAGCGCACAGACACGACACACAGACCGTTCACAGTAACACCTTGACAGCGACATTTCGTCGCTGATTTCAAGGAACTCTGATGACCCGTTTGAACTCAACCCGTTTGGCGCTTTCTGTTTTGTTGGCTGGATCGGCTTTGGTGGCGGTCGCGCCCGCACAAGCCCAGCCCATGATGGGCAACATGGGCATGCATCACGACAGTGACCGCATGCACGATCGCATGGCCAAGCAAATCGAAAAACGTCAAGCTGAATTGAAAGCCAAGCTGCATCTGGCACCTGCGCAAGAGCCTGCTTGGGCAGCCTTTGTACAAGGCATGCAACCGCCTAGCAAACCTATGGGAGAGCCGTTGGAACGCGAAGCGCTGGCCAAGTTGAGCACACCTGAACGCCTCGACAAAATGCAAGCGCTACACGAAGCAAACAGCAAAGCCATGGCCACGCATATGAAGCAACGCGACGAGGCCACCCGCACGTTTTACAACCACCTCAGTGCCGAACAACAAAAAGTGTTTGACGCCGAAACCTTGCGTGGCCCGTCCATGAGATGAACCACGCGGGCAAGCCCCGTTAAACGTCGATGTTTGCAGCTCGCAAGGCGTTGTGTTCGATGAAGTTGCGACGGGGCTCCACCTCATCGCCCATCAACATGGTGAAGACACGATCGGCTTCGATGGCATCGTCAATTTGTACGCGCAAGAGGCGACGCACATTCGGGTCCATGGTGGTTTCCCAAAGTTGCTCTGGGTTCATTTCACCCAAGCCTTTGTAGCGCTGGCGTGCTGTGGCGTTCTCGGCTTGGCCAATCAACCACTTCATCGCCTGGCGGAAATCGGAAACCTTTTCTTCTTTGGCCTTCTCGCCATCGCCGCGGTGCACCTTGGCGCCGTCGCCCAACAAACCACGGAAGGTTTGCGCGGCTTCTGCCAAGGCCGCATAGTCTGCGCCGTGCACAAAGTCTTGCGTGATCACACTGCTCTTGACGTTGCCGTGGTGGCGACGGCTGATGCGCAAAATGGGTTTGTCTGTTCGCACATCAAACTCGCCTGAAGCTTCGGAGCCACTGCCCAATTCACGCAATTTTTCTTGCATGGCAATCGCTGATTTTTCGGCGTCAGCGACGGTATCCAAATTGACAGCCACGCCATCGGCCATGGCGCGCAAGGCTTCCATGTCCATGAAGCCACTCAAGCGTGCAATCACGGCTTCAGCCACTTGGTGTTTGCGTGCCAACTCGCCCAAGGTCTCGCCACTCAAGGTTTGTGAATTTGCGCCACCTGTTGTGATGCTCGCGTCTTTCAACGCGATACGCAACAAGAAACCATCCAAGGCCGACGCATCTTTGAGGTACAGCTCTTCTTTACCAGCCTTTACTTTGTATAACGGCGGTTGCGCAATGTAGATGTGACCGCGTTCCACCAACTCGGGCATTTGGCGATAGAAGAAGGTCAACAACAGCGTACGAATGTGGGCACCGTCAACGTCCGCGTCGGTCATGATGATGATGCGGTGGTAACGCAATTTATCCACGTTGAAATCATCGGTGGCTGACTTGCCAGATTCCGCACTGGCTTTGCCAATGCCCGTGCCCAATGCTGTGATGAGCGTCAGAATTTCATTGCTGGTGAGTAGCTTTTCGTAGCGTGCTTTTTCAACGTTCAAGATCTTGCCGCGCAAGGGCAAGATGGCTTGGAATTTACGGTCACGGCCCTGCTTGGCTGAGCCCCCCGCGGAGTCGCCCTCCACGATGTAGATTTCGCACAACGAGGGATCTTTTTCTTGGCAGTCTGCCAATTTGCCTGGCAAGCCCATGCCATCAAGTACTCCTTTACGGCGTGTCATTTCACGGGCTTTGCGCGCGGCTTCACGTGCGCGTGCGGCTTCTACGATCTTGCCGCAAATAATCTTGGCGTCGTTGGGACGTTCTTGCAAATAGTCCGTCAAAGTTTTGGCTACGATGTCTTCTACAGGTGCACGTACCTCGCTCGACACGAGTTTGTCTTTGGTTTGACTGCTGAACTTAGGCTCAGGCACTTTGACAGACAACACGCAACACAAGCCTTCGCGCATGTCGTCACCCGACACTTCAACCTTGGCTTTCTTAGCGAATTCGTTTTCTTCAATGTATTTGTTAATCACCCGCGTCATGGCTGCGCGCAAACCCGTCAAATGGGTGCCTCCGTCACGCTGAGGAATGTTGTTGGTAAAGCACAGCACGCTCTCGTTGTAACCATCGTTCCACTGCATGGACACTTCCACACCAATGCTGGTACCAGGAATACCACCGTACGTGTCTGCTGGGCGTTCACCTTCTGCATAGAACGCATTGGGGTGCAGCACCTTTTTGCCCGAGTTGATAAAGTCAACGAAACCTTTCACCCCACCCGCACCAGAAAAATCATCTTCTTTGCCAGAACGTTCATCTTTCAGACGAATACGCACGCCATTGTTTAAGAAGCTGAGTTCGCGCAAACGCTTGCTCAAAATCTCGTAATGAAAATCGTTGTTTTGCTGGAAGATTTCTGTGTCAGGCAAGAAGTGAACTTCGGTCCCACGTTTTTCCGTTTCTCCGGTAACACGCATGGGCGAGACTTCAACGCCATCGACCACTTCAATCAAACGGTTTTGTACAAAACCTTTGGAAAACTCCAAGGTGTGAACCTTGCCTTCGCGACGAACCACCAAGCGCAAAGATTTCGACAAAGCATTCACACAAGACACACCCACACCGTGCAAACCACCTGATACCTTGTAACTGTTTTGGTTGAATTTGCCACCTGCGTGCAACTCGGTCAAAGCAATTTCAGCAGCAGAACGCTTGGGTTCATGCTTGTCATCCATCTTGACACCTGTGGGAATGCCACGGCCGTTGTCGGTAACGCTGATTGAGTTGTCACTGTGAATGGTGACCACAATGTCGTCGCAATGCCCAGCCAGGGCCTCATCAATGGAGTTATCCACCACTTCAAACACCAAGTGGTGCAAACCGGTGCCATCAGAGGTATCTCCGATGTACATGCCAGGACGCTTACGAACGGCTTCAAGACCTTCCAAAATTTGAATGGATCCCTCACCATAGCCTTCACCAGCTAGCGGTGTCACGGGGGTTTCAGAAATTTGAGTAGGTTCGGTCATAGCAAGTCTTCGTGCGTGAGGCACAAGCACCTCACGAATTCAATCGGTAAAAAATAGAACAGCAATGCGTTAGATACGCATTGGCATCACCACATATTTGAAAGTGGTGTTTTCAGGAATGGTGATAAGTGCAGAACTGTTTGAATCTGCCAAATCCACTTGCACCATGTCTTGGTCCATGTTGGTCAAGGCATCAATCAAATACGTCACGTTGAAACCAATTTCAATGGCATCACCGTTGTAATCAATCTCAAGCTCATCGACTGCTTCTTCTTGTTCCGCATTGCTAGAAGCAACACGCAACACACCAGGTTCCAAATTCAAACGCACACCTTTGAATTTCTCACTGGTCAAAATGGCCGTGCGTTGCAGCGTAGCCAGCAAAGCGGTACGACCCAAGGTGATGGTGTTCTTGTGGTTTTTGGGAATCACGCGGTTGTAGTCTGGGAATTTACCTTCCACCAACTTCGTCACGAACTCCATGCCATCAAAAGTAAACTTGGCTTGGTTGCCTGCAAATTGCATTTCAATCGCGCCCTCTTTGTCACTCAACAGCCGCTGCATTTCCAACACTGTTTTGCGTGGCAAGATGACTTCTTGGCGAGGTACTTCAACATCCAGAGTCGAAGAAGCAAAAGCCAAACGGTGGCCGTCGGTGGCAACCAAACTGAGTTGTTTACCTTCCGCCACAAACAAAATACCGTTCAAGTAGTAACGGATGTCATGCACAGCCATGGCGAACGACACTTGGTGCAACAACTCTTTGAGCGTTTTTTGTGGGACGCTGAACGAAGGACCAAAGTTGGCAGCTTCTTGTACCAACGGAAAATCTTCAGCGGGTAAGCTTTGCAAAGTGAAGCGGCTTTTGCCACCTTTCAAAATCAGTTTGTTTTGATTTGATTCCAAACTTACTGTTTGGTCAGAAGGCATAGTTCGCAAAATATCAATCAACTTGCGTGCACCAACTGTGGTTGTGAAATTGCCAGCATCACCATCTAACTCTGCAGAGGTGCGGATTTGGATTTCTAAATCACTGGTTGTCAGTTGCAAGGCACTCCCTGTTTTGCGAATCAACACATTGGCCAAGATAGGCAATGTGTGGCGACGTTCAACGATGCCTGCAACAGATTGCAGAACCGACAAAACTTTGTCTTGAGTGGCCTTCAGTACGATCATCTCTTCCTCTTGTTTTCTTTATTTAAATTAGTAGTAGTAGTTAAGCAAAGCAGTTTTCTGTGGACAACCGCATTTTCCTCTTTTTTTTCAAGCACTTGAGTGCCTTTGAAAGGTGTTGGCAAATACGCTTTTGAAGTGCTCTTGAAATCTGAATAACTTTAACTTTCCTACTTTTCTGTGGATAACTCTGGTGTTATTCAGAAACTACCCACAAGGTTGTTCTTTTTCTCTTTTTAACCCTTGAGTGTTTGCTCTAGAACATGAAGTTGTTGGTTGAGATCTGCCATTTGTTGGCGTTCTGCAGCAATTTTTCGTACGGCATGCAAAACGGTGGTGTGATCTCGTCCACCAAACAGCTCACCAATTTCGGGCAGGCTTTTTTGTGTCAACTCTTTCGCCAAATACATGGCAATTTGGCGTGGTCTGGCGATAGAGGCTGGACGTTTCTTAGAGTACATGTCCGCTACTTTGATCTTGTAATAGTCAGCGACGGTTTTTTGGATGTTTTCTACTGAAATTTGACGGTTCTGTATGGAGAGCAAGTCGCGTAGCGCGTCGCGTGCCAACTGAATCGAAATTTCTTTCTGATTGAAGCGCGAATACGCCAAAATTTTGCGCAATGCGCCTTCCAGCTCACGCACGTTGGAACGCACATTTTTAGCCACAAAGAAGGCCACTTCTTCAGGCATCTCTGAGCCCTCGGTACGTGACTTGCTGATCAAAATTGCCACCCGCATTTCAAGCTCAGGAGGCTCGATAGCGACTGTCAATCCAGCATCAAACCGTGAAACCAAACGTTCATGGATATCGGTCAAGCCCTTGGGATAGGTGTCGCTGGTCATCACAATGTGTGATTTTTTAGCGAGTAAGGCCTCAAAAGCATTAAAAAACTCTTCTTGGGTGCGTTCTTTGTTTGCAAAGAACTGCACATCGTCAATCAAAAGCAAGTCGAGCGAGTGGTAACGCTCTTTGAATTCATCAAAGGTCTTGCGCTGATAGGCTTTAACCACATCTGAAACAAATTGTTCTGCATGGATGTAGAGAACTTTGGCTTCTGGACGCTCAGCCAAGAGCTTGTTCCCCACCGCATGCATCAAGTGGGTCTTGCCCAAACCAACGCCCCCGTAAATAAACAAGGGGTTGTACAACTGTCCCGGCATGGTGGCGACATGCATGGCCGCAGCACGGGCCATTCGGTTCGCCGTTCCTTCGACCAGTGTGTCAAACGTCAGTGCTGTGTTCAGCCGTGTACGCGGGCCACTTGGTATGCCCTCCTCGAGACCCACGAAGCTTTCTGGCAAAGATTCAAGCTCTTGTGAAAAAGAAACAGTCTTTATCTTTACAGGGGTTTCTTTAGGAGTGATCGCTAACTCAACTTGAATCGGATGGCCGTGGAGGTGTTGCAAAAGACCCGCAATTCGATTGGCATATTGGGCGCGAATCCAGTCTAATTTGAAGCGATTTCCCACCAAAATAACAACCTTGGTCAGGTCGTCAGCGACATTGGCAACCAGGGGTTTGATCCACGTGTTGAACTGTTGTTCAGGTAGTTCCTGTGCCAATTGATCGACGCAAGCCTGCCACAAGCCATCGCCCGAGGGGGGCGATTGGCCATCGGAGGCAGAAGGAGGAAGACCCTGAATCATGAGGTATTTTTCTGTGGATAGCTGTCTTAGAAAAACAGACAGGAGGGCACTTTATCAAAAAATTATCCACAGGGCGAGGAAAGAAGAAAGACTTTTTCAAAAGCGAGGTTTCAAAGAGTGTGGATAAAAGTCTGCAAGTACCCTAAAAATTTGAGATAATCATTGGTTTCCCTGATCACACAGGGCTTAGCTTTTTGGAAAAATCATGAAACGCACTTATCAGCCTTCTAAAACCCGTCGTGCCCGTACCCATGGCTTCTTGGTTCGCATGAAAACTCGCGGTGGCCGCGCAGTGATCAATGCACGTCGCGCCAAGGGTCGTAAGCGTCTGGCTGTCTAATTTTTGACCGCTGAACAGGCCCGCGACCCCAGCGCCGTGGAACGTCTGAAGCAGTGGTCAGAATTTCAGGCCGTGATGACGGCAGGATCGGTCTCTCGTACGCCACACTTTGTGTTGCACCAGTGGCAGCCGGCTTCGAAAGCCTCTACAGGGTCTGGGTTTGAAAAAGCCCCGGCCCTGTTTGTTGAGGGCGTTTTGAAAATGGGTGCGTTGACGCCCAAGCGTTGGGCCAAGCGCGCGGTCACGCGTAATTTAATCCGACGTCAGATCCATGCGGTTGCGCATGAATTTGAAAAAACATTGCTGCCAACTGCCTATGTGGTTCGTTTACGCGCCACATTTCCTACGCAGACATTTGTCAGTGCGTCTTCGGCGGCGCTGAAGCAAACTGTTCGTGCAGAGCTGAAGCAACTGTTTGGCAAGGGCGGCCTCGTGTGATGCAATCTTTTTTGGTTACCTTGGTGCGAGGCTATCGATTGCTTCTCAGTCCTTGGCTGGGATCGTCGTGTCGATTTGAACCCACGTGCTCGATGTATGCGTTAGAAGCCCTCACGCGTCATGGTGCTGCACGCGGTGGCTATTTGACTTTGCGCCGGTTGGCGCGTTGTCATCCTTGGTGTGTGGGCGGGCATGATCCTGTGCCATCGACCCTGTTTACTTCTTTGACTGCTTCCAACTCTGGAAAGAAAATTTCATGAATGACATTCGCCGCACCATTTTGTGGGTGATCTTTGGCTTTTCCATGGTTCTTCTCTGGGACCAATGGCAAGTTCACAACGGCAACAAAGCTACATTTTTCCCAACGCCTGCGCAACAAGCGAAATTAGCGACGGATGCAGCATCTGCTGTCCCACAACCTGTGGGCGTGCCCGCAGCGGTTGTGCCGTCCAATCCAGCCACGGTGCCTGTGGTGGAAGCGCGCTCCGCCAACAAAGAGTGGGTGGAGGTGGAAACCGATGTGCTCAAGCTCAGTTTTGACACAGAGGGTGGAACCTTGTCACGCGTGGAGTTTTTGAACCACGTGGACGAGCACAAACCAGGCAGCAACGTGGTGTTGTTGGACGATAGCAAAGACCGCATCTACACCGCGCAAACCGGTTTGATCTCAAGCGTTCCTGGCATTCAGCTGCCCACGCACAAAACGGCGATGACTGTTCGTGCCGGCGCGCGCAAGCTCAAAGAGGGCGCGAACGAGTTGTCGATCACGTTTGAAGCGGCGACACAAAACGGCGTGAAGCTGGTGAAGACCTACACCGTGAAACGCGGCGCGTATGACATGGCGGTCAAACATGACATTGTCAACACCAGCACGCAGGACATCACGCCCCAGTTGTATTTCCAGTTGGTGCGCGATGGCAACAAGTTAGCGGGTGAGTCCTCTTTCTATTCCACTTTCACTGGGCCTGCGGTTTACACCGATGCTAAAAAATACCAAAAAGTGGAATTCGCGGACATCAAGAAGAAAAAATTTGACATCGAAAAGCAATCGTCAACGGGTTACATCGCCATGGTGCAGCACTACTTTGCGAGCGCCTGGATCCTGCCGGATGGCATGAACCGCAACATCTCAATGGATGCCGTGGACATTGGTTCCAACATGGCCGATTGCTGTTACCGCGCCACTTTGATTGCACCATTGGAGACAATCAAAGCGGGCCAAACACACAGCGTGAATGCCACCTTCTTCGCTGGTCCCCAAGAAGAAAACAAACTCGAGGCGCTATACCCAGGCCTGGAGTTGGTCAAAGACTACGGATGGTTGACCATTTTGGCCAAGCCCTTGTTTTGGCTGCTCGACCAACTCAACAGCATCTTGAAAAACTGGGGTTGGTCCATCGTGGCCTTGGTGGTGTTGCTCAAAGCCGGCTTCTACTGGTTGAATGCCCACGCTTACCAAAGCATGGCCAAAATGAAAGCCATCAATCCAAAAATCATGGAGATGCGTGAACGCCTGAAAGACAACCCGCAACAAATGCAAATGGAGATGATGAAGATTTACCGCGAAGAGAAAGTGAACCCCATGGGGGGCTGCTTGCCGATCGCGATTCAGATTCCTGTCTTCATTGCGTTGTACTGGGTGTTGTTGTCCACGGTCGAAATTCGCAACGCCCCTTGGGTGGGTTGGATTCACGACTTGTCGGCGCCTGATCCTTATTTCATCTTGCCCTTGGTGATGACGCTCACCACCTTGCTGCAAACCGCGTTGAACCCCGCGCCTCCGGACCCCATGCAGGCCAAGATGATGTGGATCATGCCGCTGGCTTTCAGTGTGATGTTTTTCTTCTTCCCTGCCGGCTTGGTGCTGTACTGGATCACCAACAACGTGTTGTCGATTGCCCAGCAGTGGCTCATCAACGTTCGAATGGGTGTGCCCCCTCAGTTCAACTTGCCAAAGTTCTGATCTGACCTAAGAACATTTGAAAGCCCGCCTCCTTGATCGGTAGGCGGGTTTTTTTCTGGACAATCTCGCCATGCTTGCACAACACGACGCCCCCATCATTGCCATTGCCACCGCGCCTGGTCGGGGCGCTGTGGGGATTGTGCGCGTCAGCGGAAAAAAACTAAGTGCATGGGTCGCTGCGGTGTGTGGGCGCGAACTCAAACCCCGCGAGGCCACGTATTTGCCACTCATGGACGAGGAGGGGGCTCCCATCGACCGTGTGTTGGCGCTCCATTTCCCGGGTCCCCATAGCTACACCGGCGAGGATGTTTTAGAACTGCAAGCGCATGGCGGACCGGTGGTGCTGCAGCTGATCGTGGCGCGTTGCATGCGCGTGGCCGCGTCTTTGGGCGCCGACAACAAGCCCTTGCTCGGGGCCTTGCGTTTGGCGCAACCCGGCGAATTCACGCAGCAACGCGCCTTGTCGGGTTTGTTCCATCA
>JBFYKC010000139.1:0-9038 GCA_041311135.1 Comamonadaceae bacterium | reverse complement strand
ATTGAAGACCTCGATCCCGAGAAAATTTTCTTGGTTCAGTTGTCGGACTTCATGTGGAACGAAACCCCCACCTTTGAAGAGCGCATGACCACGGCGCGCACCTTCCGCGTGTTTCCGGGGGAAGGCGTGCACAGCGACGCCTTGGCTGATTTGGTGCTGCGCTTGGACCGCATTGGTTACCGCGGTGATTACAGCTTTGAAGTCTTCAACGACGACTACCAACAACTGCCCTTGGCCACGGTGGCCGAGCGCGCGCGCAAGAGTGCTACTTGGTTGCACGACAACGTGCTGCACCGTTCCGCTCCCTTACCTGCGTGGACACGCGCACAAGCTTCTGTATGAAACAACGTCAACTCGGCCCCTATCAAGTTTCCGCCATTGGCCTTGGCTGCATGAACCTGAGCCACGCTTACGGAGCGCCACCTGCGCCCGAAGTGGGTGAGGCCTTGATTCACCGAGCCTTGGATTTGGGCGTGACGATGTTTGACACGGCGGCCTTGTATGGCTTTGGTACCAACGAGTTGTTGGTGGGGCGTGCGCTCAAAGCGCACCGCGGCCAAATCACCTTGTGCAGCAAAGGCGGCATGGCGGGTGTGTCGTTCCCCGATGGCGTGAAGCGCGTGATTGATGGTCGACCCGAAGCTTTGCGTAAAAACTGCGAAGACAGTTTGTCGCGTTTGGGCACCGATGTGATCGACCTGTATTACCTGCACCGCTGGGACAAGCAAGTGCCCATCGAAGACAGTGTGGGGGCCTTGAGCGACTTGGTGCGTGCCGGCAAGATTCGAGCAATTGGTTTGAGCGAAGTTTCGGCCACCACCCTTCGCAAAGCACATGCTGTGCACCCGATTGCTGCGGTGCAAACCGAGTATTCGCTGTGGACCCGCAATCCCGAAATCGCCGTGCTCAAAGCCTGTGAAGAGCTAGGCGCTACGTTTGTGGCCTTCAGCCCTGTGGCACGTGGTTTCTTGTGTGGCGAACTGCGCGATGTCAGCACCTTGGCTGCCAACGACATTCGCCGTGCCATGCCGCGCTTTGCAGCGGAGACCTATGCCGCCAACTTGCCCTTGCTCGATGGCTACCAAGCCATTGCGCGCGAAGTGGGCTGCACGCCTGCGCAATTGGCCTTGGCGTGGTTGCTGCACAAAGACAGCAAGCTCATTCCTATCCCCGGGACGCAAAACGTGCATCACCTCGAAGACAACCTCGCCGCTGCCGATGTGGTGCTGTCGCCCGAGCAAATGCAGCGCTTGGAAGCGCTCATCAACCCACAGACGGTGAAGGGGCCGCGTTACAACGCGCTCAACGCGTCAGAGGTGGATACCGAAGAATTTGCGGTTTAAGCCTGCGCGCAACGCTCAACTTCTTCGTTCATGCCTTCTTTGTCGACGGCGAAAAAGCCGGGCATGTTGAAACGGTTCAGGCTGGGGTAGCTCGAAAACGCCATCGACCAATCGCTGAAGCGGCGTTGTGCCAGCGGACCGCGTGCCAACAACTCAATGTCGTGGTGACGCGCATCGCGCTGCAAACTTTCCCACATCGATGCGATCGACTCAGGTGGCCCTTCGATGCATTGAACAAACACCTCTTCGGTGTAGAGCAGGTGGCCGGTGATGCCCAGGGCTTGATTCTTCGCACGCGCTTCGCTCAGCATGTTGAAGAGGTGCAAGCTCCCTAGCGTGTTGGTGGCTTTCGAGCGATAAAGCAGGCGTTCGAGCACTGGAAATGTTAAAAATAAAAACAGCTGTAATCTTACAAATTCGAGATTAAAAAAGGCTGACGAAGCTGTTCAAGACACCACGCTGAACAACTGTTCGCGCAGCCACACATGGGCTGGGTCTTGCTGGTGTCGCATATGCCAAATGGCGTACATCGGCATTTCTGGCGTGTCAACGGGCACAGGGGCGTCGGCTAAGCCACGTAGCAAACTTTGGCGCAACAGGCCGGGCAGGGTGGCCACACGCGCTGTCCCAGACACAAAGGCAGCCACGCCCGCAAAGCTGCTCAACGTGGCTGCAAAGCGGCGTTGAACGCCGTGCTTGAGAAGCAGGTCGTCAATGTCCAAACTGCGCCTCGGTTGGTGTACCACGGTGATGTGTTCTGCCGCTTCGTAGGCCTTGCGCGAGCGCGGCGGCTTGCGCACCGTGGGGTCGTAAAACACGCGGTAGCTGTCAGCGAACAAGCGTTTGTGTTTGATGTCGGTAGCGTCGGGTGGACGCGGGCTGATGACCAGTTGGCAGTCTTGCGCCCGCAGCATCTCGGCACTGGGCACATCAGACGGCACCACACGCAAGGTCACTCCTGGTGCTTGGCTTTGCAAGCGGTTCAACAGACGCGGCAACAACAAATCGCGCTGCAAATCATTGGCGGCAATGGTGATGCATTGGCTCAGGCGCGAGGGCTCAAACGCGCCGCTGTGCACAAAGCCATGCATTTGGGTGAGCAGCCCCTGTGCTTGCAAAGCCAATGCCTCCGCGCGTGCGGTGGGCACAATGCCACGCCCTGATTTGACAAACAGGGCGTCGCCCACGATGGCGCGCAGTCGCTCCAGTTGGTGACTGACGGCCGATTGCGTCACGCCTAAGACGTTGGCCGCTGCCGTGACCGAGCCTTGTTCGATGACGGTGCTGAGCAGGTGCAGCAGGTGGCCGTCCAAATCTAAATGATTAAATTTTTTCATGGAATAAATGAGTATCTCTTTGTTTATTTTATGAGTGAAGGCGCTCACACTCCCATCTATTGAAAAACTTCAATCACGGAGACACCCATGATCCACAAGCCCGAACCCATTTTTGGCACCACCTTGTTTGATGGCGACCAAGCCCAAAAAGGCTACGCCTTGAACAAGATGTGCTACTCCTTCAACAGCGCTGACAACCGCAACGCCTTCAAAGCGAACGAAGAGGCGTACATGCAGCAATATGGATTGAACAATCCACAAGCCGAAGCCATTCGCACTCGGAACGTGTTGGGACTGATTGCGGCGGGCGGCAATGTGTATTACCTCGCCAAATTTGCTGGCATTTTGGGTTTGGACGTGCAGGACTTGGGCGCGGCTCAAACAGGCATGACCAAAGAAGAATTCAAAGCCAAGTTGCGCGCGGCAGCTCACCAATAAACCTCAGGAGACACAAGCATGGCAAAAATCGTTGGCGGCCTCGCCTCATCACACATTCCTTCTATTGGTGGTGCCATTGCCAAAGGTATTCAGCAAGACCCGTACTGGAAACCGTTCTTTGACGGATTCCCACCAATTCATGAGTGGTTGGGCAAGGTCAAGCCTGACGTGGCCGTGGTGTTCTACAACGACCACGGTTTGAACTTCTTCCTCGACAAAATGCCCACCTTCGCGGTGGGGGCCGCAGCGCAATACAACAATGCCGACGAAGGCTGGGGCATCCCAACTTTGCCACCTTTCAAAGGCGCGCCCGATTTGTCATGGCACATCATCAATGAATTGGTGGAGAAAGAGTTTGACGTGGTGACCTGCCAAGAGATGTTGGTGGACCACGCCTTCACCTTGCCTCTCAAGTTGTTCTGGCCTGAGGACGTGTGCCCTGTGTTGACTGTGCCCATTTGCATCAACACCGTGCAGTTTCCCTTGCCATCCGCCAAGCGTTGCTACAACTTGGGTAAAGCAGTGGGCGATGCGATTCGCAGCTGGGATAGCCATTTGAACGTGGTGGTGATGGGCACCGGTGGGTTGAGTCATCAGCTTGATGGCGAGCGTGCCGGCCACATCAACAAAGCGTTCGATTTGGAGTTCATGGAAAGCCTGAAGAAAAACCCCGAGTGGGCCACGCAGTACAGCATCCATGAGTTGGTCGAAAAAACTGGCACCCAAGGGGTGGAGCTGGTGATGTGGTTGGCCATGCGTGGCGCCTTGGGTGCCAACGTGACACCTGTGCACGAGAACTACCACATCCCCATTTCCAACACTGCCACGGGCGTGATGGCTTTGGCAACGGCGTAAAGCAAAAGCGCAAAGAAAAAACCCCGTCGGTGTGAACCGGCGGGGTTATTTATTGCCTTGAAAAAGCCGAGGCTTACATCGTGTCGATGAAGCTGCGCAGTTTGTCGCTGCGGCTGGGGTGCTTCAGCTTACGCAGGGCCTTGGCTTCGATTTGACGGATGCGCTCGCGCGTCACGTCAAACTGTTTGCCCACTTCTTCGAGCGTGTGGTCGCTGGTCATCTCGATACCGAAACGCATGCGCAACACTTTGGCTTCGCGTGGGGTCAGGCCGTCCAAGATGTCTTTCACCACGTCGCGCAAGCCAGCTTGCATGGCCGCTTCGATCGGTGCGGTGTTGACGCTGTCTTCGATGAAGTCGCCCAAGTGGCTGTCGTCGTCGTCACCGATCGGTGTTTCCATTGAGATCGGCTCTTTGGCGATCTTCATGATCTTGCGGATCTTGTCTTCTGGAATTTCCATCTTCTCGGCCAAGACGCTGGCATCGGGCTCAAAACCAAACTCTTGCAAGTGTTGGCGGCTGATGCGGTTCATCTTGTTGATGGTTTCGATCATGTGCACAGGGATACGGATGGTGCGCGCTTGATCGGCGATGGAACGCGTGATCGCTTGGCGAATCCACCAGGTGGCGTAGGTCGAGAACTTGTAGCCGCGACGGTATTCAAACTTGTCCACGGCCTTCATCAAACCGATGTTGCCTTCTTGGATCAAGTCGAGGAACTGCAAACCACGATTGGTGTATTTCTTGGCGATCGAAATGACCAAACGCAAGTTGGCTTCGATCATTTCTTTCTTCGCGCCGCGTGAACTGCGTTCACCGGCATTCATGCGTTTGTTGATATCTTTGAGTTGCTCCAAAGGCACCACCACACGGGCTTGCAGGTCGATCAGTTTTTGCTGCAAGTCTTGAATGGGCGGGATGTAGCGACCCATGGTGGTGGACCAAGGCTTGCCGGCGGCAGCCTGCTTTTCCACCCACTTGAGGTTGAGCAAGTTGGGTGGGAAGTCTTTGATGAAGGTGGCTTGTGGCATGCCACATTTGTCCACGATGATGCGACGCAATTCGCGTTCGTTCTTGCGCACATCGTCCACTTGGCTGCGCACCGATTCGCACAGTTTTTCGATGGTCTTGGCGGTGAAGCGAATGCCCATCAATTCGGCGGTCAAGGCGGTTTGGGCCTTCACGTAGGCAGGGGTGCCGTAGCCTTCTTTGTCGTAGGTCTTGCGCAGTTTTTCGAACAACACAATCATGCGGTCGAAGCGTTCCAAGGCAGCGTTCTTCAGCTCTTCCAATTTCTTGGTCAGCGCTTTGGAGCCACCTTTGCCATCGTCGTCGTCCTCTTCATCGAATTCGTCGAAGTCTTCTTCGGCCACGTAGTCGTCGGCTTCGTTCAGGTTGTTGAAACCGTCCACGATGGTGGAGATGACCACTTTGTTTTCACGAATTTCTTCGGCCATGGCCAACACCGCAGCGATGGTGGCAGGCGAGCCGCTGATGGCAGCCATCATGTCCATCAAGCCGCCTTCGATGCGCTTGGCAATTTCAATTTCGCCTTCGCGGGTCAGCAGTTCCACGGTGCCCATTTCGCGCATGTACATGCGTACGGGGTCGGTGGTGCGGCCGAATTCGCTGTCCACGGTGGACAAGGCGGCTTCGGCTTCTTCTTCGGCTTCTTCTTCGGTGGCGGCCGTGGGCGTGTTGTTGTTGAGCAGCAGGGTTTCTGCGTCAGGGGTGTGTTCGTAAACGGCCACGCCCATGTCGTTCAACATGCTGATCACCACTTCGAGTGTTTCCGCATCAACCAACTTGTCGGGCAAGTGGTCAGAGATCTCGCCATGGGTCAAATAGCCACGGGTCTTACCGAGTTTGATCAGGGTCTTCAGGCGTTGACGACGCTTTTGCATGTCTTCTTCAGACAGCACAGTTTCGTCCAAACCAAATTCTTTCATCAAGGCGCGTTCTTTGGCCTTGCTGATCTTCATGCGCAGCGGCTTGGCCTTTTCGGCGCCGGCTTCGACCACGGGTTCGCCTTCAAGGTCGGCTTCAATGTCACCGAGGTCGTCGTCTTCAGCGCCGCCTTTTTTACCTTTGGCTTTGGTGGCTTTTTTCGCTGCTGCTTTAGGCTTGGCGGCCGCTTTGGGTGCGTGAGCTTCTACAGCGGACACTTTCTTTTTGGTGTCTTCGGCTTTGGGTTTGGGCGCAACTTTGGGTGCGGCTTTGGCAACAGGTTTTGCTGCGGGCTTTGCGGTTGTTTTAGCGGCGGGTTTCACAGCTGGCTTGGTAGCCGCTTTGGATTTCGATGCAGGCACTGATTTGGCTTTCGTTGCGGGCTTGGCTGCAGGTTTGGCAGCGGTTTTTGCAACGGGCTTTGCGGTTGGCTTGGTAACAGCTTTGGCAGTGGCTTTGACGGCAGGCTTGGCCTTGGCTTTGGGCGCAGCGGGGGCTGGCTTTTTGCTCACGGTTTTAGCAACGACCTTCTTGGCCACAGGTTTGGCAGGCTTCTTGGACTTGCGGTCGACAGGCATGAAAACTCCTAGACATCAAAGAAACAAATACACAGCGCCACAAACACCCGGCGCAGGATGAGAGAGAAACAGGGGAGAAGTAAGAAACCTCAGAAGCAAGCGGGGAGGGCGAACATTTGGAATGCAGTCCTTGCGGTAAGGTGGCGAGTCGTGCGCTTGTGTCACGGTTGGCCGGGCCCGGAGGTGCTGCTGTCGCACTTGCTAAGCGTGGATTATACCCAAAATGGGGAATCGAAAACAGCCAAAGCCGCGTTAATCTTGACTTTCCACCAGTTTTTGGGGAATCAGGCCCAGCTGCCGACGGCGCTCAAACAGGGCTTTGTAGCGTTGCATGGCGGTGGGGTCTGCGGCGGCTTCGGCGATGGCTTCTTTCATTTGCGCATCGAGGCTTTCAAACAAAATTTTGTTCAAAATGCCGCGCAGCTCCAAGCCGGCTTCGCGTTTTTGTTCCTCGGGCGAGCTGGTTTCGGGTTTGGGCTTGCCATCGTCGTCCAGCAGCGGGGTGAAGGCGGTGGCCATGACGCGCAGGGCCAGCTCTTCAGCCTCGTGCCCACGCAGCCCCTCGCGCAAGGCGCCCCATGCTTGGTTGCCGTGTTCATGGTGTTGGTGGTCAAGCCACACAAACAGGGGGCCATGTGGCGGGGCCAGTTCACACAGCAGGTTGTGGTCTTCGGTGGACAGGTCTTCCCAAATGTCCATGTGCGAGAGCAGCACCCGCGCTGCGTGGTCGGCACGGCCTGTGGGGATCAGGCGTGTCCCACGTGTTCGAGGCTTGGGCGCGTACGGCTCACGAGGTGGGAACTTGGCGGATTTCTTGAATTCACCAGAACGTGCAGGCGCAGCGGTGGACGCAGCAGGCATCCAAAGGTCTTGCAACTCGTGGTTGCCGAGGTCGGCCAGCTCGGCAATCTCGCTGAGCAGCTGGCGTTTGAGTGCGCCATCGGGCAGCGCCATCCACAGGGGCTTGGCATTGCTGGCCATGTGGGCGCGGCCTTCGGCGGTGTGCAGGTCGCAGCCTTCGCGTGCCACTTCAATCAGGAAGCGGCTCAACGGCATGGCTTCGGTGATGCAGTGGGCAAACGCTTCTTTGCCGAATTCGCGGATGTAGCTGTCGGGGTCGTGCTCGGCGGGCAGGAACAAAAACTTCACGCTGCGCACATCGGTGGCGTAAGGCAAGGCACCGTCGAGGGCTTTGCGTGCGGCACGTCGGCCTGCACTGTCACCGTCAAAACTGAACACCACGCTGTCGGTGAAGCGAAACAGTTTTTGCACATGGTCGGTCGTACACGCGGTGCCGAGGGTGGCCACGGCGTTGGGAAAACCCAGTTGCGCCAAGGCCACCACGTCCATGTAGCCCTCGGTCACCAACACGTAGCCGGCGTCACGCAGTGCGTTGCGCGCTTCAAACAAGCCATACAGCTCGCGGCCTTTGCTGAACACCGGGGTCTCGGGCGAGTTCAAGTATTTGGGTGTGCCTTCACCCAGCACGCGACCGCCAAAGCCAATGCACTCGCCTTTGACATTGCGGATGGGGAACATGACACGGTCGCGGAAGCGGTCGTAGCGTTTTTCTTCTTCGCCGTCGTCTTGGTTGACGATGACCAAGCCACTCTCGGCGAGCAGGGGATCTTGGTAGTCGGGAAACACGCTGGCCAAGCTGCGCCAACCTTCGGGCGCGTAGCCAAGGCCAAACTGCTTGGCGATTTCGCCGCTCAAGCCACGGCTTTTGAAGTAGTCAATCGCCTTGGGCGAGTTGCGCAAATGTTTGCGGTAGGCCTCGCCTGCTTTTTCCAACACGTCGGTGAGTGTGGCTTGCTTTTGGCGTTGCTCGGCAGCGCGTGCGCGGTCTTGCGGGGAGATGTCTTCTTCTGGCACTTGCATGCCGACGTTTTGGGCCAGGTCTTTGACGGCCTCCACAAACGTCATGCCGGCATGCTCCATCAAGAAGCCAATCGCATTGCCGTTCTTGCCGCAACCAAAGCAATGGAAAAACTGCTTGGCGGGGCTGACCGAAAACGAGGGTGACTTTTCGCCGTGGAACGGGCACAGCCCCATGAAGTTGGCGCCGCCTTTTTTCAGCTGCACATAGCGACCCACCACCTCGACCACGTCAACGCGGGCGAGGAGTTCTTGAATGAAGTGCTGGGGGATGGCCATGGATGAGAAAAGCGTGGGAGCGTAGATTCTAGGCAGGCGCTCCCGCCTTTCCCAACCGACCGAGGCTTTATTTCGGTGCCAAACGGATCGCGCCGTCCAAGCGAATTACTTCGCCATTGAGCAAATCGTTTTCAAAAATGTGCAGGGCCAACTTGGCGTAGTCCTGTGGGGTGCCCAAACGTGAAGGGAAGGGCACGCCGGCGGCCAAGGCATCTTGCACCTCTTGCGGCATGCCAAACATCATGGGCGTGCCAAAGATGCCCGGGGCGATGGTCATGTTGCGAATGCCGTTGCGAGCCAAGTCGCGGGCGATGGGCAGGGTCATGCCGACCACGCCACCTTTGGACGCGCTGTAAGCTGCTTGGCCAATTTGACCGTCGTAGG